>DATDCH010000555.1:0-7144 GCA_036524455.1 Kofleriaceae bacterium | reverse complement strand
CCCGCTCGGCGCGATGACACCGTCGGCGAAAGCGTACGAGGCGCGCGAAGCGGTGCGGCAGGGCGCAAAAGAGATCGACATGGTGATCAACATCGGCGCGCTCAAGTCGCGCGATTACGAGACCGTGTTCGAGGACATCTGTCGCGTGGTCAAAGCGAGCTCGCCCGCCGGCGTGAAGGTGATCCTCGAGACCAGCGCGCTGTCGCAGGAAGAGAAGATCATCGCGATCTCGCTGAGCAAGCTTGCCGGCGCGGCGTTCGTCAAGACGTCGACCGGGTTTGGCAAGGGCGGCGCCACCGTCGAAGACGTGCAGCTGATGCGGCAGCTCGTCGGCAACGAGCTCGGCGTCAAGGCGTCGGGCGGCGTGCGCACCGTCGAGGATGCGGTGAAGATGGCGCAGGCCGGCGCGAACCGGATCGGCGCGAGCGCTTCGGTCGCGATCGTGACCGGGACATCATCCGGCGGCAAAGCCGCCGGGGGTGACGGCAAGGCCAAGGGCTACTAGTCCTGCGATCGCGATGTTGCCCGTTCAATTGATCCGCAAGAAGCGCGACGGCGGCACGCTCGACGACGCCGAGATCCGCGCGTTCATCGCCGCCGTCACCGACGGCTCGCTGCCCGATTACCAGCAGGCCGCGATGCTGATGGCCGTGTTCTTCAGGGGCCTCGATGCGCGCGAGCTCGCGACGTGGGCCGACGCGATGACCCGCTCCGGCGACGTGATCGACACGAGCCGGATCAAGCGGCCGAAGATCGACAAGCACTCGACCGGCGGCGTCGGCGACAAGATTTCGATCCCGCTCGCGCCCGCGGTTGCGGCGTGCGGCGTCGCAGTGCCGATGGTGTCGGGCCGCGGCCTCGGCCACACCGGCGGCACGCTCGACAAGTTGGAGTCGATTCCCGGGTTCCGGGTCGATCTGTCCGTCGACAAGTTCGTCGAGCTCGTCGACACGATCGGCGTGTGTTTGATCGGCCAGACCGAGCGCATCGCGCCCGCCGACAAACGCCTCTACGCGCTGCGCGACGTCACCGCCACCGTCGAGTCGTTGCCGATGATCGCGTCATCGATCATGAGCAAGAAGCTCGCGGAGGGCATCGATGGCCTCGTGCTCGACTGCAAGGTCGGCCGCGGCGCATTCATGAAGACGATCGAGAACGCGCGCGCGCTGTGCGAGCTGATCCGCACGATCGGCCACGGCAACGGCAAGCGCGTCACCTGCGTGCTCACCGATATGGAGGCGCCGATCGGCCGCACGATCGGCAACGCGCTCGAGATCCGCGAGTCGATCGAGGTGCTGCGCGGCGGCGGGCCGGTCGACACCCGCGAGCTCACGCACGTGCTCGGCGCCGAGATGCTGATGCTTGCCGGCGTCGCGAAGGATCCCGCCGAGGGCCGGGCCCGCATCGAGAAGGTGCTCGGCGACGGCTCCGCGCTGGAGGTGTTTCGCAAGGTCGTCGCGGCGCAGGGCGGCGACCCGCGCGTCTGCGACTCGCCCGGCAGCGTGCTGCCCAAGCCCGAGCAGCGCAGCGAGCTGTCGCTGCCGGCCGGCCGCGTCGTCGCGATCGACAGCGAGGCGCTCGGCATCGCGGCGCTGGTGCTCGGCGCGGGACGCCGCAAGAAAGAGGACTCGATCGACCCGAGCGCGGGCCTCGTCATCGACGCTTATTTAGGTGAAGTCATCGAGCCTGACGCACCGCCGCAAATCCAGCTCCACCACAGCCTCTCGCCCGAAGATGGCAGGGTCGCCGAGGCGCGTGCGATGATCATTTCTGCTTTCGTGATCGAGCCTATCGACCGCCCCGCTCCGCCCGTCCGCCCCTCGCGCATCCTCGAGGTGATCCGGTGAGCACGAAGCGCGTGATCGAGACGCTCTACGACCGTGTGCACACCGCGGCGGCGTCGGTGGCAAGCCGCACCGACATGAAGCCCAAGGTCGGGCTCATCCTCGGCTCCGGCCTCGGCGCGTACGGCGACAAGCTCGAGAACGCGAAGAAGATCCCGTATTCGGACGTCCCGTACTTCCCGCAATCGCACGTCGTCGGCCACAAGGGCTGTCTCGCGATCGGCGAGCGCAACGGCATCCCATGCGTCGCGATGCAGGGCCGCGTCCATATGTACGAAGGCCACAGCGCGGCGACCGCGGCGTTTCCAGCGCGCGTGCTCGTCGCGCTCGGTGCAAAGGTCTTGATCATCACGAACGCCGCAGGCGGCATCAACCCGACGTGGGCACCCGGCACGCTGATGCTGATCCGCGATCACATCGATCTCTTGCGCGACCACGCGCTGCGCGGCCCCAACGACGAGCGGCTCGGCCCGCGGTTCCCCGACATGACGAAGGCGTACGCGCCCGAGCTGCGCCAGGTCGTCAAGGACGCCGCGCATGCGGCGCGGATTCCACTGCAGGAGGGCGTCTACGTCGCGATGCCCGGCCCGACCTACGAGACGCCCGCCGAAGTGCAAATGCTCCAGCGGCTCGGCGCCGACGCGACCGGGATGTCGACGGTGCCCGAGGTCGTCGTCGCGCGGCACATGGGTGCACGCGTGATCGGCATCTCGTGCATCACGAATCAAGCGGCCGGCATCAGCGGGCACGAGCTCTCGCACACCGAGGTCACCGAGACCGCGAACCGCGTGCGCACCACGTTCGAGAGCCTGCTCGACGCGATCCTCGTCGGCCTCAACGCGCGCGGAGAGCTTGGATGAGCTCGACGCAAGAGCTCGAGGCGCGAGCGCGCGCCGCGCAGCAGCGTGCCTACGCGCCGTACTCGAAGTTCAAGGTCGGCGCCGCGCTGCAGATGGACGGCAAGATCTTCGACGGCGTCAACGTCGAGAACGCGTCGTACCCGATGTGCGTGTGTGCCGAGCGCAACGCGATCGCGGCCGGCGTCAACGCGGGCGCGCAGAAGCTCGAGACCGTCGTCGTGTGCACCGACGCATCGCCGCCGTCGTCGCCGTGCGGCGGCTGCCGGCAGGTGCTGCTCGAGTTCGCACCAGATCCGGCGACCGTCGAGGTCATCGCGATCAACCCGCGCGGTGAGCGCCGCAGCTGGACGCTCGCGCAGCTGATCCCCGACGGCTTTTCGGGACGCGAGCTGCCGTGAGCGAGGTGATTTTTCGCGGCGGGACGATCCTGGCGATCGACCCCGGCCACCGCGTGCTGACCGGTGACCTCGCGACGCGAGACGGCGTGATCGTCCACGTCGGCGGCAGCTACACGCCGCAGACCAGCGACTACGCGATCCTCGACTGCGCGGGCTGCGTCGTGATGCCCGGCCTCGTGCAGGCACACGTCCACACCGTGCAGACGCTCGCGCGCGGCCGCGCCGACGATCTCGAGCTGCTCGACTGGCTGCGCACCGTGATCTGGCCCTACGAGGCCGCGCTCGATCGCGAAGCCGCGAACGCCGCCGGCGAGCTCGCCTGCGCGGAGCTCTTGCTCGGCGGCACGACCGCGATCCTCGACATGGCGACGGTCAACCACACCGACGCGATCTTCGAGGCCGCCGAGCGCTCCGGCATCCGCGCGACGATCGGCAAAGCGATGATGGATGCGCCCGATCCGCAGATCCCAGAAGGGCTGCGCGAGTCGACCCAGCAATCGCTCGACGAATCGGCGGGGTTGATCGAGCGCTGGCACGGCGCTGCCGGCGATCGCCTGCGCTACGCGTACGCGCCGCGCTTCGTGCTGTCGTGCACCGACGAGCTACTCCGCGAAGTCGGCACGCAGGCCCGCGCGCGCAAGCTCGGCATCCACACCCACGCGAGCGAGAACCAAGGCGAGGTCGCGCTCGTGCGCCAGCGCTTCGGCAAGGACAACATCGTCGTCCTCGACGAGCTCGGACTGCTAGGCCCGCAGACCTGCATCGCGCACGGCATCCACTTGTCCGATGACGAACGCGCGCTGCTTGCCACGCGCGGCGCGCACATCTGCACGTGCCCGTCGTCCAACCTCAAGCTCGCGTCGGGCGTGTGCGCCCTGCCCGAGCTGATCGCGGCCGGCGTGTCGTGCGCGATCGGCGCCGACGGCGCGCCGTGCAACAACAACCTCGATGGCTTCATGGAGCTGCGCCTCGTCGCGCTGCTCCACAAGCCCCGCGTGGGGCCACGCGCGCTGCCTGCTCCAGAGGTCGTGCAGCTCGCGACACTCGGCGGCGCGCGGGCATTGGGTCAGGCCGACCGCATTGGCTCCCTCGAGGTCGGCAAGCGCGGGGACGTGATTGCCGTCGATATCACCCCGCTGCATACGATTCCCTCGGGAAGTCCCTGGTCGCAGATTGCATACGCAGCCAAGTCGTGCGATGTCCGCCATGTCGCAGTGGACGGCTCTGTGGTCGTGCGCGAAAAATCACTGCTGACGCTGGATCTCGCACGCGTCCGCACGCGCGCTTCAGAGGCGGCGGCGAAGTTGTTTCGCTAGGGTTCGCGTGCTACACCGAGGCGGCTCGTCTCGTTGAGGGCGATCACGACTTCGCCTTCCGTGCGGCTGGTTGGCGCGTGTCTATTTTTCGTAGCTGCCAGAGAGAACAGTCCGAAATGTCGAATCGTTTGTACGTTGGCAACCTTCCCTTTCACGCTACCGAAGACCTCATCTCGCAGCGTTTCTCGACCTGCGGAGAAGTCCGCGAGGTTGCCCTGATGCTCGACCGGATGACCGGTCAGTCCCGTGGTTTCTGCTTCGTCGAAATGGCGACGTCTGAGGGCGCCGAAAAGGCGATCCAGAACCTCAATGGTCAAGACTTCGAAGGCCGCTCGCTGCGCGTCGACGTGGCGCAAGAGCGTCCGCGCGGCGGTGGTGGTGGTGGCGGCGGTGGCGGCGGCGGCGGCGGCTTCCGCGGCGGCGGCGGCGGCGGTGGTGACCGCGGTGATCGCGGTGGCGATCGGCGCCGTGGTCGCTGAAAACGGCAATGCAGAGCTGGTGTCGTCGGCGGCCGTAGAAACGTCCGCCTCAACATCTACTGCCGGCGAGTCGCATCCTGCGAACAGCAACGCGGCTCGTGCGCGCGGCACGCAGAGTGATGCGACCGCGGAGAACGCACGTGCTGTGGTCGCAGTTCCGAGCGAGCTTGCCTCGCTCGCGAACGAGATCGGGCTCGCGTGGTCACACGCCTACGTGCGCGCCCTGGAAGAGCAGGATCGCGACATCGTGGGCGCGTGGCCCGGCACCATCCGCGAAGCGCGTCGCCAAGTGCTCGCGCGTATCAAGCTCAAGCTCGAGCCCGAACAGCTCGATCAGCTTGCCCGCATGACCAACCTCGCCGCACGCCGCGGCTGGGAAACCGTCTCCGAGCCCGATCTGGAGTCATGACCATGGCAGCAGCAGCACGTTTGCAGGGTCGTCCTGACAAGATCTTCGTATCGGTCGACGAGTCGACGGGTAAATCGACGATCTCGTTCCAACCGCCCGATGTCGGCTCGCCCGTCCAACACGAGGACGACAAGACCGGCAGCACTGCCATGCAGGAAGCTCGCTCGATTTCCGAGAAGTATCCGGGCTGCACTGTGCATGGTCCGCACTTCCACGCTGCACGCCCACCGGGTGGCCGCTGGAAGCGCCGTCGTCCCGCTGAAGCCAAGACCGAAGAAGAGTAGCGGAGTCGGCGAGGAATAGTGGGATCGGGCCGGAAGGCCCGGTGCTATCCTGCGCGCAGGTACCCGATGCTGCTGACGCGCGAGGAGATGACGTTCGATTTTGGTGGGGCCAAGCTCGATCCAGTTCGTGACCGCGACCTGCTCGAGTGGATGTTCAACCAGTTTCTCTACGGCGAGGTCACCGGCATTCAAGTCGGGCACTGGCTGTACGACGCGCCCGACCTCGAGGCCGCGAAGTTTCTGGCGCGCCAGTCGCTCGAGGAGATGCAGCACGTCGACAACTTCCTGCGCATCATGACGATGCTGAACTGCCAGCCCAAGCCGGCGCATCCCGCAGTGCGCTTCTTGTCGACCGGTATGATGGGCAGCTCGTGGGCCGAGCACGTCGCGCTCGAGATGGCGCAAGGTGAAGGCTTCGTGCTGCAAGCGTTCTACGCCGTGATCGATACGCTCGATCACAAGCCGACGGTCGACATCCTGCGGCGCGCCGTCAAACAAGAGGAGCGCCACGTCGAGTTCGGTGAAGATCAGACGAAGAAAGCGATCGAGGGCAAGCCGTGGCTGCGGCGTCGCCTGCTCGGGCTCTCGCTCGTTTCGATGTGGGGCGTGCGCAAGCTCGCCGGCTACATGGAGAAGAAGCTGCCGGCCGATCACGTCGTGCTCAAGCACCTGCCCGCGTTCCTCGCGCACGCGAATCAATGCGCCGAGATCCGGCTGCGCCGCATCGGCGTGCTCGATCGACCGCTCGAGCAGATTTCGGGCGTCAAGCGTGCGCTGCTCGTCGCCGAGGCGTACGGCGGCAAGCTCGCCGGCGGGATCGGCTCGCTGGTCACACTGCCGCTGCGGCTGCTGCCGTGGTTCCGCAAGAAGCGCGTCACCGACACGTATCTGCTCGATCCACACGTCACCGGTTACCAGCTGCCGGCCCCCGGCGATTCGCGCGCGAGCGAGCTCGAAGCGTAAATCGATTACAGTCGCCGCCAGATGCTCCGGGCGGTTGTCGATGCGCTGATGCGCCGGCCATGGCTGGCGCTGGTGCTCGCGCTCGTCGCGGAGATCGTGATCGCCGTGGTCGGTCAGCCCGACTTCGTCCTCGGCGATCCACTGTGGTACGCGGCCGTCGCAAGCGACTTGGCGCGCGACTTCGGCGGCGTGTTCAGCCCCGCCGAGACCCACCCGTTCGTGATGCGCGTCGGTCTGACCGTGCCGGTCGCGCTGTTCTACAAGCTGTTCGGGGTGTCGACGCTCGCCACGAACTTGTACCCGCTGATCGCCGCACTCGGCGTCACCGTCGTCGTCTATGCAGCCGCGCCGACGCCGCGCGCCAAGCTGATCGGCCTCGCGCTCGCGGTGTTCTGCACGCCGCTGCTTTCCAGCGCGACGGTGCTCTACGCCGACTTGCCGTGCGCGGCGCTGATGGCCGCGGCCGTGCTCTGCCTCGCGCGTCGCGATCGGCCGCGCGGGGCGTGGTGGATCGCAGGCGCGGCGGTCGCGACGATGGCGGCGTTTCTCGTCAAGGAGACCGCGCTGTGGACCGGCATTGTGTGGCTGTAC
>DATDCH010000554.1:0-14375 GCA_036524455.1 Kofleriaceae bacterium | reverse complement strand
GGCGTCCCGGAGATACCGAACTGGAGCGACAACTACGGGACCGGGATGACGTTCGACCTGACGTACTCGGCCGCCGGCTGCTTCTCGCTCGACGAACCGCAGGTGGCGCTCGACGACCGCGAACCCGAGTACGTCGTGATCGGCGGCTTCGAATCGTACGAAGTGCACGGCGAGACCGAATCGGGATGCGTGACGCCGTCGTTCTATCTGGAGGCGTTGCCGGCGCCGAAGCCACTGTCCGTGATCACGCTCGCCGATCACAGCACCGATGTGTCGCTCGCGGTCGATCGTCTGCTCGTGAACCCACAGCTCGACATTGGCGTGCTCGCGCGTGGCGAGATGGCGACCGTGCGCGTGCTCGACGACCGAGCGATCGCACGCGCGACGGTGTGGTGGCGCGGCGAGCTCGAAGATCCGAATCGTAACGACTGGCAGGTCGAGGCCACGATCGCAGACGCCGAGATCCGATTCATGGTGCCGACCTTTGCGCGTGGCACCGGGACGCTCGGGGTCGAGCTTGCCATCGAAGCGCACCAGGTCGACTGCGTGGGCTTCGCACGCTGCGAGGTGGTGACGCGCGGAGGCGCGAGCTTCGAGCGCACGATCGTTGCGCTCTAGCTGCCGTCAGCGGACCGCTGGTGCCGGTGTCGAGACGTCGAGGCGTGGGCGGTTGCGGAGCTCGTCGCGGATCTGCGCGAGCAAATCGTGGTCGGTCTCCGCCACTGGAGCCGCCGCCGGCTTGCGGAGTCGGTTGATCCCCTTCACCACGCCGAACAGCACGAGGCCGATCAGGATCAGATTGACCAGGGCGGTGATCACGCGCCCGTACAGGATCGGCGTGCCGTTGAGATCGAACGCGAGCTTGTTGAAGTCCGGCTTGCCGGCAACGGCAGCGATGGTCGCCATGAGCACGCCTTCGGTGAGCGCGGTGACGACTGCACCAAAGGCAATGCCGAGGATGACACCGATCGCGAGCTCGACTGCATTGCCCTTGAGAATGAAGTCGCGAAATTCTTTGAGCATCGGAAGCCTCCGCAGCAGCAGGGCTTCACCGCGCGTGCCAGCGAGAGTGGTCGATCGCACTCGTCCGCGACGGTCTCGGCGTTCTGTCCGACGAAGTTGCGCATTTTACTTACGACATGCTGCCTCGTTGGCACGGCGCTGCCGCTCGTCGGCGAGGGATCACGCGCTTAGGTATGCGCGGAGCGCTGGCCCGCCGCTTGGTAGTGCGAGCGGCATGCGCCTGCGTTCGCTCTGTCTGCTGGTCACGCTGCCGGTCACGCTGCTGTCACCATCCGCCGCGGTCGCGCAGCCGGCGGGCGCCGACGTCGTCGACGAGTCGATCTACAACTGCAAGCCACGCACGGCTTCGGTCGAGATCACGTTCAAGCCGGAGATCGAGCTCAAGGAGCTGCTGTCGTGGGCGGTGGGCTTTACGTGCAAGCGGTTTGTCTACGATCCCCGCATCGTCTCGACGGGCCGCAAGGTCGCGCTGATCGCGCCCGGCAAACAGACGCCGGCACAGGCGTACGACATGTTCACGACCGCGCTCGCGACGCTCGGGTTCACCGTCGTGCCCAGGCGCACTCTGCTCGAGATCGTCGAGACTGCAGGGGGCAAGACCAAGGCGCCGCAGCTCTACAAGGACAAACTCCCCGACGCGAGCGAGCAGGTCGTGCGCTATCTAATGCGACCGACGCACGCACAACCCGACACGCTGAGCAAAGCGCTCACTGCGTTCAAGTCTGACGCCGGCGACGTGCAGCCACTCGGCGCATTCGTGCTCATGACCGATCACGCGAGCAACGTGCGCGACATGGTGACAATCGCCAAGCTCGTCGACGTTCCGGGCGGCACCGATGGCATCTACGCGATCCCGGTCATGCACGCAGACGCGGCCAAGTTGCTGGTCAAGATCGAGCAGCTGCTTGACGTCGGCGCGTCGGGCGGCTCATCGCCGGGTTCACGAGTACCGGTCGGCCGACCCATAGGTACAGCCGAGCACGCCGTCTTGCGCGAAACATCGGCGACGCCGTCGAAGATTCTCGTCGACGAACGCACGAACACGCTGATCGTCGCCGGCACGGATGCCGCCTACCAGCGGGTCAAAGCGCTCGTCGCGACGCTCGACATCGCGCTCGGCATCGAAGGCGGCACGACGATGCACGTCTATCAGCTCGGCAGTGCGATCGCCGACGAGATCGCCAAGACGCTCAACGACGCCATCTCCGCCCAAGCGTCGCCGAGCGGAGCGAGCGGGCCGGGCGGCGCGAAGCCACCCGGCAGCACTGCACCCGGCGACCTCGGTTCCCTGCAAGGGCCCGTGCGCGTGATCAGCGACCCCAAGACCAACAAGCTGCTCGTCATGGCGTCGGGGCGCGACTTCCTCTCCATCCGCGAAGTCATTCGCGAGCTCGATGTGCCGCGCCGTCAGGTCTACATCGAGGCGATGATCCTCGAAGTCCAGATCGACAACGGTCGCCAGCTCGGCACCTCCTCGCACGGCGGCTACAACTACGGCGATAGCAGCGTGCTCGTCGGCGGCGTGCAAGCCCCCAACCTCAAGTCCACCAGTCTCGAGTCGCTCGTGTCCGCGAACGGCTTGATCGGCGGCCTCGTCGGCAAGACGCTCAAGCATTCGCAGGCGCTGCTCGGCACGTCGATTCCGTCGTACGCGATCTTGTTCCAGGCGCTGTCGACCAACTCGCGCACGAACATCCTGTCGACGATGCCGATCATCGTCGTCGACAACGAACAGGCCAAGTACCAGGTCGGCACAAACGTTCCGTACAAGAAAGGCGTCATGCCGACGTCGGCTGCCGCGAACTCGACGATCAGCACGAACATCGAACGCGAGAAGCTCCTGCTCGAGCTCGACATCAAGCCGCACATCTCGACGGACGACTCCATCCTGCTCGAGGTCAAACAGTCTTCGAAAGACCTCGGCAGCTCCGACCCCGAGCTCGGCCCGACCTGGAGCGAGCGCGCCGTCGAGACCCGCGTGCTCGTTCGCGATCAGCAGACAATCGTGATCGGCGGCCTCATGCAGATGCGCGACTCGTCCTCGGAATCCAAAGTCCCGCTGCTCGGCGACATCCCGGTGCTCGGCCATCTCTTCAAGTACTCCACCAAGTCCAAGAAGAAGACGAATCTGCTCATCCTGCTCACGCCGTACATCATCAAGGACCACCTCGACCTCGAGGCGATCCGCAACCGCAAGCAGCGCGAGTACGACGAGTTCACCGGCTCGTTCCGCGCGCTCGACGGCCAACCGTACCTGCCGCGCCTCGACTATCGCCGCAAGCGTGGCGTCATCGAAGAGATCAATCGCACGGTGCAAGACATCGACGCCGAAATCGCGGCGCGTGCCACACTGCATGGCCCGGTCTACGTCAAGCCGGGCCTCGTCGAGCCGTCTGCCGCGCTCGACGTCGCGCCCACCGTACCGACGAGCACTGCGGTCCGGACTCCGGACGTGCAGTCGCTGAGGCAGGCGATGTTCGTCGATTTGCCTTCGCTGCAAGCGCTCACGACGCCACGGCCGTAGCGTGCGCCGGGCACCGACTTGAAATCGGTATGCCCTCCCGAGTGACTCGGTGCTGCACGTGAGTCGACGCTTGGCGCGAAGTTGTTGCCACAGTAACGGCCGCGGCGGCGTTACCATCGCAGGGTGTGGCGTATCGCGGTGATCGCGGCGGGGCTCGCGGCGTGCTCGTTCGAGCACGGTACTGCCGCGAGCGGCGACGCGATCAGCGTCGACATGGCGACGCCGCCCGAGGACGGTAAGCCCGACACGCCGCTGGTAATGCCGATGGGCGTCGTCGCGCGCTGGGAGTTCGACGAGACGAGCGGCACCGTCGCTGCCGATACGTCCGGCGTCGGCACGCCGCTCGATCTCGCGTTCGTCGATGCCCTGCCGACCGGGACGTGGGCGGGCGGCGCGCTCCACCTCACGGCGGAGACGCGGATGCGCTCAGGCCCGGCGACCAAGATCTACGAGGCGTGCTCGACGTCAGACGCGGTGACGGTCGAGGCGTGGATTCGCCCGGCGGACAATCTGCAAACCGGGCCGGCGCGCGTGCTGTCGATTTCGTCGGACACCGTGACCCGCAATGTGATGCTCGCGCAGATTGGCGCGACGTTCGTGTCGCGCGTGCGGACGAGCAATACCGACAACAACGGCACTCCCGAGCTCGGCACCGGTGCGGTGATTGCGGGCACGCCCGCGCTCATGCATGTCGTGATCACCGCTGATTCGGGCGAGCGCCTCATCTATGTGAATGGCCAGGAACGCGGCAAGGATGCGCTCGGTGGCGACTTCGGAAGCTGGGACGCCACGCTGCCTGTCCTCGTGGGTAACGAGGAGGCGCCCGCGGTCAACCGCGCATGGCTCGGCGAGCTCCATCGCATCGTCGTGTACTGCCGGCGGCTGCCCGAATCCGAGATCAAGGCGCTGCATGCGCAAGGGCTCTGACGAGCCCGAGAGGTTTCGCGCCTCGAGATCAGTTACGATCGACGGGATGCGCGGGGCGCTGATCGCGAGCTTGTTGTGTGTCGCGTGCGCGAACGCCGGCGAGGGCGGGCTCGACGCGAATGGCGGCGATGGCAATGGCAGCGGCCCGCTCGATAGCAGCGTGCCGACGTCTGCAGCGTGCCCGATGGATCAGTTCGCGACTGACGTCACGGCGACGCGATTGGTCGCGTGCACGGGGCTCGACGGATTGTCGCGCCAGGCGATCGGCGAGCATTGCAGTGCGTATCTTGGCTGGCGCGACGACTGCGATGCCTGCACGACCGCGCCGGCGAAGTGGGGACGCGTGAGCAGCGCGAGTTGTATGCCCGGCGTTGGCACGAACAACACGTGCACGATGCCGATGCTCGATGGCGCGGCCATCCATTTGTTCGGCCTCGATCTCGACGGCGACATGGATGGCAACGACAAGCTGCACGCCGGCCTGCACTGCACCGCCGACAACAGTACCGGCAACGGCGTGGTGCCGTGCCCGGCGGGACAGCTCGTCGACGGGTTCAACGGGACGGCGTGGACATGCTCGTCGTTTGCCGGCTCGGTCATCGCGTACGTGCAGGCGAACTGCTCGGTGTATCTCGGCTGGCAAGACGACTGCGATGGGTGCACCTCGTCGCCATCGAAGTGGGGCTATACGTCGGATGCGGCGTGCTCGAACGGCATGGGCGTCGACAACACGTGCCTTCCGCCGGCGCAGCTCGGCACCGAGATGGTGCGCTTGTTCGGGCTCAATCCCGACGGCGACGTCGATGGCAATGACAAGCTTCATGTCGCGCTGCGCTGCGAGCCGCCGGCGCCGTCGAGCTCGATGCAGATGACGAGCTGTCCTGCGGGCCACTTCGTGGCGGAGACGTTGCCGGGCGGCGCGTTTCGCTGCGACAGCGTCGCGCCGAGCGTCGCGCGGTACTTCGGCGAGCACTGCTCGCTGTACTTTGGCTGGCGCGACAACTGCGATGGCTGCATCACCCCGCCGAGCAAGTGGGGCAAGGTTCGCGTCGGGGCGTGCATGAACGGGGCGGGCGCGGATAACACGTGCTCCAAGTTCACGCTCGGTCAGGCCGTCGACGTGCTCGGGCTCAACCCCGACGGCGACGTCGACGGTAACGACGCGCTATACATCGGCTTTCGCTGCGACTGAGGGCAACCGATCGAAGCGTGTTGCGAGTCTGTGAGCGACACGCTCACCCTGGCCCGAAGGAGCCCCGCGCGGGCGACTGACGTTTTTGCGCGACCGCGGCCCGGCCGCCGGCTCTTTACGGCATGAGCGGGCGTTACTCGCCACCCTCTTGCGGATCACTCGAATCGCCTTTCGGCTGGGCGCCGCGGGTCGAGCGCTTGGCTTTTGGCGGTGTCGCCTTCTCCACGGTGGGACCCGGCGCCGCGGCGGCCGTCGGCGCGGCGGCGGGCACGTGCTTGCCGAGGCCTGCCTTCTGAGGGTCGTCGAGGTGCTGCCGGCAACCATCGATCTCGGCCTCGGTCTCGACGGTCGCGAAGCAGCTGCGCGCTTCATCGGACCACTTGTCGTCGGTGCAACGAGCTTTGAGGTTGCCCTTCGCCATCCCCTGCGCGTCGGGCTTGTCGGCGTGGACGACGATCGCGAGCTTGTCTGCGACAACGTCGCAGGCAGGTCCGGCGGTCTTGGGAATCGGATCCGGAGCGGGTGGTGGCGTCGAGGCGGGCTTGGCGGAACCACCACATCCGACGACAAGCAGGAGCAGGGCGAGGAGTCTCATCCACTTTATTGTAGCCGGCCTCGTGTAAGAATCGGGCGGATGCGTCTCGTGGGGGCTGCGTTTGTCGTCGTCGCACTGTGCTTGTGCTCGATCGCCAACGCGAAACCGAAGAAGGACAAACCGCCGAAGGCACCGCCCGCGAAGGGTGCATCGGCGACGCCCGGCCCTGCGAAGCCTGCGGGCAAGCAACCAACCGCGCAGCAAGCCGCCGAGATCGCGAAGCTCGACAAGGAGCTGAGCGAGCACCAGACCAAGCAGGCGTACTTCGCGGCGGTCAAGGTCGCGCGCAAGCTGTTCGAGCTGCAGAAGCAAGCGACCGGCGACGACTCGCTAGAAGCGGGGCGCCGCAAGCAAACGCTCGCGAGCTTGTTGCAGCAGACGCATGATTACGCCGGCGCAGAGAAGCTGTTCATCGAGCTGCTGCGCGCCGCGGAGAAGCAGCACGGCCTCGAATCGCGCGAGGTGTTGTATGCGCTGATGCCGCTGACGGGCGTGTATTGGGGGCAAACGCGCTACGACGATCTCGAGCCGTACATCCAGCGCCAGATCGCGCTGACCAAGAAGCTCGACGGCGAGAAGAGCCAGATGTACGCGAGCATGCTGAGCACGTACGGTGCGCTGCTCAACATCAAGAACGAGTACTCCGCGGCGCAACGCGTGTACGAGCAAGTCCTCGCGATCAACGAGTCGATCGCGCCGAGCAAGACCGATGTCACGTTGCTCGGTCCGATCCAGGTGCTCGCCAGCCTCTACTTTCAGACCGGCCAGCAGGCGAAGGCGACCGCGCTCTACGACCGCGCGATCGCGATCGGTCAGGCACCAGGTCCGCACAACACGCCGCTCATGACCATCAGCACGATGTGGGGCGTCGTCGCCGCGTACTACTGGGGCGGCCGCAAAGACCTCGCGATGCCGCTGATCAAGAAGACGATCACGGTCGCCGAGGTAGCGATCGCGAAGCTCGAGAAGGACAAGCCCGACGACTATCAGATTCCCGCGCTGCAAGGCCAGCTCGGCTACATGTACAAGCAGTCGGGCGACCTCGCGGCGGCGGAGAAGACGTTCCGCAAGGTGATCGACAACGCCCAGAAGAAGGGCCTGCCTTCGGGTTGGGAGAGCGTGCTCGCCGACATCAAGCGCGAGCAGGACAAGCCGAAGGAAGCGCTCGTGCTCCTCGAAAAGGCGAAGACTGACATGGCGAAGTGGGCGCCGATGTCGACGACCACGTACAACACGATGATCGCCGACGTCCTGCGCGACCTGGGCGAGTACAAGCGGGCCGAGAAGCTGCTCGACGAGCACCGCGCGTTCATCATCAAGAACTACGGGCGCAAGCATCCGATGTACGGCGGCGCGCAGATGGCGGCCGTCGATATCTATGCGGCGTCCGGCAACATCAAGGAAGCCGAGAAGACGCTCGACGAGGCGCTCGACATCGCGGAGCGCGAGCTCGCGCTCGTGTTGCGCGCCGGCACCGACACCGATCACGCCGTGTATTTCGGGCGCAACGCGTACGTGCTCGACCGCGCGCTCAACTTCGGCATCATTTACGCGCCGAGCAGCGGCTCGGCCGCGCGGCTGGCGCTGACCACGCTGATGCGGCGCAAGGGCCGCATCCTCGACGCTGCCGCCGCCGCGCTCGCGACGATTCGCAGCAAGCTGTCGCCCGACGACAAGAAGGTCCTCGACGAGCTCAACAGCGCACGCGCTCAGCTCGCGAAGCTCGTCAACGCGGGACCGTCGGCCGTCGGCGGCGATGCGGATGCGTACGGTAAAGAGATCGCCACGCTCGAAGAGAAGGTGCAGAAGCTCGAGCTGCAGATCGCGAAGAAGAGCGCCGCATATCGCACGGTGACGCAGCCGATCGAGCTCGCGGCGATCCAGAAAGTGATTCCGAGCGACGCGCGGCTCGTCGAGATCGTGAACTACCAGCCGTGGGATCCCAAGGGCTCCTACGCGCAGCGGCTGGTTCTCAAGCCGCGCCGCTACGTCGCGTACGTGGTCGGGCAAAAGGGTGACCCGGTCACCGTCGAGCTCGGCGAAGCGGCCGCGATCGACAAAGCGGTCGAGGAGTTCCGCAAGGCCGTCGCGGATCCCGACAACGATCGCGCGAGCGACCTCGGCAACGCGCTCTACAAGCTGACGATGGGCAAGATCGTCGCGAAGCTCGGCGGCTCGACGAACATCCTGATCGCACCCGATGGCGCGCTCAACGTCGTGCCGTTCTCCGCGCTCGTCGACGACAGCAAGCAGTTCTTGATCAAGAAGTACACGTTCACGTACCTGACCAGCGGGCGCGATCTGCTCCGCCTCAGCGTCAAGACGAAGGCGCAGGGCGGTGGCGTCGTGTTCGCCGATCCGAAGTTCGACGGCTCGACGAAAGCGCCCGCGGACGCCGGCACGCGCGGACGTCGCTCGGCGGATCTGCGCTCGCTCAAGTGGACCCCGTTGCCGGGCACCGGCCAGGAGGCCGACGCCCTGCTCAAGACGATGAAGGGCCTCAAGGTGTTCCGCGGCGAGGACGCGACCGAGGGCGCGCTCAAGCAAGTGCGCGCGCCGAAGATCCTGCATCTCGCCACGCACGGATTCTTCCTGCCCGACGAGGCACCGCCGCCGGCGGCGGACCAGATGTCGGCAAATGCACCGACGAAGACTGCGGGCTCCGAACAGTTCGAGAACCCGCTGCTGCGCTCGGGCCTCGCGCTCGCCGGCGCGAACAAGCTGTCGAGCGGCAACGACGATGGCGTGCTGACCGCGCTCGAGGCGAGCGGCCTCGATCTATGGGGCACGAAGCTCGTCGTGCTCAGCGCGTGCGAGACCGGTGTTGGCAAGGTGAGCAACGGCGAGGGCGTCTACGGCCTACGCCGCTCGCTCGTGATCGCCGGCGCCGAGAGCCTCGTGATGACGCTGTGGCAGGTCGACGACTTCGCGACGAAAGACCTGATGGCCGGCTTCTACAAGAAGCTCGCCGCCGGCAAGCCGCGCAGCGCCGCGCTCCGCGAGATCCAGCTCGAGATCTCCGCGCAGGAGAAGTACGCGCATCCGTTCTACTGGGCCAGCTTTCTGCCGGCCGGTGCACTCACTCCGATCAAGGACTGATCCATGTCATTACGCGCCCTCCTGATCATCTGCGTCGTCGCTGCCACCGCGAGCGCGGCCCCGAAGAAGAAGATCAAACAGCCGGTACCGAAGTCACCGGCCGCCAAGCTCGACAAGAAGCAGATGCAGATCGAGCGCCACGAGTGGATGGCGCAGTACTACATCATTCGCGCGAACGACCTGAAGGGTGCCGCAAAGGAGTACAACGCGATCCTCAAGCTCGATGCGAAGAACTTGAACGCGTCGCTCGCGTTGTCGTCGATTTATCGGCGCGACAAGCAGGACAAGCTCGCGCTCGAGGTGCTCACCAAGGCGTCGAAGGCGAACCCGACGAGCCCCGAGGCGTGGCTCGCGCTCGGCGAGCTGCAATCGCTACAGAACGACAGCAAGGGCATGAAGGTCTCGGTCGACAAGGTAATCGCGATCGATCCGTACAATACGACGGCGTACTGGCTGCTGTTCGACGACGCGAGCAAGCGCCTGCGCGGAGGCGACACTGCCGCGAAGGCCGAGGCGCTCGCCGCGGCTCGCAAGATCAAGGAGACGACGCCACCGCGCCGGCGCACCGGCTCGCTGTACAAGGTCGCCGAGCGCGCGATCGTCGAGCTGTCGGGTGAGCCGATCGAGCTCACCGTGTTCGACGCGAAGACCGCCTACGCGGCCGCGTTCGAGACCGGCATGATGGGCACGATCAACCAGCAGATGGACAAAGCGCGCCGCGGCTTCGAGGAGTGCACGAAGACCTCGCCCAAGAACGAGGAGTGCCACTACTACCTCGGTCTCGTGTACGCGTCGGTGAAGTCGTCGGATGCCTACAATCCGAAGAAGGCGCTCGCCGAATTCGCGCTCGCGCCGAACACGGCGCTCGCGTGGGTCGAGGCCGCGCGTCTGCACCGCGCCGCCGACAAGAATGCCGATGCGCGCGCCGCGCTCGACAAGGCCGTCGCGCTGGAGTCCGACCTCGCAGTCGCGCATATCGAGCTCGGCGTTCTCGACAAGCTCGACGGCAAGACCGACGCCGCGGTCAATCACTTCATCGCCGCGATGGATGCAGACCCGTACGGCGCGATCGGCTCGCGCGCGCTCACCGAGCTGACGAAGGCCAAGCCGACGCACCCGCGCGTCACCGAGGGCATGCTGAGCGGCAAGTCGATCGACGTATTCTCGACGGAGCGCTACGCGTCGATCGTGACCGAGATCGAGCAGGAGCTCGGAGGTGTCGATCCGAAGGCGCCCGAGAAGACGATCCTGGAGGACATGGTCCGCAGGCTCGCCGATGGCAGCGGCCTCAAGCAGCAGTTCAAGGTCAACTTGCTCAAGACCGACATGGTCAACGCGTTCGCGCTCGCGTCGGGTGATGTCTATGTCACGCGCGGCATGCTCGACATGATCGCGAAGAAGACCGGCAAGAAGGTCGATGCGAGCAACGACGCGCTCGGCCACATCCTCGCGCACGAGCTCGCGCACGTAATCCGCAAGCACACGATCAATACTGCGGTGTTCCAGGAGGCCGCGAAGGACGGCGGCCGTTACATGGACCGCTCGATCCTCACCCACGTCGAGCGCATTCACGAGATCGACGCCGACCGCGAAGGCATGGTGATGGCGTTCCTCGCCGGCTACCACCCGCGCGGTGGCATCGAGCTGATGGAGATGATGGGCAAGGAGATGGAGATCCCCAAGCACCTCGATCACCCGACGTTCCAGGAGCGCGTCGAGTACCTCACCGAGTACTGGACGAACGACGTGCGCTACGCATTCGTGTCATTCAAGCTCGGCGTTGGCTCGCTCGATCGCGGCGCGAAGCTCGAGGCGACCGACATGGCGAAGGGCATCGAGGCCTATCAAGACGCCGCCGATCACTTCAAGCGCTTCCGCACGATGTTGCCGACGGTGAAGGAGGCCGCGAACAACCTCGGCATCACGTACACGAAGCTCGGCGTGCTCGCGATGAACAACGAGTCGCCGCTCGGCCGCTGGCAGACGCGGTTCTCCCTCGAGCGCGACTCCAGCGTCAAATACGTCGGGCTCGCACGCGACGCCGAAGAGAAGACCAAGACGCGCGGCACCGACAAGACCCGCCTGCCGTGGCAGCTGCGCGAAGCGATCGCCGCGTTCAAGGACGCGCTCGCGGCCGACGAGGGCTACCACAAGGCGCGCCTCAACCTCGCTGCGGCGTACATCGCGGGCAATCAGCTCGACAACGCGAAGGCGATGCTCGACAAGGTCGAAGCCAAAGGTGGCGTCACCGAGGGTGACATCGAGCTGATCCGCGGGATCGCGCTCGCCGAGGCCAAGGACTACGACAAAGCGAAGGCGTCGTTCGAGAAAGCGCTCGCGTCGCCGAATGCCAAGCGCGCTGCGAGCTACAACATCGCCAAGACGCTCGAGCTCGCCGGCAAGAAGACCGAAGCGAAGACCGCGTACGGCCAGTACGTGAAGCTGTACCCGGGGGGCCCGTGGGCCCTCGCCGCCAGCGCTTCTGCCAAGAAGCTGTAAGCGCACACGCCGCCAATATCGGCACGCGGCGGCAACCAGCGTGACGTTCGCTCCATCCCGTGGTGGGCTGATGTGGTCGGCCACGCGCTGACGTGCCCGTGCGAACGAGCTGGTAGAATCGAGCTGGGTGTCGACCATGTCCACCACACCGGGGCCGGCGGCGATCGGTGCCGACGATCGCGAGCTCGCACCGGGACTGGATGTTGGCGAGTACCGGATCGAGAGCGTGCTCGGGCGCGGCGGATTCGGCACCGTCTACGGCGCGGTACAGCCGGTGATCGGCAAGCGCGTCGCGATCAAGGTGCTCGCGAGGCGCTACGCCGCCGATCAAGACATCGTGTCGCGCTTCGCGGCCGAGGCGCGCGCGGTCAATCAGATCCGCCACCGCAACATCATCGACATCTTCTCGTTCGGGCAATTGCCCGACGGCCGTCACTACTACGTGATGGAGCACCTCGACGGCGAGCCGCTCGACACGTACATCCGCACGCACGGCGCGATGCCGCTCGACCAGGCGATTCCAGTCCTGCGTGCGATCGCGCGCGCGCTCGATGCCGCACATGCCAAGGGCATCGCGCACCGCGACCTCAAGCCGGAGAACATCTTCCTCGCGAACGATCCGGACGGCGGTGTGTTCCCGAAGCTGCTCGACTTCGGCATCGCGAAGCTGCTCGCGCCCGAAGACAACGTCATGCATCGCACCGGCACGGGCGTTCCGATCGGCACGCCGTATTACATGTCGCCCGAGCAGTGCCGCGGTCGCGACGTCGATCACCGCACTGACATTTACTCGTTCGGCGTCGTGATCTATCGCCTGCTCACCGGCGCGTTCCCGTTCGAAGGCGACTTCATGGAGCTCTTGTTCAAGCAAGTGAACGAGGAGCCGGCGCTGCCGACATCGATCAATGCGGCGCTGCCCGAGAGCGTGAACTACGCGATCGCGTGGATGATGCAGAAGGATCCCGAGCAGCGGCCCAAGGCGGTGCTCGAAGGCGTCAACGCGCTCGATCCGTCGATTCCGGTCACGCAACCGCCGAGCTTGCGCGGCAGCCGGCCGTCGCTGCCGCCGACCGGGCGCGGTCCGCAGAACACCCCCGCGGATCTCGCGCTCGCGGAGACCGGCGTGTCGTCGCCGAACGCGCTAACGACCGCCGCCCCGCAACGGCGCAGCCGGTTGCCGCTGCTCGCCGGTGTCGTGCTCGCACTCGCGACGCTTGGCACCGGCGCTTACATCGTGACCCGCGAGCCGCCACCGCCGCCCTCGGCACAGCAGCCCGAGCCGGTGCAGCCCGCGCTGACGACGCATGTGGTCGTCGATCCGCCGCAGCCCGAGGCGGTGATCGCGGTCGACGCGGCCGTGACCCCCGATCGCGTGCAGCTGACATTCGTCGGCGTGCCACCCGGTGCCGAGGTTCTGCGCGACGGTAAGCCGCTCGGCGTCGTCCCGAAGCTGAAGCTGCCGTATGGCACCGAAGCGGTCGACCTCGTGCTCCACCTCGACGGCTTTCAACCATTGCCGGTCACGGTCATTCCGGATCGCGACCAAGACGTCCCCGCGAAGATGAAGCGCAAGGCCGGTCGCCCGAACGCACCTGCTCGCGACGACCTCGCGAGCCCGTTCGACAAGAACAAATGATGCGCACGTTCGTCCTACTCGCGGTACTTGCCGTCACGGCCTGCACGGACCTGCCGAGCTTCGAGCCAGGTCAGTGCGGCAACGGTGTCATCGATCGCAACGAGGACTGCGATGGCGGTCCAGACTGCACGCAGTGCAGCCGCACCTGTGAGACCGATGCCGATTGCGCGATGTTGCCGGGGCAGTACTTGTGCGGTGTCGATCAGGTGTGTCACGCGCCGAGTGGTGTATTCGGGCAGGCCGCGGCGACGACGTTTCCGTTTGTCGTCGGGCACGGCACCGTCGGGGACCTCGATGGCGATCGCATCGGTGACATCGTCGGGTTTTCGGACATCACGATCGACACCCGGTTTGGCGACCCCGCTGCGAGTCTGACGACGCGCGCGACCCAGCTGCTGCCGTATTCGAACGCCCAGATTGCACTGCGCACGTTCGATCGCGCGCAAGGCACGACAGACATCTTGGTGCCGACGCCCGACGGCATCGCCGCGTACACCGCGACCGCGTCCAAGGCGCTGGTTGCGTATCCGTTCGCGAACGATCCGGGAGCGCGCGGTGCTTGTGCTTCGGGCAACTTCACCGGCGAACCGATCGCGTCGTTCGCGATCGGGGCGTCGTATATCGGTTTCGTCGTCCGCAACCATATGACCGACGTGGCATCCATCGCGGTACTCGATCTGTTCAGCGGCATGTGCACGACGCTGTCGGCATGCGGTCTCATGGCCCCAGATCCAGACGAGCCGACTGCGCTGCAAGTCCCCGTTGCCGTCGACCACTACGAACCCCCAGGACTCGCGGTGACGTCCGTGATCGCGGTCGGCGTGCCGATATCGATCGTGGAGCACCGCGTATGCGCGGTCCGGTTCAGCGAGAACGGATT
>DATDCH010000553.1:0-3447 GCA_036524455.1 Kofleriaceae bacterium | reverse complement strand
GACCCGTCGTCTTGTTCCACTGCATGTGCGAGTAGTAGTCCTCGCGCAGCACGGGCAGCGCGACCTTCACGCCCTTGAGCGGACCGGCGGTGAGGTTGCCGTCGCCCTCGCCGAGCATGCGCGGGTGCGGCTTGAAGTCCGCCGGCTTGATCCCCTCGCGGCGATTGAACGCGGCGCGCAGGTTCTGGATCCGCTCGCCGCACTTCAGCACCTCGGCATCACTCACGCCCCAACCCGTCGCCGCGTTGAGGAGCTCGGTCCACGGCAGCGAGCCGGTCAGCATCGTGAACATGCAGAGTCCGAGGCCGTTCATCGCCTGGTGCGCGTTCGAGTGCAGCGCCTGCGCCTTGCCCTTGCCCTCGGTGCCCTTCCACTTGATGTTCCAGTCCTTCTTGTCGGCGCCTTTGCGCAGGGACAAGCCGGTACCGAACGTCTCGTTCCACGAGGCCGAACCGGCCGTGTGGCGGCCCGGCGTCGGATCGGCGATGTACGTCACACCCATCAGCGACGTGAAGCGGCTGTCGTGATACGCGGGCTCGCCGCCGTGGATGTGGATCGCAAACTCCTCGGAGCCTTTGCCGACGTGCTCTGCGGCGCGCTTGACGCCGTTGCCGAGCCACGCGCCGCAGCCTTCACCGTTGCCCATCTTGATCGTGAGCGCGAGCGCGCCTTCGCCTTTGCCCCAGCCCATGTCGATGCCGTCGAGGTCGTCCTTGCTGAGGATCCCGCGTTCGACGGCCTCGCACACCCAGCCGAGCGTCGCCGATGACGACAGCGCGTCGATGCCGAGCCGATTGCACGCGTCGTGACACGCGGTGACGAGCTCGAGATCGTCGTTCAACAGATTCGCGCCGAAGCCGACGAGGGTCTCGTAGTCGGGACGGCGCACGTCGGAGAGGCCGCGTGACTTGACCTTGACGATGCCCTTGCACGGCATCGGGCAATCGCCGCACGACAGCTTCTTCGTGACGAGCTTCTCGACCGCACTGCCGTCGAGCTTCAGGCTCTTCTGCATCGCGAAGTCGCGCGGGCCGACGCCTTTCCAGTTCTTGATCGGCGCGTCGCCATTCTCGACGGAGATCGCGACGCCGAGCGTGGTGCCGTGTTGCGAGAACGCGCGGCGCATCGACGCTTGCGGCGAGGCGAGCTTGCTGCCCATCCGCGCGGCCGCGCGGTACATCCAGCCAAGCCAGGTCTTCGCCTTGAGCAGCCACGCGAACAGGCGCGCCATCAAGCCGAGGTCGCGTTTGTACTCGTCGGTGACGCGCTTGCACACCGCTTTGAATTGGTCGGGATGCGCGATCGGTACTTCGCCCGTGCCGGCCACGACGATCGCTTTGAGGTTCTTGCTGCCGTACACGGCGCCAAAGCCCTGGCGGCCAAACGCGTGATAGCGATCGTTCATCACCGACGCGATGCGCATCTGCTTCTCGCCGGCGGGTCCGATCGCAGACACGCCGACATCGCGCTTGCCGCCGAACCGGTCCTTGAGCGCGTCGAACGTCTCGGGCACTTCCTTGCCCCACAGCTCGGCCGCCGGCTCGACGCTGATCTCGCCATCGCGGATCACCAAGATCGACGGCACGTCGGCCTTGCCGGTCACGACCAGCGCGTCGTAGCCGGCCTTGCGCAGGTGAATACACACGCTGCCGCCCGAGTTCGAATCGCCCCACGTGTTCGTCAGCGGCGACTTGCCGACGATCTGGATGCGTCCCGAGAACGGCGCGTGCAACCCGGTCATGAGGCCCGAGCAGATCGCGAAGCACGCCTTCGGATCGAGCGCATCGGTGCCGGCGGGAAAGTGCTTCCACATCAGCCACGCGCCCAACCCGTAACCGCCGAGGTAGTCGCGATAGATCTGCGGATCGATCGTCTCGACGCGATGCGCCTTCGAGCCGAGATCGACGAACAACGCCTTGCCGTGAAAGCCCTTGTTCAGTGGCGCCAGCTCACCCATAGAGCCGGAGCATACATTCGATCTCGCGTCGGCCCTGGCTTCTGCTCGAGCTGCAAAAACCAGTCGTCACCGAGATCGGGATCGCCGTCGCGGCGAATAGTTTGGGACAAGCGCGTTATTGAGGAGTCTTCGGCTCAAAAACCTCTAGCAATGGTGGTCCGACCTCTGCTATTCGCCCGCGCCTAATGAAAACTCTCGCATCTCTTAGTCTCGCGCTCTCGCTCGCACTCACCGGCTGCGGCGACAACATCCTCGACGGTGACGACACCGGCGGCGAAGGTTCCGGCGAAGGTTCCGGTTCCGGCGAACAGCCCGAGCCCAAGCTCGACGCGACTGGCACCTATCGCCTGCACAGCACGTTCGACATCGCGACGAACATGCCCGGCTCCTCCGGCTCGTTCGTCAACGGCCTCATCGAGGCCACCGACGACCTGGACGATCCGATGTCGTGGCTGCTCGACCAGATGCTCGCGCAGATGCCGAATGGCACGCTCAAGTCGATCCTCCAGGGCGCGAAGCCGTTCGTCGTGGGCTACCTCAACGACGAGCTCAACAACCTCGCCCCCGAGCTCGTCGGCACGATCGTCGAGCTCGGCCAGCACATGGCGGACCTCACGAAGAACTTCGGCGTCAACAAGCAGCTGTTCGTCGGCGGCGCCGATCAAACCCTGATCGGCACCGTCACTGCAGACGGCGTGCGCTTCACGGTCGACGGCAACCAGATCGACCTCGCGTTCGTCGATCACAACGTCGACGACGTGGTCGCCGACAACGTGCTCATCACCATCGAGAACGAGTCGCGCATGCTGATCGGCGAGCACGCGCTGCCGCTGCCCTACGGCAAGATCGTGCGCATGGGTCTCGACGCGGCGATCATTCCGACGATCGATCCGTCGGCGCACAACCTCACCGACCTGCTCGACAACGTCGTCAACTGCCAGGCGGTCGGCCAGGGCGTCGCCGACGCGCTCGACTTCGGCAGCGCGTCGTTCTGGGCCTCGGCCTGCACGGCCGGCCTCGACGGTGCGGCGGACCTCGTCTACCAGCAGATCGCGGCGAGCGGCTCGCTGCTGACGTTCCACATCACCGGCAACGCGCGCGTCTCGGACTCGAACGGCGACCACAAGCTCGACAAGCTGCAGTTCGGCACGTGGGCCGGCACGCTCAGCTACGACGCCGTCGACACGACGCTCGTGCAGCCAGCGACGTTCGTCGGTCAGCGCCAGTAACTGCCAGCCGAGCTCGCACGCGATCCACCCGAGCTCGTCGGGTGGGCGCTCGGCGGCTTTGCTGCCTCAGATTGAACCGCCAAGCCGCCAGCAGACGCCAGGATCGGATCGCCAAGACTTGGATTTGGCGCTCCCTCTGCACGCACGATCGGCGGCGCGATCCTGTCGCCCGCGGCGCGCGTGATCGCGCTCTGCACGGACGATCGCGTGAGCGGAGCGCGGGCCCCAAGAAGCTTCTTCTGGCGCCTTGGCGTTCTTCGC
>DATDCH010000552.1:0-19267 GCA_036524455.1 Kofleriaceae bacterium | reverse complement strand
AGATCGTTATTACCCGCTCGCGACCGAGCTTGGCCTGCTGGCCGAAGCAGGCTTCGCGCGGCCCGAATGCTTCTGGCGCTATGGGCCGATGGCGGTCTACGGCGCGTTTCGCGACTGACGGGCCTGCGTCGCCTACCGACTAACGGAGCGGTCGGCTACCGACTGACGGGCCGGCATCGTAGCAACGGCGCCGGTTCGCAACGGACTGGCAAGCGGCGGTGGCGCGCGCGTTGTAGCGGGCGGGTGCGCTGTAGTGGGACGCGAGGCGCGAGAGCTCGCGGCGAGGGGCGAGGCGCGCGAGGCGGAGGTTCCGCGCATTGCGCGCGCGAGCTCGAGCGTCAGGAGCCAGGTCTGCGGCCACGCGGGCGTGCGCGCGAGCGGCAGGCCGCCGATCGTGGCGCGCACCGCGCTGCGCGTGGTCAGGATGCGCATGCGGTAACGATCGGGGAACACGGTGCCGCGCCGCCGCGCGGCGCGATTGAGCGCGCGCGCGAGCGAGACTTGAAAGCCCTGCATCCCGCGGGCGAGTGCGAGCTTGTTGTCGGCTTCGACGATCAGCTCGAGCTTGCCGCGCACGAGCGCGATATGGACGATGCGAAAGTCGCTGCGCGCGAGCGACCGATGTAGCGAGTAGCGCAGTAGCTGGTACGTGCGTCCTAGGTCGCGGTGGGTGGCGCGGACGAGTCGCGCGGTCACGTGAACCGGGTGGCGCGGGGATAGCGTCGGGCGCGTCTTGTGCGGCTCGCTCGGCACGGGGCCGCTTGCGGGTCTGCCAGCGCCGGCGCGAGCGCCGCCCCAGCCGCCGAGACGTCCCGATGTCATCGATCGCGATCCGTACACCGAAATATGAAATCGCCGAGATCTCTCCGTGACAAATTTCAATCAAATGTTCTTGCGGAGCTTATGTAAGCAACACTAGGGTGAGAGCGCGGGAACCACTGGCCACTGAAGGCGCGATGCGAGCACACGGCTCAGTGGATGAGCCGCTCGCGCGCTGTCGTGTGCCGCATTGCCCGCGTGAGGAGCGACATGCGCGACGACGCCGATGGGGAGCGAGCGGTTTCGATCGATTTGTTCGTGGGGGCCGGAGGATGTGGTTCGGGCGCTAGCGAGGCGACGTATGGCGGAGGCGAAGTGGGGTTCGATGCGGGCGAGGCGGACGGCGCGGCCGACGCTGGCAACGGCGCGCTCGCGGCCGACGATGCCGACGATGGGCTCGACGCCGCCGACGTGCTCGCGGGCGCCGACGAGCTCGCGGGCGACGCTGCCGACGCGGGCGACGACGTACTCGCCGCCGACTCGGTAGACGACGAGCTCGCGGGCGACGCTGCCGACGCGGGCGACGACGTACTCGCCGCCGACTCGGGAGACGACGAGCTCGCGGCCGACGATGCCGACGATGCGCTCGACGCCGTCGACGTGCTCGCGGGCGACGACGTGCTCGCGGGCGACGCTGCCGACGACGTGCTCGCCGCCGCCGATGCGCTCGCGGCCGACGTCGGCGACGACGCGTTCGCGGCCCACAACGTCGACGATGTGCTCGACGCCGCCGATGCGCTCGCGGCCGACGTCGGCGACGATGCGTTCGCGGCCCACAACGTCGACGATGTGCTCGACGCCGCCGATGACGCTGGCGTGCCCGCAACGAGCCGCAAGGTGGCGCCGCGGTCGCGCACGAAGCGCGAGCGACCCCGCGCGAAGACGATCGCGCTCAAGCGGTTGACGCGCGCCGAGCTGCGACGCGGCGCCGAGCTATATCCGCCGATCGACGACGTCGATGCCGAGCGGCCGCGCACGCGCGACGACTGCCGCGATGCGCCGCGCCCGTGCCCGTGGGTCGCGTGCAAGCATCACCTGTATCTCGACATCAATCCGCGGACGGGCTCGATCAAGATCAACTTCCCCGACCTCGAGCCGTGGGAGCTCGCGCATACGTGCGCGCTCGACGTCGCGGATAACGGCGGGCTGACGCTGGAGGAGATCGGGCTGATCACGAATCTGACCCGCGAGCGCGTGCGGCAGGTCGAGGTGCGCGGCCTCTTAACGCTGCGCGCGCGGTCGAACGCGTTGCGCTGACGCGTCACGCGGAAACGCAGCGTCAGCCGCACGATCACGCGGGACGCAGGACGAGGACCGGCTTGCGCGTGACGCGGAGCAGCTTGTCGGCGACGGAGCCGACGAGCGCGCGCGTGATGCCGGAGCGGCCGTGCGATGCGATGCAGATGGCATCGCAGCCGAGGCGCGCGGCGGCTTGCGCGATCGCTTTGGCAGCATCGTCGCCGCGGACGATGTGCGCGGAGGTGTTGCGCGGCATGCTCGCGGGCGCGAGCGCGAGGAGCTGGCGTTGGATGTCGGCTTCGTCGAGCTCGGCGTCGGGCTCGACGACATTGACGATGTGGACCTCGCCGCCTTCGTCGGTGAGCGCGAACGCGAACGCGACGGCGCGGTTGGCGAACGCCGAGAGATCGGTCGCGACGAGCGCGCGGGTCAAGCGCGGCACGCTGATGGTGGGAATGTTCGCGTTCGGCGGCACGCACACGACGGATTGCGGCGCGTCGTGCACGATGACCGAGGAGACGGAGCCGAGGCGGCCGAGGCCGGTCTTTTGGCTGGTGCCGACCACGATCGCGTCGACGCCCGTTTCTTTGGCGAGCTCGACGACGTGATCGCCGATGCGGCCGAGACCGCGTAGCGCGCGCGCCTGGACGAGCGAGCCCGCGCCGAATCGGTTGAGCAGGTCGCGTACGATCAGCTTTTCGATTTCGGGATCGCGATCGACGAGCGCGCCTTGATGGAGGCCGTAGTAGTCGGCTGCATCGTCGGGGTAGTAGATCGCGCCGAGCACGACCTCGACCGGGCCGCGCTGGCGCAAGGCCTGGGTCCATTGGATGCCGAGGTCGCAGGCGACCGAGTCGTCGATGCCGAGCAGGACGCGGAGCGGCTGGGTGCCTTTGGCGAACGCCAGCCAGGGAGCCGGATCGCGCACGACGAGGACCGGCACGCGCGACGCGACGATGACTTGTTGTGCGGTGGTACCGATCGGTGAGGTGGTGCGGCTCGCGGCCGCGATCACGATCAGGTCGGTGCCTTCGGTGTCGGCGAACGAGATAATGCGTTCGGCCGCGGCGCCGATCGCGAGCTCGGCGCGGACCGGGACGGAGCCTGGTACTGCGGCTTGCGTGTCGAGCGCGGCACGCGCGCTGGCCGCCTGTTCTTCGTCTTCGGCGACGTGGACGAGGATGACTTCACGATCGCCGCGCTGGGCTGCAAGCGCACGCGCGACCTCGAGCGCGCCGGCGCTGCGTGGCGAGAGGTCGGTACCGCAAATGATCGACATCAGCTTAGGTAGGCGAAGCGACGTACGAGCTCGAGCAGGCGATCACGGAGCTCATCATCGAGCGCGGAGAAGCGAATGCCCATACCCGGATGCAGATTATCCGGGGCGCCCGGGCGATACGGATTGACCCAGATGACCTCGCCCTCGACTTGAATCTGTGGGCCTTCGTCGTCTGGGCGGAAACGCAAGTTCAGGTGCGTGCCGGGCTGCTCGGGCGTGGTGGTGCGCACGAAGATGCCGGTCTCGCTGATATCGGTGATGTACGCGAAGAGGTAGTTGTCCTCGCTCGCGTAATCGACCTCGAGGTCGACGAACACGCGGGGGGCCTGCCGCCGATCATGCTCGGTCGTTGGCACTTCCGCGGTGACCCCCTTGGACCTGACCATCGTCAGGCGTCATACCGCCGGGTCGCGAGCGGCGTCAATCAGTAGGATCAGTCGAGCTTGATCGTCATGATCTTCACGCGATCGGCCGTGTCGCGAATGTCACCGGGCGCTTCCGAGACAGTCATATTTTTCCAGTTGGGGTTCGATCCGGTGAAGAACCCGGTCCAGACCTCGTAGGGGCCCGGCGTGAGCGCGCCACCGCCCGCGGTGACCGTGTGCGAGTCGATGATGAAGTCGCCGGGCTGCCAGGTCGAGGTCTGGCAGCGCCCCTTGATCGGCTCGTGGTCGCCGTTGAATCGAATTGGCCCGTCGAAGTGGAACAGCACGCGCCAGTTGCCCGGCACGGGCTGCAGCACCTTGTAGAACGTCGTGACCACGAACTTGTCACCGCGCGACACGCGCTTGGGGATCGACCAGCCGAGTAGCTCGATGCGGTTGTCGAATACGATGCGGCCTTTGGGCCGCACCGGGATCTGCTTGGGCTCTTCGTGGAGGATCGCGGTGCGCAGCGGGTTCTTGTCGACCGAGCCGTCGATGCGGTTCGAGAGCAGCAGCGAGCGCAGGTTGCGGTCGTCGAGCACGAAGTACGGCTTGCCGCCGATCTCGCGGTGGAGCTGACACAGCTCGGTCTGTGGCGCGATCGCGAACACGCGATTGGGGCGCGCGATCGCCTGCACGACTTGTTCGCGCGACGTCAGCTGCTCGACCTTGGCGTCGGGTGCGTAGTCGAACGGCGCGTCGCCCATGTCCCCCATGATCGCGAGCTGGTCGCCCGGTTTGCGCAGCTCGAGATAGGTGTCGAACATCGCCTTCGACGACAGGTGGGTCGCCAGTGTCGGCTGCCAGCCGAACGACCAGAATGCCGCCGCGAGCACGGTGCCGCCGAGCGCGGCGATGATGCCGATCCGCCACACGCGACGGAACTCGATCATCGCGAGCATGAAACCTGCGGCGACGACGATGCCGACGATCAGGATCCATAGCTTCGTCTTGAGGAACAGCAGCTCCGAGGTTTTCGGATACGTGACTTGATCGCCGCCGACGACCAGCGACGAGATGCGCTCGGGAAACGACTGCATGTCCTTGCCGAGATCGAGGATCGCGAGCACGACGAACAAGCCGACGAGCAGCGCGCCCTTCGGCAGCGCGGAGCGATCGCGGACGCGGCCGGCGAGGGCGGCATCGAGCCAGACGCCGATCGCGATCGCGATCGCGGGGAACCCCGAGTAGATCGTGAAGCCGACCTTGCGCTGGAACACTTCGGCGGCGATCCACGCGCCGCCGGCCCACGCGAGCGTGAGCGCGCCGATCAGGCGCTGGCGGGCATCGCTCGACGCGATCAGACCCGCCATCGCGACGAGGCCGAGGATGCCCCACGGGAACGTGCCATAGGCGATCTGCTCGAACGTCGAGTCGAACGAGTAGCGCAGATCGTCGTCGGGCCGCCACAGCGCGCCGAGCGCCGACGACCAGCAACCGGTCGCGACGATCGCTTTGCCGAACAGCGCCCGTTGTGGTGGGGTCATGCCGGGCTGCGGCTCGACGAGCGAGTAGAGCTGATACGCGAGCGCGCCGACGACACCGATCGCGAGCAGCGTGGCGACGAAGGCGGGCCAGTTGTCGTTCGTCGCATAGTCCCAGCGCTCGCGACCGACCGCGAGCTTCGGTGCCACGCGCTTCGCGAGGCGCAGCGCGCCGTTGCGTGCGGCGCGGCCGACATCGATCGCGAACGGAACGCCGAGCTTGCCGGCCGCGGCAAACGCGACGAGTGGCACGACGAGTCCGAGCAGCGCGCCGCCCGACAGGAACGCGACGACACAGCCGACGACGAGCGCGAGCAGGCTCACCGGGATGTCGAGCCACCAGCGACGCGCCGGCCGACTCAGTGCGAGTAGCCCATAGATAATGAAGGTGGCGCCTGCCGCGGTGCCGATCTCGCTCGTCAGCTGGCGCGACTGGAACACGAGCAGCGGCATCGACAGCAGCACCAGCCCGGTGACCAGGCCGGCGCGCGAGCCAGACGAGCGGATCGCGATACCCGCCGCGGCGAGCACGGTGAGCAGGCCGAGCAGCGCGAACGGCAGGCGGCGCCCGGCGTCGCTATCGCCAAACGTGTCGCGACCGAACCGCATCGCGCGGGTCGACAACGTGCGCGCCTCGGCGTCGGGCGGTGGGATGCGCCAGCAACCGTCCTTCGGCGCCGGCGGCGGCGTCTGCGGCATCGCGGCGGCTTGCTTCTTCGCGAGCTCGGGCCGCGGCGCCTGTTTATCGGAGAGGTGGCGTTCCTGCGGCTCGAACATGCCGAACGTGCCGAGACCCGGCAACAGCGTCGCGGCGGCGAGCACGACCACGCATGCGAGCGCGATCGGCCAGCGACCGAGATACCGGGACAACTTCTCCACGACGCGAAATTACCACTGTTATGATCGATGGTCGTGTCGACTGCGCGTGCCGGCGAGCTTGCGAAGCTCCATCGCAATATGCCGGTGGAGCGGTACCGCAGCCTCGTTGGGCATTGGATCACACGCTGGTTCCGGCCGCCCCGGCCCGCGCAGCACGAGCCGATACCCACGCCCGAGCCGGGCCAGTGCGTCGTCACGTTCGGCGGCCACGCGACGGTGCTGGCCCGTTATCCCCAGCTCGCGATTGCGTTCGACCCGATGCTGGGCCGCTGGGTCGGCGGCGTCAGGCGCGCCGTCGAGCCGGGCTTGGCCCCCGGCGATTTCGAGGGCGTTGGCCTCGTGCTGATCTCGCATCGCCACGCCGACCACCTGCACATTCCGACGTTGCGCAAGCTCCCGCGCAAGTCGGCCACGATCGTGGTGCCGACCGGTGGCGCGGCCTGGGTATCGGCGCTCGGCTTCGCGCGTGTGATCGAGCTCTCACCCGGCGCCGACCTCGAGCTGCGCGGCGTCCAGGTGATCGCGTACGCGACCGCGCACGGCGACAGCGAGCTGGCGCGTGGGCTGTCGTATGTCGTGCGGCCGTCGCCGGAGAGTGATCTCGCGGGGCCGAGCCTCTACTTGTGCGGCGACAGCGGCTACTTCTCCGGGTTCGCCGATATCGGGGAGCGGTTCGCGCCCGACATCGCGGTGCTGCCGATCGGCGGCTTCTATCCGGGTTCGTTTCGCAACCGGCACATGTCGCCGCTCGACGCGCTCTACGCGTTCGAGGATCTACGCGCGCGCTTGCTCGTGCCGATTCACCACGGCGCGTTCGCGCTGTCGTACGAGCGGCTCGACGAGCCGGTGCGCTGGCTGCTCGAGCTCGCAAGTCAGCGCGGCATTCGCGAGCACGTGATGGTGATGACCGCAGGTCAGACCGAGCGGTTCAATACCGTGCGCGTCGATCACTGAACGTCGGCGATGTAGATGTCGCGCTGGCCGGTACGCGACGTCGAGAAGAACAGCTCGCAACCGTCGGGACTGAGCGCGGCGTCGCCGTCATCGATTGCGGGTAGGTTGACCGACGGTACGGGCTGGCTCGGTCCGAACGGCTCGGTGATCGCGGTGCGCGTCGCGAAGTAGAGGTCGAACGGCTCGGTCGTGATCGTCGCGGAGTACACGATGACGAGCTCGTCGGGAGACAGCGTGGCGTCGGCGGTGGTCGCCGCGGTGAGGAGGTTCGCGACCGGCACCGGCATGCCAAACGGCGCGCTGCGATCGGGGCGCTCCGCGACCATCACGCGGTTCATCACGGTCGGGCCGGTCGCGTAGTACAGGCGGTTGCCGTCGCGACTGAGCTCCGGATCGTGCTGCGCATCAGGCGTAATGAGCGTGGCGACGAGCGCCTGCGACGGGTTGCTGAACGGATCGGTCGGCACGACGCGGTCGGCGAGCCAGATATCGTAGTTGGTGGGCTGCCGCTTCGAGATCGCCGCGAGTAGGCCGTCGCCGCTCAGCGAGACCCGGCCGTCGTCCGCGGTCGATGTCAGCGCCGTGTCGAGCGCCGGGGGATCGAAGGGCATCCCTCGTTCCTCGCGACGTGTGACGAAGATGTCGAACGTCGTCGTCGCGCGCAGCAGGTAGAACGTCTGGCCATCGGCGGCGAGGTACGGATCGCCTTCGTACTGCGGCGTGTTGAGCTGGTCGATCGGGCGCGGTGCCGACACCGTGGGTGACCCCGATTTCCACGCCGGCCAGCAGCCGAGGTCGCCGGTCGTGCCGTCGCTATCGCTGCCGCCGGGCGCGCCATCGTTGCGCGGATCGAAATTCACGCGGCCGCAGCTCGCGAGCAGCAGCAACCCGAGCTTCCACCGCGAGCAGAGCACCGTGGTCATGATAACAATCCGTGGTGGCGCCCGACGTCTCGATCGTGATCCCTGTCTATAACGAGGAGGGGATCCTGCGCGAGGCGGTCACCGAGCTGCTGCAGGGGCTCGACAGCGTGCGACTCGGGCTCTCTCATCCGGGGCTGACGTTCGAGGTGATCATCGCCGAGAACGGCTCGAGCGATCACACGGTCGAGCTCGCCGAGCACCTGGCGGCCGAGATGCCGGAGGTCCGCACGTTCTCGCTCGGCGAGCCGAACTATGGCAAGGCGCTGCGCCGCGGCATCCTCGAGGCGCGCGGTGAGTGGGTGATCTGCGAAGAGATCGATCTGTGCGACCTCGATTTTCATCGCCGTGCGCTCGAGCACCTGCGCCACGGCGACGCCGACATGATCGTCGGCAGCAAGGCGATGAAGGGCGCGAGCGATCATCGCCCGTTGATGCGGCGCACGGCGACCCGCGTGCTCAACGGCATGCTGCGCGTCGCGCTCGACTTCCGCGGGACCGACACCCACGGCCTCAAGGCGTTTCATCGCGAGACGCTGCTGCCCGTCGTCGAGCAGTGCGTGATCGATCGCGATCTGTTCGCGAGCGAGCTCGTGATTCGCGCCGGCCGCTCCGGCGTGCGCGTGCTCGAGATCCCGATCCGTCTCGACGAGAAGCGACCGCCCGCGATCAACCTGATCAAGCGGGTGCCGCGCGTGCTGCAAGGCATGGCGAAGCTGACCTACGTCATCCGGTTCGGCGGCAAACCCTGATGTCCGCGATGAGGTGCGCCGTCTCGATCGATCTCGACGGCATCGCCTGTTACTACCGCATCCACGGCCTCGGCCCGTCGCCTGCGGAGCTCGAGCACGTCATCCTCGAGCGCGCGCTGCCGCGTGCGGCCGCGCTATTCGCGCAGAAGAATCTCCGCGTCACGTGGTTCGTGATCGGCCGCGACGCCGACGCCGACGCCGCGCTGCCCGGCCATCAAGCGCGCGTCGCGAACGCGCAGCGACTGCGCACACTGTTCGAGCGGGGCGACGAGCTCGCCAATCACTCGTACTCGCATCCGTACGATATGGCGCGGTGGTCCGCGGCTGCTGTCGACGCGGAGATCGTCGGCTGCGATCGCGTGCTGCGCGACATCACGCAGACCGGCACGCGCGGGTTTCGCGCGCCCGGTTATGACGTCTCGCCGGCGATGCTCGACACCCTCGCGCGGCTCGGCTATCGCTACGACTCGTCGGTGTTTCCCGCGCCCGGCTATTACGCGGCAAAGGCGGCGGTGATGACCGCGCTCGGCGTGCTCGGCCGGCCGAGCGGTGCCGTGCTGACCAATCCGCGCGCGCTCGCGGCGCCGGCGGATCCATATCGGCCGTCGATGACGTCGCCGTGGCGACGCGGCCAGGCACCGATCGTCGAGCTGCCGGTCGCGGTCACGCCGTACACGCGCGTGCCGGCGATCGGGACCACGCTGCTCGTCGCGCCCGCGTGGATGCGCGCGAAGCTCATCGACTGGATGGCGCGCCGCAAGTTCTTCAACCTCGAGCTGCACGGCATCGACTTCGCAGATGCGGAGGAAGATGGCATTCCCGGCGAGCTCGTCGATCACCAGCCCGACTTGAAGCTTTCGATCGAGGACAAGCTGGAGCGGCTCGATGCCGTGCTCGACGCGGTAGCGAAACGCTGGGAGCTCGTCACGCTCGCCGAGGTCGCCGCCGACGTCCAGCGCACGGAATGATCAGCGGCGCCGGGTGATCGCTTCGCGCGCGAGTTGATCGCAGCGTTCGTTGAGCGGCACGCCGGCGTGACCCGCAACCTTGACGAAGCGCAGATCCGAAAACGCGCGGCACAGCGCTCGCAATTCAGCGACCAGCTCGACGTTCTTCTTCGCGTTGAACGGTTTCGTCAGGATGTCGATCGAGTACGACGAGTCCGAGTACACGACGACCGGGCGCGTCTTGTCCTCGACCGCTTCGAGCCCGCGCAAGATCGCCATCAGCTCGGCGATGTTGTTCGTGCCTTCGCCGAGATACTCGGAGAGCTCGGTGCGCTGCTTGCCGTCGAGGACGACGACACCGAGCCCGGCCGGGCCAGGATTTCCGCTGCACGCACCGTCGGTCCACACTTGAATCGCATCTGCGGCGGGCTGCGACGCCTGCGACGCCTGCTTGTCGGGAGCGCGCTCACCTGGCTCGAAGTCGAGCGGCGCGGCGCCCGCTACCAACGACAGATTACGTGCGCCGGCCCGATAAACCTTGGCACCCGCCGCAGGCTTGTAAACGATTTCGACACGACCGTCACGATCGGTGACAAGTGCACCGGCCGGGTCGACCTTTGCCCATACGTCGGCGTCGCGCAGACGGTGCTTGATCCATGGCATGGGGCAGTGCCCGTGTTATAAGCCAGCGGGTCCGATCTCGGACGCTATCAGGAGAGACAAATCATGGTCCGCACGCGCAGTTTCCTCATCGCCGCCGCAGTGCTCGCGCTCGGCGTCGGTGCTTGCAAGAAGAAAGATGAAGCCAAGGGCGGTGCGCCCGCGGACAAGACGGCCGAGAAGGCCGGCGATTTGCTCACCAAGCCCGGGCCGTCGGGTGGTCTGCTCGCCGCCGCCGATGATCTGTCGCTGCTCCCTGCTGACTCCGAGATGGTGCTCGGCCTCAACTTCTCGCAGCTGCAACAGAGCGCGCTGTGGAAGCAGTACTCGCCGAAGCTGATGGAGAAGGCCGCGTCGGGTCTCGCCGAGTTCAAAGCCGCGTGCGGCTTCGATCCGATCGAGCAGATCAAGAGCGTGTCGATCGGCATGAAGGGCGTCGATCAGGGCAAGACGCCCGATGGCGCCGTCGTCATCCACGGGCTCGACAAGGGCAAGTCGATGGCGTGCCTCGAGAAGGCGAAAGTCGAAGCCGCAAAGAAGGGCTCGGACATCACGATCGATGGCGAAGTGTTTACGGTCAAGGACAAGGGCGGTCAGCTGACCGCGTGGACGTTCGTCAACGGCGACACGCTGCTAGGCGTGCTCGGCCCGACGGCGTCGAAGGACACGGTCCTCGCGGCTGCGAAGGGAACGTCGGCGCTCAAGTCGTCGCAGACGTTTGTCGAGCTCTACACGAAGATCAACACCAAGGAGTCGCTCTGGTTCTTGATCAACGGCAACGCGCCGTTCATGGCGAAGGCCGCGCAGGCCGGCGTCAAGCCGAAGGCCGTGTTCGGTTCGCTCAACGTGACCGATGGTCTCTCGCTCGACATGCGCATCCGCTTCGCGACGCCCGATGAGGCGACCCAGCTCGTCAACATGATGAAGGGCCAGACGAACAACGCACAGGTCAAGCAGATGTTCGACAAGCTCGAGGTCACTGCCGACGCGACGGACGCGAAGATCGTGGTCGCGATGAGCCAGGAGAAGCTGAAGAACCTGGTCGGTATGATCGGCGGCATGATGGGTGGAATGATGGGCGGCGGCGGCATGGGCGGTCCCTAGTTCCTCGCTAGACTACAGAGATGAAACTCGCGCTCGTTCTTTGCGCAGCAGCCTTCGCAGGCTGCGGAAACAAGACGAAGGCAACGCCGCAGGTCTCGGGCCTCGCGGCGGTGCCGGCATCTGCGACGGCGGTCGTCGTTGCAGATGTCGTGCGCGTGATCGATTCGCCGCTCGTCGAGCGCGCGGTCTCTCAGCTGCTCATGCGCGATCCGGTGCTGAGCGAGCGCTGGGCCGCGCTGAGCACCGAGTGCAAGCTCGACGCACGTAAGCTCAAGCACGTCGTCTTGGCGATCGGGCCGCACGCGGGGCAGGGGCCGGGCACCGGGCCGGTGCTCATGGTCGTGACCGGTCAGCTCGTCGAGAGCGAGCTCACCGCGTGCGTGCGCACGATCGTCGGGCAAGGCGGCGGCACGGTGACCGGCAAGGACGTCGGTGGCCGCACGCTCTATCAAGCGAAGGACGGCAATCGCACGATGTTCTTCGCGTTCGGCAAGGCCGACACCGTGGTGCTCGGATCGAACGAGGCGTTCGTTACCGAGGCGCTCGGTCCGGGTAAGAAGGTCGCCGACAACCCCGACCTCGTCGCATGGATGAAGCTCGCCGATCAGAAAGCGCCGCTGTGGGCTGCCGGCAAAGTCGACGAGCGCGTGCGCGGCGGCCTCGTGAAGCTGACGAACGGTCAGGTCCAACAGGGGCCGGTCGCGATGGTGATGAGCGCGGATCCGAGCGAGGGCATCGCGCTCTCGGTCGGTGCGGTGATGGCGTCGGAGCAGGATGCCAAGACGCTGGAATCGTTTGCGAAGACTCAGCTCGGTGTGATGGCGATGGCGGCGCAGGCCAAGAACCTCGCGACCATCGTCGACAAGGTCACGATTTCTGCTGAGAAACAGGTCGTGCGGTTCAAGGCCGCGCTGACCGCCAAGGACGTCAATCTACTAATTTCGGCGCTTGACGGCGGGGGTATCACCGCGCAGGATTCCCCGCCCGCAACCCCGCCCGCCACGCAAGGCAACGACGAGAAGGCCGGCGCTGCGGGACCGTAGAGGTAGATGAACATGGCGACCAAGAGAACGAACACGAAGAAGGCGGCGCCGAAGAAGCCCGCGAAGAAGGCTGCTCCCAAGAAGGCGGCGAAGGTCAAGCAGGAGATGAAGCCGCAGGGTCCGCGTCATCCGGCGGGCCGCGTGAAGGAAGGCCATGGCGGCAAGGAAGCGCTCGCCAAGGCACTCGCGCCGCTGCTCGCACGCGAGGACGAAGACACCGACGTGATCGCGACGCGGCTGTCGACCGCGTCGAACCAGCAGCTCCTCCGTCTGCAGCGCGTCGCCGACGCGGTGAAGCAGAAGTGGGGCAGCCGCGAGGCGCTGATCACGGCGCTCGGCAACACCGAGAAGAAGAGCAAGGACAAGGATTACCTCGCCAAGCTCGACAAGTTCTCGCTGCCGAAGCTGTTCGATCTCGCGGTCTCTGCTGAGCGTCGCGCGCGCGCGTAGTCGACGCGCTACCCTCAGCACGTGCGCGTGCTGATCATGCTCGGGGTCGTGTTGCTCGCCAGTCGAGCCGACGCGGGCCCCGAGTCCGATGCCAAGCGTCCCGAGTCTGACGCGAGGCGTTCCGAGTTTGCTGATGCCAAGCGCGCCGCGCCCGCGGTGGCGGGTGGCGTGCAGCTCGTCAAGCCCGACGCGCAGTGGCGCTACCAGATGATCACGGCGCCCGCGCTCGCGCCGCAGATCGGTGCGCTCGCGATCAGCGGGCTCGACGTCGCGGCAGGTCGCGCGACGCAACCGATCGCGCTGCTCGGCGACGAGAAGGCGGCGCCGGCCGCGTGGCCGTACGACGTCGACACGGCGACCACGAGTAAAGGCCCGCTGGCGCCGACGGTGGCGGACGCGCGCGTCGCGGCGTTGTTCGCGGTGACGACGTTCGCGCTCGCGGCGGAGCATCAGGGCCTGCGTGTGATCGAGATCCGGCTGCGCTACAAAGATGGCTGCGCGGTGTGGCTCAACGGCACCGAGGTCGCACGGCGCTCGCTAGACGGTGGACCGACGGCGCTCGCGGTGCGCCCGCACGGACCCGAGTGGGAAACGTTCTACGTGCCGGTCGCGCCCGCCCTGCTCAGGCTCGGCGACAACGTGCTCGCGATCGAAGTCCATCCGTCGGGTCGCAGTGTCGCGCCCGAGCTGGTCGCCGACGTGATCGGCAGGCGCGAGCTCGGCCTGGTGCGCGGCCCGATCATCACCGACATCGGCGCGACGATGGCGACGATCAGCATCGAGACCGACTCCAACGTCGAGGCGGTGCTCGAGTGGGGAACCGGCGCCGCGCTCGACCAGCCTCTTGGCAATCGCGTGACGAGCGCGCCGGGGCGCATCCACCGCTTCATGCTCGACAACCTGCCGGCGCGTACGAAGATCAACTATCGCGTGCGAGCGGGTGCGTCGCACTCGCCGCCGCTCGTGTTTCACACCGCGCCCAAGCCGGGCGAAGTCGTGCGGATCGGCGTTTACGGAGACGTGCGCGGAGGTCACGACACCCATCGCCGGCTCGTCGAGCAAATGCTCGGCGAAGGTCTCGACCTCGTCGCGGTGACCGGCGACATGGTGATGCGCGGCTCCGACGAAGGCGACTGGCAGAAGTTCTTCGCGGTCACGCGCGAGCTGCTCGCGTCGGTGCGCTACCTGCCTGCGATCGGCAATCACGATCTCGGCTGGAGCCAGACCGATCCGGACGTGTTCGCGTTGCCGTCCGGACCTGCGGGGCGTCCCGATCACGTCTATTGGTACAGCCTCGACGTCGCCGACGTGCACCTGACGTTCCTCGACTCCAACGCGTACGAGCGCACCGAGCAGGAGGCGTGGCTCGAGGCCGACCTCGCGGCGGCGCGTGCGCGTGGCGTGCGCGCGATCATCGTGCTCACGCACGACGGGCCGTATTCGCGCGGCATCCATCGCGGCAACCGGCTCGCGCGCGACCGCTACGTGCCGATCCTCGCGAAGCACCACGTCGACCTGGTGATCGCCGGTCACGACCACCTCTACCAGCGCGGCGAGACGGGCGGCATTCGCTACATCGTCAGCGGCGGCGGTGGCGCGGGCCTGTATCAACCGACGTGCGGTGTCGGTCGCAAGCCCAAGTGCGACGAGGACGGCATGCAGAAGCTGCTCGTCGAGCATCACTACATCGTGCTCGCGATCGACAAGGAGTCCCTGGAGATGTGCCCGCGGCGCAGCAACGGCAACTTGCTAGAGAAGTGCATTCGCTACCGTTTGTGGCGTCCGTGACGTAGGCTGCCAGGATGCGTTTCGTGCTCGTCGCGCTCGCCGTGCTCGCTCTGGCCGCGTGTCAACGTGCTCCTGCTCCGGCGACGACGCCGGCAAACCAAGTGCCGGCGCCGGATTACCGAACGACCGCGGATGACGAGCTCGGCTTTCTGCCGGCGGACGCCGATCTGGTGGTTGGTTTCAACGCACGCACACTGATGCAGAGCCAGCTGTGGCATGCGTTCGAGCCGCAGGTCGCGGCGCTGTGGCGGCAGGTCCAGCAGCAGTACGGCGGCGCGAGCTGTAGCGACGATCTGCTGAAGAAGGCCGAGCGCGTCACGATGGCGGTCAAGCTGGTCGACCGGACCAAGATGAAGGGTGTGATCGTGATGCGCGGCGCGGACATGCCGCACCTGATCGAATGCAGCACCACCGACGTGAAGAAGCGAGGCGGAACCGTGACGGTCGATCGCGGAGTGACGATCACGACCAGCCCGTCGGCACCCGGATCGGCATCGGCGATGACGCTCGTCGGACCGAACACGCTGGTGACGCACATCGATGCGAGCGCGAACCACGATTCGTTGACGAGCGTGCTCGCGAGCGGAACGCCGCTGCGCAACTCGCAGGCGTTCATGAAACTCTACGAGCGGCGCGAGCGCGGGTCGTCGGTGTGGGGCATGGCGAACGGAAGCTCGTCGATGTTCGATTCGCTCGCATCGAGTGGGATGCGGCCCAAGTCGGTCGACGGCACGATCGTCGTCACCAATCGGCTCGTGCTCGCCGTGCGCCTGACGATGGGGGCGCCCGTCGAAGCCGACGCGGTCGCAGCCGAGATCAACAAGGTGAAGCCGATGGCCGGGGCGTACGTCACGCGGCTCGATGCCGGCGTGCAAGGCGCCGTCGTCGAGATCCAGGTCGAGCTCAACGAGAATCAGATCCGTTCGCTCGCGGGAATGCTCGGCGCGATAGGACCGTAACGCGCGCTCTCGTCAGTCCTTGCTCGCGTCTTCGGGGAGCGGGACCTTGAGGCTCGCGAGCGTCTTGCGCACGATGCTCCACACCGCGCCGGCGTCGGTGGTGACATCGTCCCAGCGCCCCGGGAAGCGGCCGCAGAACGAGGTCTTCAGGATCTCGGGCAGCGCCCGCTTGCCGTCCTCGGCAAACAGCGGATGCGAGAGGTACACGCACGCCTCGTCGGTGGCGCGTACCGACAAGCTGCCGGGGAGGTCTGCAGCGTTGCGAATCGCGTCGGCGACATCGACGATCAGCTCGAGGTTCGCGGCCGAGAGATCGGGATGGCGCTTCGCGAGGATCTCGACCTCGGCCTTCGGCGGCGGGTAGTCCATCTGCAGCGGCGCGAACCGATCGAGCTGCGCAGCATCGATGCCGAACGTGCCGGTGAACTCGCGGCCGCGATTGACCGCCGCGATGAACTGCACGTTGTCGGGGATCGGGATGAATGTGTTCTCGATCGGGTGATAGACGCGGCGCGTGGAGTCGAGCGCTGGCATCAGCGCGTTGCGTGCGCTCTCCTGGCAGCGGTTGAGCTCGTCGAGGAACACGAGGTATTTGCGATCGGGATGGTCTCCAGCTTCTTCGAGCGCGACGAGCACGTCGGTCTTGATGAAGTCGGTCACCGGCGCGCCGGTGGACGACGCGCGCACCTGAATGCTGACGAAGAAGTCGCTCGCCTCGACGACGGCGCCGCAGTTGAAGAACACGAACACCATGCCGAGGCTGTCGGCGATCGAGCGGGCGAGCACGGTCTTGCCGCAGCCCTGCGGGCCGTCGAGCAGGATGTTGAGGCCGCTCTGCAGCAGCACCTGCAGCTTCTTCGACACGATCGGATCGAGGTACATGCCCTCGATGCGGAACGGCGCCCGCGCGACGAACTCGACCTCGATGCGGCCGCGATCGTCGCGCTCGGGCTTGTGGACGGCGAGTACGCGCACGAGGCACGGCACACCGGGCGTGATCCGATCATCGTTCGACAGCACGACCTTCGGTGCACGGCGACCGTCGAGGTGCGTCGCGCGCAGCTTGAACTGCGAGCCCTCGGCGGGGTTCGGCCAGAAGATCGCCTCGACGGTACGGCCGGGTGCGAGCTCTTCGACGGTCCATTTACTCGGCATGACGGTCCCGAAACTAGCATCAACGCCGGTCCGTGCGAGGCCGGTGGTACTTGGCGTGCGCCAGCACGATGCCGCGCCGATGCTACGTCAGGTCTCGCGTCACGCGCTGCGCGCCTCCCGGATGGATCGCCAAAACGCCAGGGAGCCAAGAACGCCACCAAAAGGTGATCGAGATCCGTCCACGCATTTGACGCCTCTCCGGTGGCGTCTTTGGCCGTTCTCGTGTTCTTGGCGTTAGATCTGGAACACGTCCTGCGGCGCCGAAGGCGCCAGACATTCTCGATCAGGTACACTCGCTAGCTCGACAGCGAGCGGCGCGCGAGCTCGCCGATCATGCGCCCGAACTTGGCGACCGCGATATCGGGCTGACTGTCGTCCAGCACGACGTAGTGCGGGAAGCAGACTTCCTCGAGCTTGCGGACCGCGACCTGCGCGCACACGATGTTGCGCCGCCGCGTGAGTAATGTGACGAGGTCGCGCAGCGCCTTGACCGAGCACTCGGTCGGCAAGCCGTCGCTGATCATCACGAGCACCTTCGCGCGTTGCGGGGCGGCGAGCGCGACGTTGGCAGCGTGGAACAGCGCAGCGGCGTCGTTGTTGCCGCCGCTCGGGCCGAGACCGACGACGCCGCAGTCCTGCGCCGTGCCTGCGTCGTAGATCACGCTGTCGGTGAAGCCGAAGAAGCGCGCCTCGACTCCGGGCAGCGCGCGCACCGCTTCGGCGACGAGCACCGCGAACCGCTTCGCGCGCTCGATGTTCTGGCCCGCCGTCATCGAGCTCGAGCAGTCGACGAGCGTGCCGAGGAACAGGTCGGTGCGGCGAAGCGGCGTGCGTGCGATGAGTATGCGTGGGTCGTTGCGTGTGACGAGCGGGATGAGCCGCGTCTTGTCGAGCGCGCGGCCCTGCGTGCGGGCGCGTTGCGGTAGCCAGCGCAGGCCCAGCTCGTCGAGGTGCGCGCGCAGGCGCGACGAGTGGCGCTGTACGTCGGCCGCGAGCTTGCGATGGACCTCGACGTCGCCGCGGACGCGCACGATGCGCGTGATGCGGTCGAAGCGGTTGTCGGGATTGACGTTGAGCTGAAGGCGCTCGGCGGTGCCGGGCGGGCCGCGCTTGCTGCGGCGCGGATCGAGGATGCGTTCGACTTCGCGCTGCAGAATGTCGTCGTCGACGCCGGCGCCATAGACGTCGTCCTCGCGTTCGCCGAACACGAGGCCCTCGGGGCCGCCGAACACTTTGCAGACCTGGTGCTTGCCGCCGAACAGATCGACGAGGCGCCTCGTGAGGTCGTAGAGGCCGGCCATGTCGAGCGTGCGCAGCTCTTTGCCGCACAGCGCGAGCGCCTGCTCGATCAGCGGATCGGCAGACCGGTTGCCAAGGCCCATGCGCAGTGCGCGAGAAAACCGGGCGACCGGATGGCCCGAGCGATCGAGCTCGCCGAGGATCGCGCCGCGGCGCACGCGGACGGCCTCTTCGTCGAATGCAACCTCGAGCTCGCCGCCAGCATGGAGCGCGACGGATTCACTCCGGCGCGCGGGGCCGGTCAACGCTCGCGCGGTCGAGGCGCCGAGTGCGTCGAACAGCACGGCGACCTTGATCTCCTGCGGTGCGTGCTGGAACGCGTATGCGCCGAGCCGCTTGAGGCGGTCGCCGTAGTCGGGATCGAGCGCGCGCAGGTTGCGCTCGAGGTGCTCGTCGGCGATCAGGTTCAAGAAGTGGCCGATGCCTTCGGCGTGTGCCTGGTTCCAGATCTTCTGCGCTTCCTCGCTGCGGTGATAGACGTGGTGGCCGAGCTCGTGGAGGACGAGACCCTCGACGACGTCCTGGCCGTGCGCTTCGCCGCGCAGCATCGGCAGCGGCGATACGAAGATGTGCGTGCCGTCGAGCCGGGTGTGGCCGAATTCGCGCTCCTTCGCGGTCATGTGGATCTTGTAGAGCCGGCCGGTCAGCTCGACGCCGCGGCGAATCCCCCACGCGAATACGTTGGCGACCCGGCGCAGGCGGTCGTGCCCGGTGGCGGAGGCGACGGCGTACTTCGCGGCGGCGCGGCGCGTACCGGCGACCGCGGCTTGTTCGAACACGCGGACGTCGAGCTCGGCTTGCACCTCGAGCGGCAGGAACGCGCTGTCGCGCATACGGCTGAGCACGAGCCACATGCGCTTCTCCGAGCAGGCGAGGTGACCACCGACGAGCGCGGCCGACACGATCATCTCGCCGACGGCGGGCATCTCGGCGCGTGGCACGAGCTCGTGGGTGTAGAGCCAGTCGTCGGCGCGCTCGTCGGCGACATACTCGGCGAGCAGCGGGATGCCAGTCGGATCGTCCCATTGCTGCGCGAGGTAGCGCGCGACGGCGACGCGCATGTGGAGCGGGCGATCGACGCCGACCTCGAGGAAGCGGCGCAGGCCTTCCT
>DATDCH010000551.1:0-3090 GCA_036524455.1 Kofleriaceae bacterium | reverse complement strand
GCGTTCGCGGTGCAGCACAGCGCACGGCTCGCACGTGAGTTTCGCGCCGGTCTCGTCGATCGCAGTCGCATGCTTCACGGCAAGCAGGAGCTCGCGCAGATCTCGACATCGACGCTATCGATCGCCGAGCGTCAGGCGGAGCTCGACACGCGCGCCGACGAGCTTGCATCTGCGGTCGCCGGTCTGGGCGCTCTCGCCGGTACGCAGACTAGCGCGGCGCTGTCGTACGACGTGTTGACGATCAAGCGTGACTTCGACGCGTCGAAGCTCGCGCTCGCGGCCGCGCACGATACGCGCGCGATGCTCGACGCGAGCCTGCGCCGTTACAACCAGTTGATCGCGAACCTCGAGCAGTCGGCCTATCTTCGCGCGGTGCGCGATCGCGCGAGCGTCGCCGTCGTGCCGTACGAGAACCTCCGCAACGTGAGCGCCGGCGCGCCGCTCTACGCATGTCGCGCCGCGATGGTGATGTGCCGCCGCGTCGGCCACGTGATCGACGTGCTGCCCGGCGAAGTCAGCGTTCGACACCCGCATCGCGAACGCCAGTTGCGCGGCCGTATGATCGAGCTCGGGCTCGACGAGCCTGCCGCCGCGCGCGACGACGTGCTGTTCGTCGGTGGAGCGCCGCTGTGGCTATGACTCAGTCGGCGTCGTCGGTGACGGAGGGCAGCAGGTGGTAACGCCGGCCAAGCTCGCGCAGGTGGGTGCGGTCCATGCGCGCGGCGCGGGCAGCGCGGGACAGGTTCCCGTTGTGGCGACTCAGGAGCTCGGCAATGTATCCGCGCTCCCAACGTACGAGCGCCTTCTCCTTCGCCGCACGAAACGACAGCGAGTCATCGAATGGCTCGTTCGCAGCGGGTGGAGCGACGTCGCCGCGCGCCTCGTCAGCTATCGCCCGCCACAGCGCCGGGTCGCCGAGCAAGACCGCCCGCTCGACGGCAGCACGCAGCTCACGAACGTTGCCCGGCCAATCGTGGCGCCCGAGCTCGTCGATCAAGTCCTGCGGTGCGCCCGCATGCCCGGCGAACTGTTCGTAGAAGGACTCGACCAGCAGTGGAATGTCGTCGCGGCGCTCGCGCAGAGCGGGCAAGCGGAGCGAGATGACGTTGAGCCGGTAATAGAGGTCGGATCGGAAGTCACCGCGGTTGACGGCGGCACGGAGGTCTTGGTGCGTGGCGGCGACGACGCGAACGTCGACGTGGATCTGATCGCGCCCGCCGACGCGCTTGACCGTGTGGTCCTCGATCGCGCGCAAGAGGCGCGGTTGCAGATCGAGCGGCAGCTCTCCGATCTCGTCGAAGAAGACGGTGCCACCCGCCGCGCTCTCGATCGCGCCGACGCGCGCGCCGGCCGCGCCGGTGAACGCGCCCTTCTCGTGTCCGAACAGCTCGCTCTCGATCAGCGTCGGCGGAATCGCACCGCAATCGATCACGACGAACGGCGCACGCCGCCGCGGCCCCGCTTGATGGATCGCCTCGGCGAGCAAGGTCTTGCCGGTTCCGGTCTCGCCCTGGATGAGCACAGTCGCGTCGGAGCCCGCGATGCGGGGAAGCGCCTCGAACACGCGCCGCATCGCGACCGACCTGCCGATCGCGCGGCCGAAGTAATCATCGGCGGAAAGCGGCTGCTCGGCGTCGTCCTCTCCAAGCTCGAACCGGAGCGTCGTGAGGCCAAGCTTGAGCACGGCCCCGTTGTCGATCCACGCCGACTCGACGCGGTGCTCCCCGAGAAAAACTCCGTTGGTGGAGCCCACATCGCGAAGATGAGCGCCGCGCTCGGTTGCAGCGATCAGAAGGTGATAGCGGGAGACAGTGGGATCGCTCAGCACCAGCGTGTTGCCATCGGCGGTACCACAAGCGATTTCGCCGTTCGCGTCGAGGACGACCGCGCCACGGTCGGGTCCATCGATCACGCGCACGCGCAGTCGGCGGTACGTGAAAGCATCGGGGCGCACGCCAAGAACGTGTGTCGACACTCGACAAGTGTACCGCGCATAATGTCGGACATGGTTGATGCTGTGAGCCGACGCTACGAGATCGTATGCAGGCTCAACGGCGGTGGGATGGCGGACCTCTACCTCGCGCGCACGCTCGGGCCGGGTGGCTTCGAGCGGCTCGTCGTGATCAAGCGACTCGCCAAGCGACTCGCGTCGCAACCATCTGCAGTGCAAGACATGTTCGACGAAGCGCGCATCGCTGCGACGCTCTCGCACGCGAACATCGTACAGGTCAACGATATCGAGATCGCAGAAGGCCAAGTGTCGATCGTGATGGAGTTTCTGCACGGTCACGACGTCTCGCATCTGCTGCGCCGCATGCGGCGCACCGGCGAACGCGTGCCACTCGATCAGTCGGTCGCGATCGTGCTCGGTGTGTGCGCAGGTTTGCACCACGCGCACGAACGCGTCGACAGCGACGGAAAATCGCTCGACATCGTGCATCGCGACGTGTCACCGCACAACGTGTTCGTCACCTACGACGGCGCGGTCAAGCTCGTCGACTTCGGCATCGCGCGCGCGTCGATGCGCAAGGGCCACACCGAGCACGGCTTCATCAAAGGCAAGCCCGGCTACATCGCGCCGGAGCACATCCGCGGCCGCAAGACCGATCGACGCAGCGATGTGTGGGGTGCGGCGGTGTTGCTCTACGAGCTGACGACCGGCCGGACGCCATACAGCTCCGGCACCAGCTTCGACGAGCTCATGCGAGTGACGAAGCACGATCCTTCGTCACCGTCGACACTCGTCGACGATTATCCGGCCGAGCTCGAGTCGATCGTGCTGCGCGGGCTCGCGCGCGATCCGGCGCAGCGTTATGCGACTGCGGATGCGATGCGCGTCGCACTCGACGAATTCGCGCGCGCGCGCGGTCTCGACCTGTCGCCGTTTCGCATGGCCGCGCTGATGGAGCGCGTGTTTGCAGAGAACCTCGAAGCGTGGCGGCAATCGCAGCGGCTCGGCCGCTCGCTCGCCGAGCACGTCGCTGCGTTCAAGACGAGCGGCGCGTATCAGCTCGTCGATCTGCCGGGCGATCCGACCGATCGGTTCACTTCAGTCAGCTCGGAGACTCCGCTGGAGACCTCCGACTTGCT
>DATDCH010000550.1:0-6158 GCA_036524455.1 Kofleriaceae bacterium | reverse complement strand
CCGCGATCGCGCGCCGCCTCGTCACGCTGGGCTTCTCGCTCGTCGCCACGCACGGCACCGCGGCGTATCTCAAGAGCCACGGGCTACCCGACGTGCGCGGCATCAACAAGGTGCTCGAAGGTCGCCCGCACTGCGTCGATGCGATGGACAACCACGAGATCGACTTCGTGATCAACACGACCGAAGGCGCGCAGGCGATCCACGACTCGCAGTCGCTGCGCCGCGCCGCGCTGATGAACGGCATCGCCTACTACACCACGCTGCGCGCCGCGAAGGCCGCGCTCGAAGCAATCGCCGTCGAGAAACGCGGCGACATGCGCGTGCAGGCGCTCCAGATCTACGCGCGCTGACGGGTTAGAGCGACCAGCCGACGTTGAGGTTGAGCAGCCCGCCGACCTTGCTGTCGCTCGCCATCGCGGTCGAGCTCTCGGCTTCGACCGCCATGTATTGAATGCCGCCCTGCGCGATGAACGCGAAGCCGACCGACGTTTGCACCTTGTAGCCGACGTACGCCCCGATCGACAGACCCTGCCCCGAGACCGTCGGGTTCTGCATCACGTCGTCGACCGTGAGGTACACGGCTTCGGCGCCCAGATGCAGGCCGGCGAACGGCTGCAAGAAGTAAAAGTTGAGCTGACCGCCGACCTCGTATGCGGTCGCGGTGATCGTCTTGGCCTCGTCGGAGACACGGCCGGCCCCGGCGATCAGGGCGATGCCGATGCGCGGATGCGCCTTGAGCTCCGCTTGGAGCTCGACGACCGGTAGCAAGAGATGAATCGGCGACATCGAGTACGTGGCAACGTGCTTCGAGTCTTCCACCTCGTCTTCGACGACGTCGTCGGCCGCTGCAAGCCGCCCGCTCGCCACGATCGCGATCACGATGCACACTGCGCTTTTCATGCGCGCGTCTATGCCCGATGCGCGGAACAAGTACCAGTGGCTACTTCTCCTGCCACGCAGTTGCGCTTCGCGTGCACGGCCGCTGTTAGGCTCGCGACGTGATCAAGCTCGCGTGGCTTTTCGTCTCCGTGGTCGCGTGCGCTAAATCGCCGCCGCCGCAGATGCAGCCGGCAACGACGGCATTGCCGGAAGGTGTCGAAGCAACCTCGTTATCGGGGCAGCCGCTTCGCGCGCCCGAGCTCGCGGCCGAGGAGCGAGCGAAGCGCGAGCGCCAACTCGCCGACGCGCGCGCGAAGCTCGACGCGAACCCGCGCGATGCCGAGGCGGCGATCTGGGTCGGGCGGCGCCTCGGCTATCTCGGACGGTTTCGCGACGCCGTCACCGTGTTCAGCGACGCGATCACAAACCATCCGGCCGACGCGCGCCTCTTCAGACATCGCGGTCACCGCTTCATCACGCTCCGTCAATTCGACCGCGCCATCGCGGATCTCTCGCGCGCCGCCGAGCTCCGTCGCAACCAGCCCGACGAGGTCGAGCCGGACGGAATGCCGAATCCATCGAACATCCCGACGAGCACGCTGCACGGCAACATCTATTATCACCTCGCGCTCGCGCATTACTTGAAGGCCGACTTCGCTGCGTCGGAACGCGAGTTCCGCACCGCACTCGACATCGCGACGAACGACGACAGCCGCGTCGCGGCCGGCTACTGGCTGTACCTCGCGCAACGCCGGCAGCGCAAAGTCAGCGACGCGTCCGCATTGCTCGCGAAGCTGCCTGCCCAGCCGCAGCTGCTCGAGAACCACGCATACAACGAGCTATTGCAGTTGTTCCGCGCGCAAGCGCGGCCGGAGCAGCTCGCCCAGAGCACGGACCTCGATCGCGACACCGTCGGCTATGGCGTCGCGATGTGGCGGCTGCTCCACGGTGAGGCCGACGCCGCGTCTGCCGATCTTCGCGCCATCGTCGGGCGCGGTAACTGGCCGGCATTTGGATCGATCGCCGCCGAAGCCGAGCTCGCGCGCTGAGCGTCTAGGCCCCCGAGGCTATTCGAGGTTTCAGTTTCTGCGCGACGCGTGTCGGAATCGGCAGGGCTCGTTCGTCGTCACGGTATGAAGACGACAACCGCAGCCCTTTTGACCCTCATCGTCGCGGCAGCCGCCGGCTGCCGGTCTCCGTCGCAGACCCAGAAGAAAGGAACCCCGACCGTGTCGAGCACAAAGCCCGTCGCGCAGAAGAAATCCGGCCACGTGGCCGTCAACGGCATCAACTACTACTACGAGATTCATGGACAGGGCGAGCCGCTGCTGCTGCTGCACGGCGGGCTCGGCTCGATCGACATGTTCGGCCCCCTGCTGCCGAAGCTCGCGGAGACGCGGCAAGTGATCGGCGTCGACCTTCATGGTCATGGCCGCACGAACCTCGGCGATCGCGAGATCAGCCTGATCGATCAGGGCAACGACATGGCCGTGATCCTCGACAAGCTCGGCTACAAGCAGGTCGACGTGATGGGCTACTCGTTCGGTGCGGGCGTCGCGTTCCGGCTTGCGGTGCAGCACCCCAATAGCGTGCGCCGGCTCGTGCTGGCGTCGGGCGGGTTCGCGCAGGACGGGTTCTATCCGGAGATGCTGCCGCAGCAGGCGCAGGTCAGTGCCGCAATGGCCGACTTCATGAAAGACACGCCGATGTACAAGAGCTACGTCGCGGTCGCGCCGCATCCCGAGCAGTTTCCGAAGCTGCTCGATCGGATGGGCGAGCTCATGCGCAAGAAGTACGACTGGCGCGAGGACGTCAAGCAGCTGTCCGCGAACGGGACGCCGACCATGCTCATCTGGGGCGACAGCGACATGTTCCGGCCCGAGCACATGATCGAATTCTACAAGTTGCTCGGCGGCGGTCAGAAGGATGCCGGTTGGCAACGCGAGCACATGAGCAAGAACCGGCTCGCGATCTTGCCGAACGTGACGCACTACGAGCTGTTCATGGCGCCCGAGCTGGTGACGACGGCGCTGCCGTTCCTCGACGGCAAGAACGCTCCGCCGAGCTGGGCCGATCAGGTCGCTAAGCAGTAGCGAGCGCGACGTCTTCGAGCGTCGTGCCGGCGATCGAGGCGACCAGCTGGCGATACCAGTTGGTCGCTTCGTGCGTGCGGCCCGGCAAACGGTTGGAGCCCCAAACGATCGAGAGCGTGGTCTTGGTCGCGTCGTGCGTCTTCGTGCGCTGGGCATCTTTGACCGGCGTACCGGTTGGGCCCTCGGCATCGAAGACGGCAAGCAGGCCGCTCGCATCGATTGTCTGCCCCGACGGGTTGAAGACGTAGGTGGTGCCCGCCGGGCAGATGCGGATCGCGAGATCACCGACGACGCGATCTAGATCAATAAGTGAGATCGGCAGGCCCGCCCCCAGGGAGACAACGTTGCACGCGTCGACCGCGGCGTTGATCTGGGGGAAGCGGCCCTCGGCATGCGCGGCGACGAGGTACTCGGAAGCCGGCTTGCTGCGACCCGCGGGCTTGAACCCGCCGTGCCGCAAGAGCTGACGGATTTCAGTACGTACGGTGTCGTTTGACGTGAGCGGCGCCTGGGCTCCCGCATCGAATGGCGCGAGCTCGCCAAGCGACTGTGCAAATCTCGTCACGAAGGCGCCGACCTCGAGCAGGGGGTGAGCCGTGACAGCAATGGTGAGCACGCAACCTACACATTAGCCGTCCTCGCGGCGCGCCAACCTCTCGGCTGCGATACAATTGCTTTGTGCCCGCAGCGGGGGAGGCCGTGACAACACGCCCCACACGCCTGGGTCGCTACGAGCTCATCACCCGTATCGGCCAAGGCGGTATGGCCGAGGTGCAACTCGCACTTCAGCGCGGACCTGCTGGGTTCGAGAAGCTTGTCGTCGTCAAGCTCGTGCACAACAGCCTCGCGAGCCAGAAAGCATTCGTCGACATGCTGCTCGACGAAGCGCGTGTTGCTGCGCTCGTCAAACATCCGAACGTCGTCGACATCTACGATCTCGGGCAAGCCGACGGCCGCTACTTCATCGCGATGGAGTACCTCGAGGGTGAGCCGCTTCTCGCAGTGCTGCGGCAAGGACGCGAGGGCAAGCGGCTCGACACGCTGTCGACCGGGCGACTGATCGCCGACACCGCCGAGGGACTCGACGCCGCGCACGAGCTGCGCAGCATGTCGGGCGATCGCCTCGAGCTCGTGCATCACGACATCTCGCTCGGCAACATCGTCGTGCTCTACAACGGGCAGGTTAAGCTCGTCGATTTCGGTGTCGCGAAGGCGACGCAGAGCGCAGGCCCCAAGTCGAAAGTGCAGGGCAAGTTCAGCTACATGGCACCCGAGAAGCTCACGGGCGCGCCCGGCGATCGGCGAAGCGACATCTTCTCGCTCGGCTGCGTGATGTGGGAAGCGCTGACGCTCAAGCGCTTGTTCCGCGGCGGCAACGACGCCGAGACGATGAAGCAGGTGCTCGAGATGGCGATCCAGCCGCCGTCGAAGATCAACGGTGACGTGCCGCCCGAGTACGATCCGATCGTGATGCGTGCGCTCGCGCGCGAGCCGAATCGCCGCCATCACACGGCGAAGGAGCTCGCGGTCGAAATCGAGGAGCTGCTGCGCAAGCGCGGCTACGGCGCGAAGAACGACAAGATCGCGCGCTACATGCAGGACACGTTCAAGACGCACATCGACGCGCGCAAAAAGCTCGTGCAGGAAGTCGTCAGCAAGGGCTCGGCGAGTGCCGAGGTGCTCGACGCGGCGTTCAGCGAGCCGATCCTCGCGTCGGGCTCGCCGGTGACGCCCGCCGAGGGCGCCGACTTCTCGGTCAAGTATCGGCGCGTGACGCCGTCGAGCGGCGTACCGCAGGTCACGAACGCGTGGGCCGACGCCAGCAGCCCGACGACGATCAGCCCACCGCCCGTGCACCCGATGTTCGGCGCGCAGGACGACGGCGGCGCCGGCACCAAGACGGAGATCGCGCCCCTGCCCGACATGAGCAGCGTCGTCGATCCGCCGGCGCCCGCGGTTCCCGCCAACGTTCCGGGTGTACCGATCGGCGAACGCGTGCGTGCGGTCGGCAAGCGAGCGAGCGCGCTCGCCAAGCGCGCGACCGACAACCTGCAGGCGCTGCTCGCCGATAAGGACAAGCGGCTCTACGTATTCGGAGCGGCCGCTGCACTGCTGCTGCTGATCGTGATCATCGCGATCGCGCTCGCGATGGGCGGCGACGACAAGCAACAGGTTGCGGCCGGCGGTACGGGCAGCGAGCGCGTCGTCGGCAACGGCAGTGACGTCGCGAAGCCCACCGGCAGCGGCGACGGCCCCGAGATCGTGATCGAAGAGCCGGTCGTGGGTAGCGGCAGCGCACTCGCGCCCGCCAACCAAGACGTCAAGCAGGACATCAAGCCCGACAAACCCGACAAGCAAGACGTCCAGCCCGACAAGCAAGACACCAAGCCCGACAAGCAAGACAAACCCGATAAGCAAGACAAGGCCAACAAGCCCGACAAGCCCAAGCCCGACAAGCAAGACAAGCCCGATCGCCCGCCGCCGATCGACGTCGTCGAGACCGTGAACAAAGGCCTCAAGGCATTTGTCACCGGCGACGCGAAAGGCGCGCTCGCGCTGCTCAAGCAGGCGAAGGCGGCGAAGCCGGGTTACGCGCCCACCTATCGGGTGCTCGGCAAGGTCTACAAGAAGCTCGGCGACCATGCCTCGGCCAAAGCCGCGCTCCAGCGCTACCTCAAGCTCGCGCCCGGCGCAGCCGATGCCGAGCAGATCAAGAAAGAGCTGGAAGAGCTATGAGAACAGCCATCGTCGCGCTCATCACCGCGGTCGCGCTGTTGACCACCGTCGTCGCCGGCCCGCGCAAGGTGCTCGTGCTACCGCTCGACGGCAACGCACCGCGGGCGCAGAAGTCGCAGCTCAACGACATGGTCGCGAAGCTGGCCAAAGCGAAGAGCAGCGGCGACGTCACGATCGGCGACACGACGTTCGCGGAGACGGCCGCCGCGGTCGGCTGCGATCCGACGAATCCCACGTGCGCGGAGACGGTGCGCTCGACGCTGGCGGTCGACGAGCTCGTATACGGCACCGCGAAGACCGCGGACGGCACGACGACGGTCGTGTTGTACCGCGCGCAGAAGGGTTCGGCGCCGACCTCGCAGATCGCCGCGATCGCCGAAACCGATCGCGGCGACAAAGCGGAGCGAGGCCTCGAACCGGTGTTCGGCGGCGGCGGGCAAACCGCCCCCG
>DATDCH010000549.1:0-4143 GCA_036524455.1 Kofleriaceae bacterium | reverse complement strand
GCTGGTGGGATCGCTGACCGCGCCGGCGAGAATGCCGTTAGTCGCGATGGCGTTCGTCGCGATGGCGTTCGTCGCGATCGCATTCGTCGCGATGGCGTTCGTCGCGATCGCATTCGTCGCGATGGCGTTCGTCGCGATCGCATTCGTCGCGATGGCGTTTTGCGTCGTGGTCGCCGTCTGCGGTGGATCTGCGGCGCATCCGACGAGGGCGAACATCGAAACGAGCGAGTAAGTCGTGATGCGTATCATCAAAGTCCTCCGGTTGCGGCAAGCAGGTCGAAGCGAGCAGTCCAAGCGAGATCACGGCACGCGACTGAGCGCGCTTCGGCAAGCCAGCGGGAAGCAGTCACTGCGTCGCCGCCGCGCAGTGCGGCGCGCGTGGCGAACCACAGTGCTTCGTGGAGCTCGTACAGCACGGTCGTCGCCCGTGCGGCGTCGAGCACACGTTCCCACGATTCGCGATCGGCGATCTTCGACGCGACGAGGCCGATCAACTCGCGCTGCATCGCGCTCGCGGGGTCGAGCACGCCACACGTGGCGTCGATCCATGCGAGCTCGATGGCGGCCTCGGCGAGCTGGCCGCGTGCGGCCTGCACGCGCGCGAGTAGAAGCGCGTCAAGAGGCGACGGGCCGAGGAAGCGTTGCTGTAACGATCGCGAGCGGTGCACGAGCGGCAGCGCTTCGTCGGCGCATCCGCGCCAGTGCAGCAGCTCTGCGAGGTTGTACGTGCAGCAGCGCTCGAGGTGCGGATGGCCGAGCATGCGCGCGAGCTCGGTGGCCGCACGTTGATCCGCGATCGCGTGATCCAGATCGTTGCGCTTGATCCACACCCACATCCGATTGTTGAGCGCGGAGCAATGATGCAGACGGTCGCCTGCCGCCGCAGCGCTCGCGACCACCTCGTCGAGCACGAGCTCGGCGTTATCGAGCTCGTCCGAGGCGACGAGCGCGGCGCCGAGCATGATGCGCGCGATGATCGCGGTCTCGGCATCACCGTCGCGAGCTGCCGCCGTAAGATTTTCGCGCGCGGCTTCGAGATCGCCGGTTCGAAATGCCGCACGTCCTCTGGCCATCTGCAGTCGCGTTGCCAGCACGGGATCGCCGCTCACGACGACGAGCGGTTCGGCGGCCGCGACGAGTGCGGCTGCATGCGCGAACTGCTCGGACCAATCGGCCACGGTCGCGCGCTCGAGCTTGACGTCTGCGAGCAAGCCCGGCTCCCTGGCGAGTGGTTCGGCGAGCGCCAGATCTGCGTCGGCGTCGGCGAGCCGCTGGAACCGGTAGCGGACCTTCGCGCGACCCACGAGCGCACGCAGCTGCGACGGTCCTGCGCAGGCAAATTCGAGTGCGGCGGAGTACGCGCGCTCTGCCTCGACGTCGCGGCGCGCATCGCGATGATGGTCGCCGAGCGCTACCAGCGTCACCGCGGCGAGTGCGAGCTCTCCCGCGCCTTGCGCGTGGCGTGCGCGTGCGTTGAGCTCGTTGGTGGCGAGGCTCGCGAGCGCAGCGCGGTGGAGCTCGGCGCGCTCGCCGGGCGCGATCGCGTCCACGATGGCATCGCGCAACAGCGTGGTGCGCAGCTCGTAACGCCGATCGCGCTCGACGACGATCTGCTCGGCGACGAGCCGTGCAAGTGCAACGCCGGCATCGAGGTCAACGTCGACGTGACCGCTCGCGATCCGGACCGCATCGAGCCGGGACGCGGTGATGTCCTCGCCAAGGATCGCGGCGATCCGTGCGAAGCACCGCACGTCGGGTGCGAGCTCCGCAAGCACACGCTCGGCGAGCCGCGTCGCGAGCCCGGTCGCCGACACGTGCAGCAGCTCATCCGCTGCAAGGAAAGCTGCGCCACCCGTGGAATGCCGGATGGCTCCGGCGGCACGCAGCTGCTGTACGACTTCCACCGCGTGCGCCGGAATGCCATGAGCGAGCTCACTCAGCGTCGCGAGCGCTGGCTCGGCGACGTACTCGACCGGCGCGAGTAACGCGCGCAAGAGCGCGAACATCTGCTCCGACTCGAGCGGCGCTAGCTCGATCCGGCACGCCATCGTTGCGTGGTCGCCCCACAGCGGCCGGCGCTGATACAACGCGGGTTGCGCCGCTGCGATCACCACGTACGGAGCGTTGCTCGCCGGATGCTCGAGCCCTTCGAGCACGGCGACGTCGAGGCGATGTGCATCGTCGATTGCGACGAGTGCCGACGCTGCCTTTGGCTCGCGTGTCGCGATCGCGGCGGCCGCTTCCTCGAGCAAACGTGTCTTGCCAACGCCCGCATCACCGACAATGGTGATCACTGTAGGCTGGCCCGACGCGAGCGCGGTGAGCGCGCTGTCGACGATCGTCTCGAGCTCCCGCGCTCTACCGATGAGCGTTACGCGCTGTTGTTCGTCGCTGGGAGCTGCTGGCAGCGTATCGTCATGCGACTCGGCCGCGAACGCCGATGCGGCCGTCGTGATGCCTCCGACCGCCATCCACCATGCGCTCGTGTCGTCGATCGCGGCACCGCTCACCCGCACGCCTCGCACGCCAGTGCGGATCGCGAGCTCGGCGACATGCAACCTCGCTTCGACACCGAGCCTCGCCGCGAGCTCGCGTGCCTGCGTGAGCCCTCGTGCAGGCGGCACACCCGGGAACGCGATCACGAAGCCATCGCTGCTCGCACGCGCGACGACGCCACCGACTGTCGTGGTTGCGGCGGCGACCGCTTGCAGCTCGAGCGCGGCCGCCGGAATACCAAGCAACGCGACGGGGCGTTGGGCTGCCGCGTGATCTTTCCTTCTCGTCGTTCCAGGCTCGGTCACGTGCCACGCGCGCGCGAATCCGTTCGCGATCTCCTTCGCGACCTCGCCGGCGGTTTGCGGTCGTGCCTCGGGTCGCTTCGCGAGGCACCGCGCGACGACGCCATCGAGGATTGCGAGATGCGGAGCGAGGGTCGACAGTGCCGGGGCACGCCGGCTCGCATGCGCGACGCGAACGTCACCGCCGACGAACGGCGGCCGTCCCGCGAGGAGCTCGAACACGATCGCGCCGTAGCTGTAGATGTCGGCGGACGCGCCGCTCGGCTCGCCACGCGCCTGCTCGGGCGCCATGTAGTAAGGCGTGCCGACGACGTCGCCGCACGTGCCTCGCCAATCTTCGTCGGCGGCGAGCTCGACCCATGCGAGACCGAAGTCGAGCAACCGCACCGTACGCGTCGGCTCGATCCAGATGTTCTCGGGTTTCAGATCGCGATGCGCGAGCCCCGCGGCGTGCACGGTGTCGATGCGCTCGGCGAGCGCGGTCGTGAGCTGCGCGAGGCTGTCGACCGGCCAGCGCCCGGCTAGATCCGCGAGCCGCGCAGCGAGCGTCTCGCCCTCGAGCCACTCCATCACGATCGCGATGCGGCCATCGGCGGTCAGCGTGCGCGCGATCAGTCGCGGTGCAGTCGGAGCACCGAGTCGACGCTGCGCCTCGATCTCGCGATGCAGGCGTGGTGCCTCGCGGTTCGTCGCGATCTTGACCGCGACGCGCTTGCCTTTGCGATCGACACAGCCCCACACCGTGCCGCCACCGCCGCCGCCGAGCACCACGCGCGGCGATAGGCCGTCGACACCCGGCCACGCCGCGAGAGGCGCCAGCGGGTTCGCGGCGGCCGACGCCCCATGAGTCGGGCATACCGTCGCGATGCGATGGTGACAGGTCGGGCAGCGCATCCGTTACGCCTTGCGCGGCCTCGGCACGTTGTACAGATCGAGTCGCTTGAGCAGCGTGCTGCGTGCGATTCCCAGCATCCGCGCAGCGCGGGTCTGGTTGCCGTGACAGCGGTCGAGCGCGTCGAGCGTGCGTGCGCGGTCGGAGTCGACAGGGCCGGTAGGCGCGGCCGGCAAGACCTCGCGCGCTGCGGGCGGGGTAACCTCGCGACGCGTCGTTGGCAAGTGCGTCAGATCGATCGGCTCGGAGCCCGCGAGCAACAGTGCGCGCTCCATGACGTGGCGAAGCTCGCGCACGTTGCCGGGCCACGCGTGACTCGCGATCCACGCCTCGGCTTCCGCCACGATGTTCGGCACCGGCAGCTCGTGGCGGCGCGCGGCGCGCTGCAGGAATCGCTGCGCGAGCGGGCGAATCTCGAGTGGGCGCTCGCGCAGCGGCGGGATCACGAGCGTC
>DATDCH010000548.1:0-10943 GCA_036524455.1 Kofleriaceae bacterium | reverse complement strand
GGGCTCGGGTTGCCGGACCGCGACTATTACCTGAAGGCCGAATTCAAGGCGCAGCTCGACGGCTACAAGCAGCACGTCACGCGCATGCTGGCGCTCGCCGCGGTGCCGAAACCCGAGGCAGCCGCCGCGGATGTGATCGCGATCGAGACCGAGCTCGCGAAGCTGACGAAGACCGCGACCGATAAGCGCGATGTCAGCGCGGCGAACAATCCGACCGACCTCAAGAAGCTCACCGCGCGCACGAAGTCGATCGACTGGAAGGCCTACTACAATGCGCTCGGGGTCACGCCGAGCAAGAAGATCATCGTCGGCACGCCGAAGTTCTTCGCCGGGCTCGATGCGGTGCGCAAGCGGTTCAAGCCGGCGCAGTGGTCGGGCTATTTCACGTATCACCTGCTCGGCAGCACGGCGCACGCACTGCCGAAGCCGTTCGACGACGAAGCGTTCGCGCTCAAGCAGCTCGTGTCGGGGGTCACCGAGAAGGCGCCGCGGTTCAAGCGCTGCATCGACGCGACCACGGCGGGGCTTGGCGAGCTGCTCGGCAAGGCCTACGTCGACAAGCACTTCCCGGCGCAGTCGCGGCAGGCGGCGACGGTGCTCGTCGAGGCGATTGCCGCGGCGATGCACGACGAGATCGGCAAGCTCGACTGGATGAGCGAGCCGACGCGGCAGACCGCGCAGGCCAAGCTCGGCAAGCTCGTGCGCATGATCGGGTTTCCCGACAAGTGGCGCACGTACGCGTTCGAGGTCAAGCGCGACGACTTCGCCGGTAACACGCTGCGCGCGGCCGCGGCCGAGACCAAGCGCGTGATGACGCTAGCGGGCAAGCCCGTCGATCGCGGCGAGTGGCCTGCGAACACGTTCATCGTCGACGCGTTCTACAACCCGAGCGCGAACAACGCGGTGCTGCCGGCGGGAATCCTGCAGCCACCGTTCTTTGGCGCGAACCGCTCGATCGCCGCGAACCTCGGCGGTATCGGCATGGTGATCGGCCACGAGCTGACCCACGGCTTCGACGATCAGGGCGCCCAGTTCGATGCGAGCGGCAACCTCAAGAACTGGTGGAAGGCCGAGGACAAGACGAAGTACGAGGCGAAGGGCAAGTGCCTCGCGAGCATGTACGACACGTTCGAAGCGCAGCCGAAGCAATACGTCAACGGTGCGCTCACGCTCGGCGAGAACATCGCCGACCTCGGCGGCGTCAAGATGGCGTTCAAGGCGTACCGCGCACTGCGCAGTAGCGCGCAGAAAGTGATCGTCGCCGACGGCTTCACCGAGGATCAGCAGTTCTTCCTCGGCGTCGCGCAGGCGTGGTGCAGCAGAGTGCGGCCGGCCGAAGCGCAGCGACTATTGACCAGCGATCCCCACGCACCGCCGAAGTTTCGGGTGTACGGCGCACTCCGCAATCTGCCGGAGTTCTCGCAAGCGTTCCAGTGCGCGCCAGGCACCCCGATGCACCCGGCGCAGACCTGTTCGGTATGGTGACCATGAAGAAGCTCGTCTTGCTTGCTGTCGTCCTCGTTGTCGTCCTCACGTCATGTAAACAAGCCGGCAAGGGTTCGTTCTTCGCGAAGAACACACCGGTCGGTCAGAGCCGGCCGACGCCGCGCAAGGCAGTCGCGCCGGCGCCGCCGCCGATCGCGCCCGAAGTCGGGTGGCTCGCGCAGTGCAAATCGCCGATCGAGCTCGCGAAGAAGAGCGTCGACGCGATCCTCGCGGTGCCCGGCGTGCGCAGCGTCGACAACACGCTCGAGCCGTTCAACGAGGTGACGCGTCACCTCAACAACGCCGGCAACTGGGCGCACCTCCACGCCGAGGTCCATCCCGACGCGAAGCTCCGCGAGGCCGGCCGTGCGTGCGAGCAAGCCGTGCAGAAGTACGTCTCCGACTTGCTGCTCGATCTTCGCATCTACACGGCGATCAAGTCGGTCGATGTCTCGCTCGGCGATGCGAACACCAAGCGGTTCGTGATGACGACGCTGCGCGACTTCAAGCGCGCGGGCGTCGAGCTCGACGACGCTGGTCGCAATCGGATCAAACAGATCGACAACGACATCATCGCGCTCGGCCAACAGTTCACGAAGAACATCGCCGACGACGTGCGCACGATCGAGGTCACCGATCCCGCGCGGCTCGCCGGCATGCCGCAGGACTGGATCGGCGCGCACCAGGCCGACGCGAAAGGTGCGATCAAGATCTCGACCGAGTATCCCGATTACATCCCGTTCATCACGTACGCCGCCGACGACGAGCTGCGCAAACAGCTCTACATCGCGTTCCGCAGCCGCGGCGATGCCAAGAACGAGCCGGTCCTCCAGCAGGTGCTGACGCTGCGCGCTGAGAAAGCGCTGCTGCTCGGTTACAAGGATTGGGCGGACTACCAGAGCGACGACAAGATGCTGCGCGGCGGCAAGGCAGCCACGGACTTCATCGATAAGGTGCACAAGCTAGCGCAGCGCCGCGCGAAGCAGGACTACAAGGAGCTACTCACGCAGCTGCGCACGAAGGTACCGGGCGCCAAAGAAGTCACCGAGTGGCAGAAGGCCTACGTCGAGAACCAGGTCAAGCTGACGAAGTACGCGGTCGACTCGACCGAGGTGCGCAAGTACTTCGACTACGACAGGACGCTCGCCGGTCTGCTCGACATCACGAGCGCGATCTACGACATCCAGTACATCGCGGTCGCGAAGGATCCGCGCGTCTGGCACCCCGACGTCAAGGTGTTCGACGTCATGCGCAAGAGCGAGAAGCTCGGCCGCATCTTCCTCGACATGCACCCGCGCAAGGGCAAGTTCGGCCACGCCGCCGAATTCCCGATCGTCGACGGTGTGAAGGGCAAGCAGCTGCCGGAGGCGGCGCTGATCTGCAACTTCCCCGATCCGAACAAGTCGAAGCCCGCGCTGATGGAGCACGCCGAAGTGGTGACGATGTTCCACGAGTTCGGCCATCTCATGCATCACGTGATCGGCGGGCAGGCGCATTGGGTAAGGCAGAGTGGCGTTGCGACCGAGCACGATTTCGTCGAGGCACCGTCGCAGATGTTCGAGGAGTGGGCGTGGAACCACGACGTGCTCGCGCGGTTCGCGAAGCATCACGAGACCGGCGAGCCGATTGCGAAGGACCTCGTCGACAAGATGCGCAAAGCGGATCGATTCGGGAAGGGCGCGTGGGCCGCACAGCAGCTGTTCTACTCCGCGCTGTCGCTGCGCTTTCATCAGGACAGCCCGAGCAAGCTGAACCAGCTCGAGCTGCTCAAGCAGCTGCAGAAGAAGTACGTGCCGTTCGCGTACGTCGACGGCACGCGGTTCCACACGTCGTTCGGGCACCTGATCGGCTACTCGTCGATGTACTACACGTACCTGTGGTCACGCGTGATCGCGCGAGATCTGCTGACGCCGTTCGACAAGAAGGGCCTGATGGCGACCGACGTGACGTTCGCCTATCGCGACAAGATCCTCGCGCCGGGCGGCACGAAGGACGCAGCCGAGCTCGTCAGAGACTTCCTCGGTCGCACCTACAACTTCAAGGCGTTCGAGAAGTACCTCGGCGACACCTAGAGCCGAGAGGCGCTTAGAGCGAGTAACCGACGAGCATCGAGATCTGCTTGAGTGAATCGGTCGCGCCGGTCGCCTTCCACATCGCGCTCGTGCTCGTGTTCTCGAGCTTCGTCCACGTGTAGTTCATCAACGCGGCCTCGACGCGGCCGGCGATCGGGCCGTACTTGAAGTTGAGGCCGCCGGCAAATCGGAACCCGGTGGCTTCCGCGTTCTCGAACCGAAAAGCGATGGTCTCGCCGAGAGACGTGGCGATGCGGTTCTCGAGACCGAGGTACGGTTCGACGTTGCCAGCGGAATACGACAGCCGGCCGCCGATCCGGACCGCCTGATACGTCACGACCGGCATCTTGTCGAAATCGCCTTGCGAGGTCGCCGTGAACGCGAAGCCGTCGCGGACGAAGCCGACGCTCGGCTCGATACCGATCGAGCTGAACTGCACGCGGTAGCGCGCGCTCGCCTCGAACGAGCTCCACGTCGAGGAGACCGGCCCGGCAAGGGTGTTCGAGTCCATTTCCGGCGTGACCTGCTGCGCGATCACCGAACGCTGATAGCGCGTGAACAGCGAGAAGCCGGGTAAGAACGGCACGCGGAGCATCCGCATCGGCCACAGCTCGATCGCGGGCCCGAGCAGAGACTGACTACCGCCTTCGAGCCTCCGCAAGTTGTCCGTGGTCGCGTTGACGTACGAGACGGTTCGAATCGCGACATCGAACACGAGGCCGATGTTGAGGAACGCGGGCCGCGGCGCAGCCTTGGTACCGCTGCTGATACCGGTCGAGGTGCCGTCGCCGCTCTGGGTATCGCCGTCGTCGTCGCCATCGTCGTCCTCGATCACGGTCGCGACATCGGAATCGTCGGTGGACGACGACGCGGCCGGGGTATTCGATGTCTTGGGCGCGACGACACGCTCCTGGTTGCTCTCGACCACGACGATGTCGTTGAACACGGTCTTGCCGCCGGAGACGACGACGACGTGGTGCGGAGCGCCCGCAGGCAACGACACCTCGACGGGCGCCTTGCCTTTGTCTTCTTTATTGATGCGGACCAGCGCGCCCTTCGGATTGTCAACGCGAATGATGCCGACCGCGCTCCTCAGCGTGAACTTCTGTTGCAGCACCTTCTTGCCCTTCGGCACGTCGACCTCGGTCATCTCCGCTTCGTAACCGTCTTTGCGGATGATGATGAGGGCGCTGCCGAGCGGCGCGTTGAATTCGCACGGCGTCGGCTCGCATGCGACGCCGGACTCGACGTCGTTGAGGTACACCGCCGCGCCCTCCGGCTCGGTATCGACCTTTAGCTTGCGCGTTGGTCCGGCGTGGGCATGTCCCACAGCGGCAATGACCAATGCGCCGGCTAGCGCGAGCCGTCCCATGGCGTAGATGATAACCCGAGGTCCGAAGTGCACAAGGAAGTCTTGCGACTCGCGGCGTTACTCGCCGGCATCGCGCTCGCGACGAGCCGTATCGGCTTGATCGTCCACGAGCTTGTCGCCCACGGCGGAATGGCGCTCGCCGTCGGTGCCGAGGTTATTGATGTGCAGTTGTTCTGGTTCGCGGGCGGCTGGATCCGCTACCAGTATCCCGATCCCAGCCTCGCCGGCGTGCTCGCCATCGCGATGGCGGGCATCGCGCTCGAGCTGGTCGTCGGTGCAGCCCTGTGGCTCCTCGTGCGCGGCCGCACACTCGGGCGAAGGCTCGTGCGCGGGATGGGTGCGACCCTCGTCATCCACGCGACCTGGTACCTCGCGACCGGTGCGTTTCACGGCTTCGGCGATGGTCTCGTGCTCTACCGCTCGCTCGGCGACGCGCGCATACCCGTCGCGATCGGCGCCGGCCTGGTCACGTGCGCGGCGGCGTACTTCGCGGCGAAGAGTGTGCTCGGCGCGCTCGCGGCGACGCTGCCCGGGTCCACCCGTGCGCGCGTGATCGGTGTGGTGGTCGCCGCGCTGCTGGCGGGCGGTCTGCACGCGGGTCTTACGGCAGGCGAGCTCGCGCTACGCAGCGATCCGACCTACAGCGCGGCGATGCAGCCCCAACGCGATCGCAACATCGCGCTCGAGCTCGCGCGCTGGCAACGCGATCAGGCTGCGCGCGGCGTCGCGATCGACGATGGCGCCCGGCGCGTCGAGCGTGCGCGACTCGCGGCGAAACACAAGACGTTCCCGTTCGTCTGGTTGCTTGCCGTCGCGACGGCGGCGTCGGTGATTGCCGGAGCGGTGCGGACGCGTAAGGTCGAGGACGAGCGGATCACAAATCGCTTGCTGGCGCTCACCCTCGGGATCGCTGCCGTCTCGATCTGCGCGGTGATCGTGCTCGACCTGCTGCTCATGTAGAATTTGGTCATGGACCGCAGCGTGACGAGTCTGCTCGGCGGTGGGCTCAAGCCCAACGATCCGCGCCGATTCCTGATCGAAGCGATGGTCGGCGCGATGCACGCCGACGGTCAGATCGACGCGCGCGAGACCGCCGTCCTGGAGCAACGGGTCGCAACGCATCCGCTATTCGTCGGCATCGGAGCGAACGCCGCCCGCACGCTGATCGAGCTGTCGAAGGACGCACTGAGCTTCGCCGGGTCCGCGGTCGCGCGGGCTCCTGCGATCGCGAAGGGGTTACCGGCGCGCATCCACCGGCTCGCTGCATTCGGCATGGCCGCCGAGGTTGCAGCCGCCGATCAGCAGGTCGTGGGCGGTGAGCTGAAGTTTCTCGAGGCGCTCTGCGTCGCGCTGCGCATCACGTCGCACGAAGCCGACCATGTCTTGTACGCGGCGCGCATGGGTCAGCTCACCGCTTACCTCGACGATCGCCTGCTGCGTATCCGCTCACTGATCACGCTCGCATGCGAGGTGTTCGCGCTGCGCGCGCTCGCGCGGGCGATGGCGACCGACGAGCACCGCTTCAAGGTGCGCGACTTCTTCACCGCGATCCCCGATCTCGCCGCCCCTACCGACGAGCTCGATACAGCGCTCTACCGCGCGTTCCGTCGCCCTCGCGCGCCCGATGCACAGGTCTTCACCGAGCTCTCGCGCATCGTCGAGGCGCTTCCCGATCACGTCGATCGTTACTGGATCGTCGTCTACACACTGGTCGCGGAGCCGCCGTCGACGGTGCAGAGCTGGCGCGTGATTCCCTTCATCGGCGTCATGCAGGCCGCATTTCAGATCGTCGACGCCGACATGGAGCTCGCCGTGGTCGACGCCTTGACTTTTCCGGCGAACTTGCCTCGGCCGATCTGATCGCGTGCTGCGATTCGTTGATGAGCGCGCGCACGGTTGTCAACATCGACGTGCGGCCGAGTTTTTCGCGGGCGACTCTTCCGAAATCCGCTCGTTGTTTTTTCGACGGGGCGTGCATAATCGACCGGAGTCATGACGTCGGAAACCATCGAGCTTGTCGAACGCGTCCGCCAGCGACTGGATCATCAAGAGAATCCGGTGCGCATTACCGGACCTGTTTCCGAGTCTGCGATCGCGGCTGCCGAGGAGCAGCTCGACTGCCAGTTCCCGCCCTCGTACCGCGCGTTCCTGCGTACGTGGGGCGGCATCACGCTGCCCACCCATCTCGGCATCGTGCACGACTTCGTCGGCGTTCAGCCCGGTGACGGCGATCGCGACGTCGTGGCCCGCACGCTGCGAGCACGCGAGGAGCGCAAGCTCAGCGAGAACCTCGTCATCGTCGGCATGGGCGCTCAGTACCAGGAGTGGTTCTGCCTCGACGTTTCGCGCCAGCTGCCGAACGGCGAGTACCCGATCATGCTGTTCGACGCGCGCGACAACGCACTCGACCAGCAGTTCTACGACGACTTCGGCCAGATGCTCGAAGAGGTGATGGGCTTCGTCGCCGACTCGCTCGAGCAGCCGCTCGACTAGCTCCGCGCCGCGACGCGCTAGCTCGCCAGCCGGCGCCGCATCGCAGACCCGAGCCGCCGGTATTGCGCGCCGAGCAAGCTGCGCAGATCCGCGTCGAGTAGCTCGTCGTCCTGTTGGCCCTTGCGCCACGTGATCGCTTTGCCGCGCATGCGCTCGAGCTCGTGGCCGAGCTGGTCGAACGTCTTCACCGGCACGAAGCCGCGCGTGTCGTCGTCGAGTTGCGCGAGCGCGCGATGCTTCGCGACCGTGTCCTTGAACGAAGCGCCGAGCTCCACGTGCTGTACCTGCACGAACGGAGGCCGGCTCAGCGCCGACGCCTTCGGCGCCCTCGACGTGACCGTCTGGCTCGCCAGCTCGTGCGACATCAGCACGATCACGATCTCGCGTTTGCCGCGCACCTCGAACGGCGCCATCCAGCCAAACGTGGTACCGCGCGCGTCGACGAACCAGCGCATCGGCATGCCGTCGTCACGGACCGGGCTCTCCTCGACGTAGTCACCGAACATCGTGAACCCGGCCTGCTCGGCCTCGCGCGTGACCGCGTCGAGCTGGTCTGCGAGCTCCGGACTACCGACGGGGCGATACGTGATCGAGTTGATCGCGTGCTCGCGCAGCTCGCGAATCTGCGCGGCGAGCACGGCGAGCTGGCGGCGCGCGCGCAGCACGAACAATACGGCGATCACGATGGCGACGAGCACGAGCAAGTTGCCGGACACGAGCGAACCTTAATCCAGTGCGGACGCGAGTCAATGGCCAGCGCGCTGGCCGTCGTCCGGCCTACGTACGCGCGCGATTTCGATCTTGTCGAGATCATATGCGGAGGCGCGTGGGCTCGAAGTTGCTGTGGCTGCGGGCATGGAAGGAGTAAAGTCATGGAAGCGATGTCGAACCCCGAGACCATCATGCGGACAGAACCGTACCGTCCGCTCAAACGTGTCGAATACGAACGCCTCGCAGCGCTCGGTTTCTTCGAGGACGAGAAAGTCGAGCTCCTCTTCGGTGTGGTGGTTCCGATGAGCCCGACCGATCCGGCCCATCACCACTCGAACTACCGGCTTCGTCGCCTGCTCGAACGAACCCTGGGCGAACGCGCTCACGTACGCGATCAGAGTGACTTCGCCGCCTCGGATATCTCCGAGCCACAACCTGACCTGGCCGTCGTGCCGGCCATCGAGTACTGGCAGGAGCATCCGTCGAGAGCCTTCTTGATCATCGAGGTTGCTCTCTCTTCGCTGCGCAAGGACAAAGGTCCCAAGGCGTTGCTTTACGGACTCGCCGATGTCGACGAGTACTGGATCGTCAACCACGTCGACGAGGTCGTCGAGGTCTACCGCGACCGCCACAACGGCGAATGGCGCCAGCGCACCACGCACCAGCGCGGCGACACGATCGCGATGGTCGCGTTCCCCGACGTGCAGATCGCGGTGAGCGAGATCCTGCCGCCGGTGAAGTAGACTGAGCTCGTGACGCGGCGATACCCCGTGCGCCCGAAGACCGGCACGATGGTGCTTTGCGCGCTGTTCTTCGGGGTGTGCGCGCTCGTGCTGTTTTGGCAGGCGCTCACGAACCAGCGCGGTCTCGTGATCGAGGGCATCTTTCACCTGGGCCCGGGCGGTGCGCGCGTGTTCTACGGTGTGCTGTGTGCCTTGTCGCTCGGGTTCGTGGTGATCGCGATCGTGGTGCTCGTCATCTACGCGGGCAAGACCCACGAGGTCGTCGTCGACGACGACAGCCTGACCACACCAGGCCCGCTGTGGCGACTCAACGCGACGCGCACGGCGCGGTTTGCGGACGTCACCAAGGTTCGCGAGCAGAAGATGAGCGGTCAGCACTTCCTGACGCTCGTCACACCGAGCAGCAAGGTGTGGATCGCGAAGGGCCATCTCCCCGACGGAGCGTTCGACGAGATTGTCGCATTCGTGCGCCAGCGTCTTGGCGCCCGCGCTCGCTAGCTGCCGCCGACCGAGATCGAGCGAATCACGATCAGGCCGCCCGACGGTTCGGCGACGCGCGACTTCAGCGTCAGCTTGAACTCGTAGTGCGGGCCGAGCTTCTTGGTGCGCTTGCGCTCGGTGCGAACGATCGTGATGCCCTCGAAGAACCGGCTGAGCTGGAGGCGCTTCGCGAATTCCGCGATGTCGTGAGGGTCGGCGGCGCCGCCGAGCAGCACGAGCTTCGTGCCGTGCTGCTTGTACTCGACGAGCCACACGTGCGCCGGATCCCACTTCGGATCGATCGGCGACACCGCGGTCTTCGCCTTCATCGGATCGACGTCGGGCCCTTTGCCCTTCGTCATGATCCGCGTGATCTCGTCGAGCTCGGCGGGGACTTGCTTCTTCGCCGGCTTCGCATCGCTCGGGGTGCCCGCGTGCGCCGGCAGCGCCGATGCAACGAGCAGAACCGCGAGCAACGCGCGAATCAAACCTTCGGACCGGCGGCGCGGACTTCTGCCGACGCCTGCGCTTCGTACTTCTTGAAGTTGTCGCGGAACAGCGTCGCGACGCGCTTCGCCTTCTCGTCGTACGCGGCCTTGTCGGACCACGTGTTGCGCGGCGACAACATCTCGGGCGGCACTTCGGGGCAGCTCGTCGGAACCGAGAGGCCGAAGACCGGGTCTTCGACGCAGCCGACGCTCGCGAGCGCGCCCGAGTGAATCGCATCGATGATCGCGCGGGTGTACTTGAGCTTGATGCGCGAGCCCGTACCGTACGGGCCACCGGTCCAGCCCGTGTTGACGAGCCAGGTCTGCGCGCCGTGCTTGCGGAGTTTTTCGGCGAGCATCTCGGCGTATTTCGTCGGGTGCCAGACGAGGAACGGGCCGCCGAAGCACGGCGAGAACGTCGGCTCGGGATCTTTGACGCCGACTTCGGTGCCCGCGACCTTCGCGGTGTAGCCCGAGATGTAGTGATACATCGCTTGCTGCGGCGAGAGCTTCGAGACGGGCGGCAGCACGCCGAACGCGTCGGCGGTCAGGAAGATGACGTTCTTGGGGTGACCGGCGACGGCGGGCAGCTTCGCGTTCGGGATGCTATCGAGGATGTAGCTGCCGCGCGTGTTCTCGGTGATCGACGTATCGTTGTAGTCGACCATGCGGTGATAGGGCTCGTAGACGACGTTTTCGAGCACGGCGCCGAACTGCAGCGAGTTCCAGATGTCGGGCTCTTGTTCTTTGGAGAGCTTGATGACCTTCGCGTAACAGCCGCCCTCGATGTTGAACACGCCGGTATCGGTCCAGCAGTGCTCGTCGTCGCCGATGAGCAGGCGCTTGGGATCGGCGGACAGCGTGGTCTTGCCGGTGCCCGAGAGGCCGAACAGGATCGAGGCGTCGGCGCCGTCGCGCGCCTGGGTTGCCGAGCAGTGCATGGACAGCACGCCTTGCTTCGGCATCAGGTAGTTCATGATCGTGAACACGCCCTTCTTCATCTCGCCGGCGTATTCAGTGCCCAGAATCACGAACTCGCCGCGGGTAAAGTGCACGTCGACGCTGGTGGTCGAGCTCATCTGCGCCGTATACGGATTGG
>DATDCH010000547.1:0-10995 GCA_036524455.1 Kofleriaceae bacterium | reverse complement strand
GGCCGCACCGGTGATCGTGACGATCGATGCCGGCGAGGAGCTCGCGGTCGTCGAGACTCAGCGCGACGCACTCGCGTTCGAGCCGATTCGGATCGAGGTTCCCATCGACGTGCCCGTCGACCGATCGCACGACCGCGCGTTCGCGCCCAAGACCGTGCCGAAGAAGCCCGCCGCGCCAGGCAGCGGCTCGGCCGCCGCCGCGCCGGCCCCGAGTGCCGTCGACGTCGCGAAGCTCTACGGCGCGCTCGGCCGCGAGCTCAAGGCGCTCGAGGCGACGAAGGGCATGGACGCGACGATCGAGCTATGGCCGCGCTATCGCTGGATCCGCATCAACGAATGGATCACGACGCCCGAGCGTCGCGCGCACATTGCCGATTTGCTCGAACGGCTGCGCGTCGACATCAAAGCGAGCTATTAAGCATAACGCACGAGCCTCAGGGCGCGCTGGTCGATCGATAATGAGGCATGAGCGAGGGTGGACCCATCGATCCTTCGACGCCGACGTCTGCCGGCGGGCCGACGACACTGAGCACTGCACCCGTCGAGCGCGTGTCGCTTCGCGACATTCCGACGTACGAGCTCGGCGACGTGATCGGCAAGGGCGGCATGGGTGAAGTGATCGCGGCGCGCGATCGCACGTTCGGCCGTGAAGTCGCGCTCAAGCGCATGCGCGCGGACAAGCCGACGCCCGAGCTCGTCGAGCGGTTCTTGCGCGAGGCCAAGATCCAGGCGCGCCTCGATCACCCTGCGATCGCGCCCGTGCACGAGCTCGGCTACGACAGCGAGGGCTTGCCGTACTTCACGATGAAGCGCGTCGGCGGCGCGACCCTCGCTGTGTTGCTCGAGGCGAAGACGGAGAAGCCGCAGCGGCTGCTGCGCGCGCTCGTCGATGTCTGTCAGGCCGTCGAGCTTGCGCACGCGCGGCGGATCGTCCATCGCGACCTCAAGCCGTCGAACATCATGCTCGGCGACTATGGCGAGGTGTACGTGCTCGATTGGGGCGTCGCCCGCGTGCTCTCGAGTGGGCGCGCGACGACCGCGCCGATCGCCGACGACATTGCTTCGTTCGATGGCGAAGGCGGCAGTACGAAGGCCGGTGCGATGCTCGGCACGCCGGGGTACATGGCACCCGAGCAGCTGCGCGGCGACGCGGTCGGTACGTCGGCCGACGTGTACTCGCTCGGCTCGATGCTGTTCGAGATCTTGGCCGGCGAGCCGCTGCATCCGCGCGACGAGGCCATTTCGAGCACGATGGCGAACGCGCAGGGCTCGCCTGCGAAACGCAACCCGGCACGCACGGTGGCGCCCGAGCTCGACGCGATCTGCGAAGCGGCGCTCGCGACGAATCCGAGCCAGCGGCCGAGTGCACGTGCGATCGCCGATGCGATCCAGAATTACCTCGACGGTGATCGCGACGTCGAGCGGCGCCGCGCGTTGGCGTCGCAGCTCGCCGTGTCGGCCCAGTCTGCGCTCGACAAAGGCGACAACGCGCACGCGATGCGGGCCGCCGGCCGAGCGCTCGCGTTCGATCCGACCTCGCGCGATGCGGCGACGCTGGTGTCGTCGCTGCTGCTGGCCGAACCGAAGGAGATACCACCCGACGTCGAGCGCGCGCTCGAGGCCGAGGAGCAGCGAGCGACGCGCACACGCAGCCGGCGGGCCGTGTTGCCGTACGCGGCGATCTTCGGCGTGCTGCCGTTGTTGCCGCTGCTGCACATCGCGAGCTGGCCGACACTTGCCGCCGTGATGGGCGCGTTCGCCGTGATGGTGGTCGTGACGTACCTGAACGCTCGCGTTGGCGTGCCGATCGCAGTCACGCTGATCGGCCACGCGCTCACCGCATTGGCGTTCTCGCGCATTTTGGGCCCGTTCGTGATCACGCCGATCATGCTGTGCGCGGTGCTGTTGTCGGCGACCTCGATCCCGTGGCTGAACCGGCGCTGGTGGGCGGTGCTCGGGTGGACGATCGCGGCAACGCTGCTGCCGTTCGTACTCGAGTGGACCGGCGTCCTGCGCCCGAGCTGGGAGATGACGTCGCAAGGCCTGTTGTCGTTCGGCACGATCTTCGATCAGGCGCATGCGGTGACATCGCTGACGATCGCGGGTCATCTCGCGGCGGTCTGTCTCGTGGCGCTTTATGCGCGTGCCATCGGTCGCGATCGTCGCGATGCGCAGCGTCGGCTGTTCTTGCAAGCGTGGCATCTGCGCCAGTTCCTGCCGAAGCCCGCGGCTTAGCGGTCCCAGATCCACACGTCGTCGATCACGATGTGACCATCCGACGTGGTCGCATCGTCGACGAGCACGAGCGTCGCGAACTTGCCGCGGTGCGCGCTGATATCCCAGCTGACTTCGCGCAGCACGTCGCCGCCGAGCGACGGCGCGCCGCTCGTCGCCACGATCTGACCTTCGATCCACAGCTCGATGCGCAGCTTCGTCGCGTCGGTGCCGCCGCCGACTTGCAACGTGAGCCGGCTGCCGTCGAGCGGGAACGACGGCGAGGACAGGCGACCGGTCGCGACATCGCCGCCGTGCATGCTGTCTGCGAAGCGCTGGCCCGTCGCACCGATCACGAGATCTTGGCCGGGCAGCGACTCGGCAACCGGGCCGAGGCCCCACGAGGTGCCGGCTTTCGTCCAGCCCGCCCACGAGATCATCTCGAAGTCGAACACGACGCGCGCGCCCTTGGGCGGCCGGGCCGCGAGCGCGGGCACCCAAATCGAATCCGGCACGATGATCGCGCCGGTGTAGAGGCGCGGTCGTTCGTCGGCCGGCAGCTTGAGCGCGGGACGATAGAACTGGCGGATCTTCGGCAGCTCGATGAACAAGTCGCGGTTGTCGAACACGAGCGCGCTGAACCGGTGTTTCTCGAGTGCGTCGTCGAGTCCGACGACGACGCGGGCTTGCCGCGCGGTGACGTCCTTGACGCCCATGCGGTGGACGTGCGGCTGCTTGCCGGCGAGCACGAGGTACCAAGGATGCGACGGGATCCACACTTCACCGTCGAGCGCCTTGATGCGTTTGATCAACTTGTCGCCGGCGACGACGTTGGCTTGCGTGGGTTTGAAGCGTTGCGGTTTCCACTGCCAATGCCAGCACGTGACCGCGAGCAGGAGCGCGGCGAGGCCAGCCGCACCGTGCATGACGAGCGACGAGTATTTGCGCGCGCCCCACAGGATGCCGGCGCACGCGGCGAGCGCCGGAACCGCAGCGCCGGCGGCGAGCGCACCGTGCAGGAACGCCGGCATGTACGCGTTGAAGTGCGCGAACTCGGTGCCCCAGCCGACCGCGCCGACGATCGTCGAGACGACGAACGCGCTCGTCCATAATAGGAACGGTCGGGTCTGGCGCGGCAGCTCGCGGCGCAAGCCTTCGGCGGGCCTGCGCAGCCACGTGTAGAGCACGACGCCGAGCGTCGCGACGACGACGATCGTGAGGCCGCGGAAGTGCCACAGGATGTTGCCGAACGACTTCCAGAACCGGTCGTAGTTGAAGTCGTGCGCCGAGTGGATCTTGCGGATGTACGTCCAGTACCAGCCGCCGCTGGTGAGGTTCATGAGGCCCGAGCCGCCGAGCCCGACGATGCCCGCCGCGGCGATGTACGTGGGGAGGCGGCGCCACGCGAGCACGAGCACGATCGCGCCGCCGAGCATCACGTAGAAGATGCCCGTCTGTTTCGTGAAGAACGAGAACGCGAGGATCACGCCGACGGCGGCGACGCGACCGCGCCCGCGCCAGCCAGTGCCGCCTTGCTCGGTCCAGTGCACCGCAGCGACGAGGCCCGCCGTGATCAACATCAGAAATAACGTGTCGGCACGGACGAGGTCGTACCAACCTTCCATATATGGATAGACGGCGGCGAACATGCCGAGCGCGAGCAACAGGCCGACGACGGCCGGCAGCATCGCGGCGTGACGCACGCGTGGCGCGCACAGCGAGACGCTCGCGACGACCGCGATACCGACGAGCGAGAGCACCGAGATCACGCGGCCGAGCGTGTAGGTCAGACCGAACACTTCGCCGAGCATCGCGAGCAGGGCAGGGTAGAGCGGCGTGTAGAGATACGGGATGAAGTCGACGGATGGCTCGTGATAGATGCCGGCACCCTGCTGAAAGCGCAACGCGTGGTGGAGCATGCCGCCCTCCATCCACTCGAGGTCGTACGGGTACGCCACGCGCCCGCCGATCGCGCTGCACAGCAAGATGATCTGATAGAGCGCGGGGAGCGCGAGCGCGGTCCACGCCGCGATCTCGATCGCTTTGCGCACGCTCGGCTTCACGGCGCGACCTCGAAGGTCGCCGCGCCGAGCGCGTCGTTCTCGATCCGCGTCCGCGGCGCGCGCACGGTCTTGCGCTCCTTGCCGCGGAACATTCCCACCCATACCGTGTAGCTGCCCGGCTGTGCGTGGCGCGGCAGCGTGATCGTCGTCGTGTAACGAATGAACTGGCCGGCGCGCCACCACTCGAACGGTCGCGCCGGCTTGTGATCACCGTTGAGGAACGCGCTGCCCGGGCCTTTGACGTGGACGAACAGCTTCCAATCTTCGCCGACCTTGCCGCGCGCCTCGAACGTCCACGTCAGGTTGATCGTGTCGCCGGGCTTCGCCTTGGCGGGCGCTTCGAGCGAGAGCAGCCGCACCGCGTCGCCGAAATCTGCGTCGAGCGGCACGGCGATCGGCGGACGCGCCGGCAATAGGGCTTCACCGGCGCCCGCAGGCACGGTGCCCGCGTCGTACCAGCGCTCGAATGCGCGGCGCGTGTCGGCGCACTCGTCGGCGTCGCCAGAGACGTCTTCGGTCTCGCCGGGATCGCGGTCGACGCGATACACCTCCCAGCTCGTCTCGGGGCTGACGTTGTAGATGACATGGCAGCGCGCGTCGGCGGCGCCGCGCATCTCGTTGTTGTTTTCGAAGGACAGCTGCTGGAACACCGTGCGCGATCGGTCGGTGCCGGCGAGTGGGCCGACGAGCGACGCGCCCATCATGTCGGCGTTCGGCTGACCGCCCGCAAGGTTGACGAGCGTCGGTAGGATATCGATGTGGCCGACCGGTGTTTTCGATCGGCGTGGCGCGAGTCCGGGCACGCGGATCATGAACGGCACCTTCGTCTGTGCTGCGTAGAGGTGATAGCCGTGCAGATCGACGTTGTGCTCGCCGAACCCCTCGCCGTGATCGCCGGTGACGACGAAGATCGTCTTGTCGTAGAGGCCGGCCGCCCTCAGCTTGTCGACGAGCCGCGCGATGTGCGAATCGGTGAATCGGATCTCGCCGTCGTACAGCGCTTCGCGATCCATGCCGAACGACACGCCGGGATGCGGCTCGTATGCGTAGTGCGGGTCGTAGTAGTGGACCCACAGAAACCATTTCTGCGCCGCGTGACGCTCGACGAAAGCAATCGCCTTGTCGGTTTGCTCGCGCGCCGAGCTGCCCTTCGTCTGCTCGGGACCAGAACCGGTGACGCGGTTGTGGAAGCGCATGTTCTCGTTGTCGTACTCGGCGCAGCCCTGGTCCATGCCGCGCTGGCGATCGAAGTACTCGTAGTTGGTGATCGCGCCGGTGACGTAGCCGAGCGGCGCGAGCGCTTCGCATAGCGTGGTCGCTTTCGGCGCGAGGCCGGGCCAGCCCGCGATCGCGTAGTTGTAATAGACCTCGAGCGGCAGCCGGCCGGTCAGGATCGCCGGCATCGAGTAGCGCGTCGACGGGGCGTGCGCCCAACCGGCTTCGAACACCGTGCCCTCGGCGGCGACATTGTCGAGCGCCGGGGTCGTCGGGCGCTTGTAGCCGTACATGCCGAAGTGATCGGCACGCACGGTGTCGATCGTGATCAGTACGATGTTGCTGTCTTTGGGCACGCTCGCCGGCACCGGCGAAAAGCCGACATCGTGCGACGGTTGCGTCGCGCTGGCGTCGCCGCCGACGCAGTTTTGATCGATGCCGTCGTCGGGAATCTCGGTCGCGCCGGGGTGAATTGCACGGTTGCCGTCGTCGCAGTCGCCGCCGCCGAGGTAGCGCGAGAAACCGTCGCGGTCGCGGTCGAACGTCTTGCGCACCCCGCGCGCGACCGGCTTGCCGAGCCCGGTGTACTTGGTCGCGGCTTTGATCACGGAGGCGTTCGCACCGCTCCACAGCACGAGCAGGATCAGCACGACCGGCAACACGGCCCACGCGATCCGGCGTAGCACGGGCCTGAGCGCGTTCATCCGCTCGACGGTGAGCCGCGCGGGTCCCGTCGCCGGAATCGCTAGCAGCACTGCGACCGCGAGGACGAGCGGCCCGCGCAGCGGCAGCACGCGCGCGTATTCCCACAGACGATGAACCCACTCCGCCGCCGCGAGCGCGACGAGCGCGACGAGCGCGACGAGCGGCGCCCATGGCGATGCAATGATCGGCACGCGCCGGGCAAGCGCGCGCAACCCGAGCTCGACGACGCGCGCAACCACGAACATCAATACGACCGCCATCCCGACGGCGACGACCGTCGCAGCGATCACCACGAGCGTCGCGAGGTCGCGCGCGTGGCTCTTGACCACGACCGGCGTCATCACGTTGTACGCGGCGTAGATCGCGGCATCCACGAGCGGTACTCCCGCAAGCACGAACGACAGGCCGATCATCGCGTCGCGCGGATCGCGAGCGCGCAGCGCCTGGTGCTCGGCCCAGCCAAACCGCACGAGGTCGCCCAGTCGCGTGAACCGCGACAGCACGAGCAAGCCGCCGGCGGCGAAGAGCCCGACGAGCGCACCCGCGGTCGCGAGCGTCAGCCCCGTGTAGAGCACGAACCGGAGCCGGGCCGCGGCCCCGGGCACGAACTGCGCGGCCGGTGCCCACGACCACACGGCGTCGATCAGCCCGGCCGCAAATCCGGCGATCAGCCCGGTGAGCACACCCGTGGCAAGCACGTCCCCGAAAGGGCGTCGCGGCGTGGCATCCATCGATCCCCGGCAGATTACCACCCGGGGCCCATGATCGAGCGGCCGGGACCTGCGCCCGCCCCGGCCCATGATGGAGGGGCCGGGACCTGCGCCCGGCCACGGGGTAATGTCAGCGCGATGTCCGCCGATCGCCTGCGCTGGCTCCTGTTGGGAGTGGCCGCCATCGCGCTCGTCGTGCATTCGCTCGCCTACAACTTCATCACCGACGACGCGTACATCTCGTTCGTCTACGCGCGCAACTTCGCCGAGGACGGCGAGCTCGTATTCAACCCCGGCCAGTACGTCGAAGGCTACACGAACTTCCTGTGGACCCTGCTGCTCGGCCTCGGAATGCTCGTCGAGATCCCGCCCGAGCTGCTCGCGAAGATCCTCGGCGCGCTGTTCGCGATCGTCACGTTGTTCGTCACTTGCACGATGGTCGAGCGCGCGCTCGGCCGCCGCACGCCGTGGGGAGCCGTGCCGGCGCTGCTGCTCGCCGCGTCGTCGGGCTACGCCTGCTGGACCTCGGGCGGGCTCGAGACCCAGCTATTCACGATGCTCGTCGCGATCGCGCTCGACGGCATCGTCGCCGCGGAAGACAGCGACCGCGAGGCCGGCATGTACCGCGCGGGCCTCGCGCTGGCACTCGCCGCGATGGCCCGGCCCGAGGGCCTGCTCGTCGCCGGCGTGCTCGCACTGGTCCGCGTCATCTGCAACGTCATCGCGCGGCGCACCGTGATCGGCATGCCCGAGGTATTCGCGGCGATCCTGTTCCTGTCGCTGTGGGCGCCGTGGTTCGCCTGGCGATGGTGGTACTACGGCTATCCGTTCCCGAACACGTACTACGTCAAGGCGTCGGGCAAATGGGCTGGGCCCGGCATGGCGAAGGAGATGTACCAGCACGGCGCCTACTACATCTGGGCGTGGCTATCGCAGAGCAAGCTGCTCTACGCGCTGCCGTTCGCCGCGATCGGTCTCACCATCGCCCGGCCGCGCACGCCGCGGTTCGCGCTCGGCCTCGGCTGCGCGCTGCTCGCCGCCGTCTATTTACCGTACGTCGTCAGCGTCGGCGGCGACTTCATGGGGCTGCACCGCTTCATCATGCCGATGTTCGTGCTCGCCGCGATCGCGGTGACACTCGGCCTCGAGTGGCTGATCGGGCGCGTGCCCGAGCGCCCGCGCAACTACGTCGCGGTTGGCGTGCTGCTCGCGCTCGTCGGCGGCTACGCCGGCACGCAGATCCACCTGACGCAGAAGTCGCTCGAGTGGGGCAACTGGCGCGCCGACAAAGGCATCATCGACACGCCCGCGTTCCTCATCGTCTACACCGAGGACCGCGCGACCATCGGCAAGGCGATGGCGAGCTGCTTTGCGCCCACCGACTTCTCGATCGTCGGCGGTGCGGGCGCGCAGCCCTACTACGGCCGCATGCGCGCGATCGATGTATTCGGGCTCGTCTCCGCGCGTGTCGCGCACGAGGAGCCGCGCATTCGCGCGCGTGCCGGTCACACGAAGTTCGCCTCTGACGCGCTGCTCGCTCAGTACGATCCGACGTTCGTGTTCTCCTGCTACGCGATCCACGGCGCGCCGACGCCCCCCGCGCTCAACTGCAACGCCGGCTTCTGGCTCGCGCGTGGCTACGAGCAGGTGACGATGAAAATCCCCGGTCTCAAGCAGCAGGGCGAGTACTACACGTTCCTCGCGAAGAAAGTGCGTAGCTTCCAGTGCCCCGGGCGCGTCAACTAGCCGCGAAATATTGGGGCGTGATCCCGCCTGCGCTCGTCGTCGCGCTGTTCGCGCTGCGCGCCTGTCTCGTGACGAATCCGCTCGACAACCTGCGCGTGGTGCCTGCGACCGAGGCGGATCCGAACGATCCGCCCGGTGCGATCGCGCGCACCGGCTCGCTGTACATCGCGCGTGGCGGCCCCGTCATTATCGGCTACGAGTCGCCGGGGATCGCGCGCCTCATCGTCGGCCAGCTCGGGCGTGCGCCCTCCGATCCGACGAGCGGCAAGGTGCTGGTGAGTGCAGGCTTGAACAAGGACCGCATCATCCTGCCCGCCGGGCCGATCGCGATCCGGTTTGCCGCACCGCCGGGCGCGCGTCTACTGTGGAACCCCGTGGGCCGCCGCGGCGACCTCGAGTACCTACCCGCATCGTCGCTGTCACCCGAGCCACCCGAGCGTGCGAGCTTTGGCGCGTTCGCCGGCACATCGCCGCTCGACGGAATCATCGCGTCGCTGCTCGTGCTCACGATCGTCGGCACCGTGCTGATGCTCGCGCGCCGCCGCCTGCGCGAGGTTCCGCGCGAGACGTGGATCGCGATGGGCGCCGTGTTCCTCGTCGCGTGCGTCGTGCGCTGGCTCGGCCTGTTCGCGTTCGGTCAGACCTGGGACGAGGACGTCAACTGGGTCGCCGGCCGCAACTACATCACCAACGTGCTCGCACGCGATCTATCACCGGTCTCCTGGATATGGAATTTCGAGCATCCCCCGGTGATGAAGTACCTCGCCGGCATCGGCGCGCAATTCGCCGACGGCTACGGACCGGCGCGCGCGCTCTCCGCGGTCTGGATCGCGCTCGGCTGCGCGTTCCTCGTGCCGATCGGCGCGCGCCTGTATCCGGGCCCGTCGCCGACCGGGTTCTGCCGATTGCGCGTCGGCATCCTCGCAGCGGCGATCGCCGCGCTGCTGCCGCCGCTCGTCGCCCACGGCCAGATCGTCGGCCACGAGGCGCCGACCGTGCTGTGGTGGTCGCTCGGCATCCTGCTCGCGCTCACGGTCCACGATGGCGAGCCATCGCTGCGCACGCTGCGCATTCGGCTCGTCGCGCTCGGCGTCGTGATCGGCATCGCGCTCGCATCGCGCTTCGTCAACGGCCTGCTCGGTGTGCTGTGCCTGATCATCGTCACCGAGCTCACACCGGGCGACCGCGCGCCCCGCACGCTGCGCGTTCACCTGGTCTGGGCCGCTGTCATCGGCGGGATCACGGTCGCGTCGGCCTTCGACAAGCGCCTGCTCGCCGTGCTTGGTCTGCTGCTCGTCGCGCATCGCGTCCGTAACCGCCGCTCGCTGCGCACCGCGATCGAAGGCGCGCTGATCATGCCCGTCGTCGCGCTCGTCACGCTCTATGCGGTGTGGCCGCGCCTGTGGGCGCACCCGATCCTCTACCTCAAGCTGTCGCTCGCGAAGCTGTCGATGCCGCACTCACCCGAGCCGTTCCTCGGCGACCTCACGAACCTGCCGGGCGCGCACTACTTCATCCTCTACCTCGTCGTCACGCTGCCGCTCGCCATCTTGCTCGGCGTCGTCGCGTACCTGGCGCGCGCCGGCCGCGAGCGCGATCGTTCGGCGCTCGTGCTCGCCTTTTGGTTCGTGATCCCGCTCGCCGTGATGGCGTCACCCGTGCGCCAGGACGGCGTGCGTTACGTGATGCCGTGCATCCTCGCGCTCGCGCTCGCCTCCGCGGCCGGCTGGGACTTCGTGGTTCGCTGGGTGTCGCCGCGGCTACCGCGCATTCGCCGTCAGTTCCTGCTCGTCACCGCCGCACTCACGCTCTATCTCGCGACGACGCTCGTCCTCGTTCACCCGTACTACCTCGACTATTTCGGCGAGCACGTCGGCGGCGCCGGTACGGTTGCGAAGAAGCGGATGTTCGAGACCGCGTGGTGGGGCGAGGGCGTCGATCGCGCGGTCGACTACGTCAACCAGCACGCCGCACCGAACGCGCGCGTGTATCGCAACTGCATCGAGCCCGCGCACCTCGCGTGGTTTCGCTACGACCTGTGGGCGCCGATGACGAACGCGACGTCGCAGGCCGACTGGCTCGTCACCTATTCGCCGCAGTCGCGGACCTGTGTCGTTCCAAAGGACATGAAGCGCGTGTTCGCAGTGCACGCGCAGGGCGCGACGCTCGCCGAAGTGTGGCGGCGCTAGCGCGCGAACGACGGTGCCGATATGTGGAACAAGTCGAGCGCCGACTTCTTCACCGGCTTGTCGACCGGCTTGTCGCCCGCCACCCGGCGCACGCCGCTGATGTTCCACGACTGCGTGCACAGCGTCTTCGTCTCGCCCGCCTTCGTGAACTCG
>DATDCH010000546.1:0-7960 GCA_036524455.1 Kofleriaceae bacterium | reverse complement strand
CACCACCAATAGCGTGACGGCCCAAGGCGACGCGTTTCTGCTCAACCAATGGCAGCACATCGCCGTCACGTTCGACGGCGACGCCAAGAAGCTGTTCGTCAATGGCACCCTGTTCCCGGCGGTGGCGACCGGCGAGCAGGTGGTCGGCGACAGCTCGCCCCTGCTGATCGGCTGCGATCGCGACTCCGGCGCGGTCTCGCGCTTTTACGCGGGCCTGATCGACAAGGTCATCATCTACAGTGCTGCACTGAGCGAGACCGACGTTGCCATGCTTGCTCAGTAAGACTGGGCGCCCGCGCACGTTGATCGGCCTCATCCGCGGCGGTACACCAGCCTCATGCAAGACCGCAACCTCGCGCTCGAAGTGGTTCGCATCACCGAAGCCGCCGCGATGGCATCGGCGCGCCTCATGGGCCGCGGTGATCGCAAGCTTGCCGATCACGTTGCCGTCGAGGCGATGCGCGTGGCGTTCGACGCGATCGATATTCGCGGCACCGTGGTGATCGGCGAGGGCGAGCGCGACGAGGCGCCGATGCTGTTCATCGGCGAGCAGGTCGGCGCCGGTTGGCGCGACGGCGAAAACTCGCCGAAGGTCGACATCGCGGTCGATCCGCTCGAAGGCACGAACCTGTGCGCGACCGGCGCGCCCGATGCGATCAGCGTGATCGCGATCGCCGACGACGGTCAGTTCCTCAACGCGCCCGACACGTACATGGAAAAGATCGCGGTCGGTCCCGAAGCGCGCGGCGTGATCGATCTGCGCGAGAGCTGGACGTGGAACCTGCAGCGCATCGCGAAGGCGAAGAACAAGAAGGTGCAGGACTGCACGTGCGTGATCCTCGATCGCGATCGCCACTCCGATCTGATCGGTGAAGTTCGCCAGTTGGGCGCGCGCATCCGCCTGATCGGCGACGGTGACGTCTCCGGCGCGGTGATGACTGCGAACCCCGACTCCGGCATCGACGTTCTGTTTGGCACCGGCGGTGCGCCCGAAGGCGTGATCGCAGCGGCAGCGCTCAAGTGCGTGGGCGGTGATTTTCAGGGCCGGCTGCGCTTCCGCAGCGAGGAAGAGAAAGCGCGCGCGAAGCGGATGGGCGTCAAAGAGGAAGCGTTCATCTACGGCATTGAAGATCTCGCGAAGGGCCACGTGATGTTCGCGGCGACCGGCGTCACGAAGGGCTACCTGGTCGAGGGTGTGCGCTTCTACGGCGACAGCGCGAAGACCGAGTCGATCGTGATGCGCTCGAAGTCGGGCACGGTGCGTGTCATCAACGCGACCCACCACTTCAACACGAAGCCGAAGTACTCGTGGGCCACCGGCCTCGAGCCGTGATCACGGCCAGGTGAACACCGAGCTCGTGGTCGACCAGCGTCGAGCCGTGATCATGGCCAGGTGAAGATCGAGCTCATGGTCGACCGGCGTCGAGCCCGTGATCATGGCCACGTAAAGATCGACGAGACGTCGAGTCTGAAGCCGAACGTCACGCTGTTCAGGCGCTGGCCAAGACCGTACTCGCCGTCGAGGCAGTAGCCGCGATCGCCGAGCGCATAGACCTCGATCGTCTTGGCGACCGGGTCAGCGATCCAGTACTCGGGTATTTCGCTTTGGGCGTACAGCCGCGCTTTGCGCACGCGATCGCGCGTCGCACCGCGCGGTGACAGCACTTCGACGACAAGATCCGGTGGCCCTTCGATGCCGCGGTTGCTGATGATCGCACGTCGTTCGTGGCGTACGACGACGACGTCGGGGATGAGGACGCGCCGCGACGTCAGAATCACGTCGACCGGTGACATGACCGGGACCGCGACTGTCTTCAGACGGTGATAGAACCGCCACGTTAACTCCCACACCGCGAACTGATGTGGTGGCCTGGGCGCGGGCGTCACGACGAGCTCGCCGTCGAAGATCTCGTAGCGCTTGCCGTCGTCCGGCGTGTGCTTGAGATCGGCGTAGGTCCAAACCTTGTGCATCGTCGTGCCTCCAGCATAGCGCGCGCACATCAGCAATGACCTCGCCAATCGCAAACGGCGGAAACCACGCGACGCAGCGTCCGCGCGCGTCCCGCATGCGGTCGGTGGCGTCCGCGATTGCCGGCGCTACGGCAAGTTGAAGTTCAGCCGCGTCGGTTTGCCGAGCTTGATCGTGACGGTCTTCTGCACGACCGGCCGTGACGGATTGCGGAACGTCAGCGTGTGCGTGCCGACCGGAATCTCGAGATCGGTAAACGGCGCTTGGCCGATCTTCTTCGTGCCGAGATAGACCTCGCTCCAGGGCGTGGTGCGCACGCTGAGCTTGCCCATGCGCTCCGGGCGAGTCGACACCTTCTTCGTGAACGTGATCTCGATGCGCTGGATCTCGTCGGCGGTGAGCACGACGTTGCGGGTCTCGGGCTGATAGCCCGCGAGCTGCGCGGTGACCTCGTGCTTGCCGGGCGTCAGCACGAGCTGCGCGGTGGCGGCGCCGCTCGGATCGCCGGCCTGCACCGCCGCGACGCGCTCTTGGTCGCCGACCTTGATCGTGGCGCCGTCGGGACGGGTGCGGATGATCAGATACGCCATGCCTTCGTCGACAGGGGCTGCGGCATCGACGGTGAGCGTCGCTTGCGGCGCAGCGTCGACGGTAATCGTCGCTTGCGGCGCGGCGTCGAGCGGCGGCGGGGCGATCGGCAATGCAGTGTCGCTGTGCGTCGGTTCCGCAGCGTCGCTCGGTACGACGGCTGCCGCGCGCGGCTTGCCACCGCTCGAAGCGGCGAGCGCGATCAAGAACGAAGCGAACGCGAGCCCGGCGAGGCCGCCGATCGCGATCAACCGCTTCTTGCGGCGCCGGCGCGTGAGCTCGGGTGGCAGTGGCGTCGGTCGCCGAGGTGGCTCAGCGACGATCGCGCCGCGCATGCCCGATCCGGATGCACGCGCCGCAGCGTCGGGAACGAGCCCACGCACCTCGGAGCCGGAACGCGGTCCGGGCAACGGGCGTCCCGCGTCGGGTGCAGGCAACGGGCGCGCCGACGACTCCGATACCGCGCGCGCTGTAGCGTGCGGTCCGGGCAGCGGTACGACGCGGGTCGGTGTCGACCCGCTCGGTGCCGGTGTGCGCGCGTCGCGCAAGATCGTCTCGAAGTGATTCTCGCTGTCCTCTTCGTCGGGCGCAGGTGGCGCGTTGCGCAGCACCTCGGTCGCGTCGCCGAGCACGGGCGGTGGCGCATGCACGGTCGGTTCCTCGGCGGCGCGGTTCGCGCGCGCTTGGAGCTGGGATTCGCTCGTGCGGTTCGGCGGCGGCGGCTGCGTGCCGCGCTTGGGTGCCCGTGCACCCTTGATCGTCACCGCGGATTCTTCGTCGGAGAGCTCGGAGGTGCTGTAGATCTCGGTGCCCTCGCCGGTGTCGCTCAGCAGCTTGACCACGCGACGCGGTGGAAACACTGGCGGTGGTGTCGTCGGCGGCAAGCTCGTCACCGAGCGTGCGGCCGCGGTGCCAGGCGCTGCGAGCGTGCCAGGCGATGCGGCGGTGCCCGGCGCGGCGAACGTACCGGGCGACATCTGCGTGCCGTGCGCCGGCATCGCCCCCGTCGACGGATTGAGCGCGGGCAACTGTCCCGTGCCTTCGCGCACGAACCGCGCGCGGATCCAACCGCCGAGCTGCATCGACGTGGCGAGCTCGGGTGCCGATTTCAAGAACGCTTCGAGTGCTTGCGCGAAGTCGGCGGCGGTCGCGCGATCGTCGCGCTTCGGCTTGAGCGCCCAGCCCAGCGCTTTCGCGAGCGGCGCCGGAACATTCGGCACGATCTTCTCGATCGGCTCGAGCTTGCCGTCGCGGATCGCGCGCATCGCAGCGACGGCGTCGCCGCGCGGCACGATGTACTTACCGCTGAGCAGCTCCCACATCACGACGCCGAGCGAGAACACGTCGCTGCGGCCGTCGAGCTGCGAGGCGATCGTCTGCTCGGGCGACATATAGGCGTACTTGCCCTTCACCTGCCCGGGGTTCGTCAGCTGATCGCCGGCGGCCGCGGCTTTCGCGATGCCGAAGTCGCACAGCTTCACGACGCCGTCGAACGACACCATGATGTTCGCGGGCGACACGTCGCGATGCACGAGCCCGAGCAGCTTGCCGCTCGCGCCGCGAAGCTCGTGCGCGTAGTGCAGCGCGTTCGCGGCGTCGGCGCCGATGCGTGCGATCAGCGTCGCGGGCAGCTTCTCTTTCTCGCCGTGCTTGAACAGCTGCCCCGCGTGCACGCCGTCGACGAACTCCATCGCGATGAAGTAGTCGTGCTCGACCTTGCCGAACTCGTAGATGTGCACGACGTTCGGGTGCGAGAGCTGCGCAGCCAGCTTGGCCTCGCCGAAGAACATCTTCATGAAGTCGGGCGAGTCGGCGAGATGCGGAAGAATCCGTTTGACCGCGACGCGACGATCGAAGCCCTCGAGCCCACGCTGTTGCGCGAGGAAGACTTCCGCCATACCGCCCCGGGCGATGCGTCGTACCAGGACGTACTGGCCAAACCGAATGCCTGCGTCGGCTGGCACTCCGTTCATCATACAGTGGTCTACGCCGCGCCGCCTTTGCGCAACCTGTGCAACTTGTCGTGGGCACCAAACGTGGTGCTCATACCCACTTCCCAAGCGGGATCGGGCTTGTGCATGATTCGCCGCGATGAGGATCGCGCTGTTCGCTACAGCTGCGCTGGTTGGCTGTGGTCTGTCGCCGGCGGAAGCCCCGGTAGAGCGCACACCCGTCGCAGGAAGCTCCCCGCTCGCCGACATCTTCACGCGCGTCTCGCTCGACACCGGCGTACCCGCCGACGTGCTCGCGGCCGTGAGCTGGAACGAAACGCGCTTTCACTTCGCGACGCCGGGCGGCGAGCATTCGCACGCGTTCGAGACCGGTCTCATGGCGCTCACCGAATCCGGCCCGCGCGATCTCCACCGCGGCGCGATGCTCGCGGGCGTATCCGAGCACACGGTGCGCACCGACGTCGAAGCTTCGATCCGCGCGGGCGCCGCCCTCCTGCGCGAGCAGATGATCGACGGTGATGTCACGCGCGCGCTGCGCGCCTACGGCGGCACATCATTCGCGCACGCGATCGACAAAGCGCTCGCACGCGGTATCGATGGTCGCGACGACGCAGGTCGCGCGGTCGTGGTTGCGGCGCGCGCGGCCGCTCGCGTGCCCGGTTTCTCGTCGGTGACGCAAGCCGCGGGCTACCCGGGTGCCGAATGGATTCCCGCCTACTCGGGCAACTACCAAGTGGCCAACCGCGGCGTCGGCGACATCACCAGCATCATCATTCACGACACCGAAGGCAGCTACAGCGGCACGATCAGTTGGTTCAAAGACCCCGACGCCAACGTCTCCGCGCACTACGTGATCCGCTCGAGCGACGGCCACATCGCGCAGATGGTCGACGAGAAGAACGTCGCGTGGCACATCGCCTGTTTCAACACGAGCTCGATCGGTCTCGAGCACGAAGGCTACGCCGCCAAACCGGATCAATGGTTCACCGAAGCGATGTACGCCGAGAGCGCGAAGCTCACCGCCTACCTCGCCGACAAATACATGATCGAAAAATCCCACGGCCCGATCCAAGGCCACGGCGAGGCGCCCGACTGCTCGACGCACACCGATCCCGGCCCGGGCTGGAAATGGGATCACTACATAGATCTCGTGCGCACGGGTGGCGCGCCGCAGTTCACCGCCGCGGACATCGTCGTCGAAGCGCCCAAGCTGATCACGAGCGGTGAGCTCGCGACCGTGACGGTCACGATCAAGAACACGGGCACCGCCGCCTGGGATCTCGACGCCACACGCATCGGCACTGCCGATCCCCAAGATCGTCCCTCCGCGCTGTTCGTCGACGGTGACTGGCTCGGTCCCGATCGCCCCACCGCGGTCGATGGCCTCACCGAAGCCGGCACGAGCGGCACCTTCACGTTCCAGATCCGCGGTCCCGACGTCTCCGAAGCGAAAACTTACGACGAGGCGTTCTCGTTCGTACAAGAAGGCGTGACCTGGTTCGGCCCCACGTTCCACGTGGTCCTCCTCGTACAACCGTCGGGCGACGAGCCGGGTGGCTGTAGCGCCACAAGCTCGGGTGGCGTCGTCTCGCTGCTGCTCCTCGCGCTGCTTCGGCGTCGCAAACGTCGAGCGTTCACGCGGTAGTACGCGCCGCTCGCTGCACGCCAGGCGCAACTCGCCGCTCGCCGCTGTAGTGACCCCTGTGTCGCCTGCCGGTCGACGCGGTTACCGTCACACCATAAACCCGCCACATCCGACGGATTCTCCGGCCTTTCCCGAGGACGTGTGCTGCAAACACGTTGTCGCGACTGCGCGCATCAGTCCCCAGCCATTCCTGTTAGGTGCTCGAAGCCCGCGCGTGACTTCGATCATCGTCGACAAAACACCTTCCAGGCGACTTTGCACGGACGTGGATCAGCCGTCCGATCGACCCAGAAATGGACTTGACCCACATGGGCACAATCGATAGGGTCGCGCATCTTTTGAACCGCCGTAGATCTGGGGAGCATTCCCAACGGCACGAACTTCAGAGGCAAATGATGAGAGGAGTCTCGCGAATGAAGAAGCTAGCCTTTGGAGCCCTGTTGGTTGGGCTCCTAGTCGCCTGTGGTGGCGGCAGTGACAGCAAAAAAGTCATGGTGATCGACACAGCAATGGTCGACACGCCGATGACGTGTAACCCGCTCACGCAAGCGGGCTGCGCCGCCGGCGAGAAGTGCACCTGGCTCCTCGACGCACTCATGCCTCAATACGTCGGCCACATCGGCTGCGCGCCGGATGGAACCGGCGCCGCGGGCGACTCGTGCATGTACGGCGCGCCTGGCGCGACCGGCTACGACGGCTGCGCGAAGGGTAACGTCTGCGGCAACTACCGCGGCGGTACCGGCATCTGCAAGCAGATCTGCGATCAGCAGGGTGGCACTCCGATGTGCGCCGCGACGCACGTCTGCGTGACCTACTCTGGTCTGTTCAGCACGGGTGACACGACGCCGGCCGCTGGTGGCGTTTGCGATCTCGCGTGTGACCCGATCGCGGACAACGACTTCGACGGCAGCGGCGCTGCCTCAATGAAGACCACGGCGACGTGCGGTGCGAACGCGGCCGTCGGTTGCTACGGCTACCCGAGCTTCGGTTCGCCGCCGGCGACCGGCTGGAGCTGCACGAACGACATCAACTCGATGGAAGCGCAGCCGACGGGTCTCCGTCACCGCGTCCAGTGCATCGAGACGAACAACTGCGCTGACGCAGGTCCGACGATCTACGTCAACAGCTGCAACCAGGGCTACCTGCCGCTGCTCCGCGAGAGCACAACGGTGTCGACGGCGATCTGCACGGCGCTGTGCCGTCCGCAGAACTGCTGGATGGGCAACTGCGGCACCCAGAACGTGAACCGTATTGGTGTCTCGACGACGGGCAATACCAACGGGTGCAAGACGCCGGACCGCGTGGGTACGTTCTTTACCGCGAATGACGCCAGCGGTGGCGAGCATTGCCGCTACATCTGGTCGTTCGAGATCGACGATCAGGGCAACTTCCTGCGCTCGCCGACGTCGGACACGATGGGATTCTGCTTCGATCACGACAAGTACCTTTACGACTCGAACGGCGACAACATGCCTGAGACGAAGTATCCGAACTGCGGAAACCTTCCGCAGTCGGGCTTCGGCTCTGGTACGGATCCGTCGATGCAGCTGTCGTACTGGGGTGCTGCGGACCTCGGCTGCGTCGACACGACGCTCGCGGTCGGTCTCGCCACTGGCAAGCAGCTCCCCGCGGATACGCTGCGCAAGGTCAAGGCTGACTTGCCGCGCGCGCTGTATCGCCGGAACATGGGCGCTCGCTAAGACACGAGCCTGAATGTGTCGAAGAGGTCGGTTCGCCGGCCTCTTCGCATTTTCGGGGCACGGACACGCAACCTCGTACGATAATGGTCGAGAGACTCATCATGAG
>DATDCH010000545.1:0-4225 GCA_036524455.1 Kofleriaceae bacterium | reverse complement strand
ATCTGGTTCATCGCTGCCGACGACGCACCGCGCAGACCGAACGCCGACGCCGTCGTGCCGTACGGCAGCTCTTGCGGGACCACCTGCTCGCGCGAGAACCCGACCTCGCGGCGGATCTCGTCGATCGCGACCCACGACGTCATGCGCGTCGCGATCTGGAACGTGAGGCCGAGATCTTCGATCTCGCCGTCGACGCTCTCGAACATCGCGTTCGCTTCGACGTCGGCGACGCGCTCGCGTCCATACAGCGCGATGATCGCCGGATTGCCATCGCCCTGCGCGAGCGGTTTGACGGTGATGCGCTGCTCCCACGGCTCGCGTGCGAGCTGGCCGCGCACGAGGATCTCGCCACCCTCGGGACGGATCGCGAGCGCGCACACGAGCGGAGACCGCTCGAAACAATCGGGCATCTGCGCGGGCGCGTGGCGCAGCACCGCGCTGCCGCTGACATCGACGTTCGTCAGCATCGGCGACTTCGTGCGATCGAGCAGTCGCTTCGCACCGCGCTCGGCATCCTCGTCGATCCCGACGATGACTTCGACGCCTCGGCCGGCGCGCGACAGCGCGGTCGCGAGCGAGCGATTGACCGCCGAGCCAACGCCGAGCACGTGCAGCCGGCACGACTTCGGCAGCCGGCGGTTGAGCGCTTGCAGGATCTGGTGCTCGCCGCCGACGTAGCCGTCGGTGACGACCACGACCTGACGCTGCGCACCGACGCGCAACGTCGCCAGCGCTTCGATCACGCCGGCGCGCATCTCGGTGCCGCCGTCGGCGATGCGCGAGCGCACCCACTTGATCGCGGCTTGCTTCGCGCTCGGCGTCGCATCGACCGGCTCGGTGAGATAACGGCGCGGGTTGTTCGAGAACTCGATCAGCTCGAGTCGATCATGCGGATCGAGCGAATCGATCAGCATGCACACGACCTGCTTCGCCTTGTCGAGCGGACCTCCGCTCATCGAGCCGCTGGTATCGAGCAGCACGATCAGGTCGCGCGGCACGGCGACCGGGTGCGCCTCCTTTGCGGGCGGCACGATCGTGAGCAGCGCGTACGCGTCGTTGCCGCTGGTGGGTCGCGCGGTCGCGAGCGACAAGCCCGGCGCCGGGGTCGCGACCGGCCAGCGCAGGACGATATCGCGATCGAGTCTCGAACCGCTCCTCAGCTCGATCACGTCACCCTTGCGCTCGAGGATGTGCGACGGCGAGCTCGGCTTGGCACCGGCGACGATCGCGTCGCGAATCGCGAGCTCGATCTGGATCGTGACGGCAAGCGGTTGGTCGGTGACCTTGATGTGCGTCGCGCGCACGTCCTCGACCGAGTCCGCCGAGCCGATGTAGCGCGGACCGATCACGGTCGGAAAGCGCAGCTCCCATTCGCCCTCGGGCAACCACGTGAGCCGCTGATCGACCGCGATGCGCGCGACGATCGCTTCGCGCGGCGGAATGTTGCCGATCTGCTGCGTGAAGATGTCGGCGCGCTCCTGCTCGAGCAGCGCCGCCGTGCGGCCCTCGACGATCGCGCGCTCGAACCGCTCGCGCGCCTGGCGCTTCTTGTCGATCTGACCCTTGACCACGCGCTCGCCGATCACGAATTCGTAGCCGCTGATCGCGCCGTCGGCCGGCAGCGGCATCCGGTACGTCACCTTCAGCGTCTCGTTGTACGGATTCTCGAACCGCTGCTCGAGCACGAGCCGCGCCAGCCCGCCTTGCGCCTCGCCGCGTAGGGTGGCCGCGGTCAGCGCGAGCGCGCGCCCGTCGGAGGTGACGAGCTCGCAGCCGCTGGACGCGCCCTCGAGAGTGGTCGGAAGCAGAGAATTCACGCGAGACGGGGACGGTAGCGAAAGCAGCATGGTCGGTGGGTCCTTTCACCGGACCAACGCAACCTGAGCGGTTCTAGTGACAAGGAATTTTCAGCCCTCCTTCCAGTGACTTCGGTAACACAGCGGCAGGCAGAAGTCAGAATCGGTCAGGCCCGCGCCAGCTCGCGCCTGCGGTACCATCGGCCCCGTGATTCGCCTGGGGCTGTTGGCCGTCGTGTTCGTCTCTGCCGCATGTAGCGGCGAGATCCAGAGCGACATCTACGAGGACCTCGATCCGCGGCAACAGGTCGCACTCGAGAAGTGGGTCGAGAAGGCGCTGCCGGTGCTCGGTACGAAGTGCGTGATGTGCCACGACGGATCGATGCCGATGATCGGCTATCTCTCGGGCGCGACCGATCTCGAGAAGCGCGACACGCTGATCGCGTACATGCCCGCGGTCATCAACATGAACGCGCCGCAGTCGAGCCGCATGCTCACGAAGGGCGACCACACGGGGCCCGCGCTCGAAGCGAAAGAAGCGTCGGACATCCTGACCTGGATCAACGCCGAGCGTGACGCGCGGCCGGAGATCCCGCCGATCCGCACGACGCAGATGGTGCCGCAACTGTGCACGATGGGAAATCCAGGCGACCCGAACTGCCCGATCAACATGATCGATCTCACCGAGCTCGGGCAGCCCGGCCGTGTCGAGGTCGTCGTGTCGCAGCTCGTCGCCGACAGTTACCTGACGAACATCAAGATCGTCGCCGGCGCGGCCGGTCTGCACGTCACGCATCCGGTGTTCGAGTCGTGGCCGGCAGGTGCGACCGAGCCGAAGCCCGATCCGATCGATCGCTGGTTCAACGTCGATATCAATCTCGCACCGGCCGCCGAGTCCGCGATCGGAACGGGCGAGGGCACGTTCGTCGGCTTCAACGTCGCCGACGCGCTCAGCATCCGGTTCGACGTCTTCGAGATGCAGAAGCTGTAGCTACTTCTTGTTCTGCGCTTCGCCGGTCATCGGCACGAAGCGCACCGGGAACAGCGATTCGGTCGTCGTGCCGTCTTTACCGCGCGTGATGACTTTGAGGTCTTGATCGCCGGCCTTGCCGACGGGAATCACGAGCCTGCCTCCGACAGCGAGCTGATCGATCAGCGGCTGCGGCACCTTCTCGGGCGCGGCGGTGACGATGATCGCATCGAATGGCGCGGCCTCGGGCCAGCCCTTGTAGCCATCGCCGATCCGGAGCTGGATCTTGTCGTAGCCCATGCGGGCGAGCAGCTTGTGCGTACGCTGCGCGAGCGGCTCGACGATCTCGATCGAGTACACCTCTACCCCGCCGAGCTCGGCGAGCACCGCCGCCTGATAGCCGCTGCCGGTTCCGATCTCGAGCACCTTCTCGCCGGCCGTGAGTTGCGCGGCCTCGGTCATCGCTGCCACGACGTACGGCTGGCTGATCGTTTGCTCGAAGCCGATCGGCAGCGGATTGTCCTCGTACGCGCGCGGCTGCAGCTCCGGTGGCACGAGCCGGTGCCGATGAACCTTGCGCATCGCGCCGAGCACGCGCGGATCGGTGATGTCGCGGCTCGCGATGGTCTGGTCGACCATGCGATGGCGTTCACCTGCGCGATCGTCGACGGGCGCGGCCGGCTCGGGTGCGGGCGCAGAGCCGGGCGTAGGCGCGGGTTGCGGCGGTGACTTCTCCGCGCGGCATGCGAACAGGAGGAGGAGCAGCGCGAGCTTCATCGGACCTTGTCGATCTCGCCTTTCATCTGACCGAACCGCACGCCCATCAAGGTCTCGCGCGTGACGTCGTCGCGTGTCTTCGTGATCACCGTCAGCTCTTGCTCGAAGTTGTCGCCGATCGGCGCGATCAACCGGCCACCGACTTTCAGCTGCGCGAGCAACGGCGGCGGAATCTCCGGCGTCGCGCACGTGATCATGATCGCGTCGAACGGTGCTGCGTCTTCCCAGCCGAAATAGCCGTCGCCGATCTTCATCGCGACGTCCTTGAAGCTCAGGCTCTCGAGCACCTTCTTCGTACGCGCGCCGAGCTCGGGATGGATCTCGATCGTGTAGACCTTCGCGCCCATCATCGCGAGCACCGCGGCCTGATAGCCGCTGCCGGTTCCGATCTCGAGCACCTTGTCGCCGGCCTTGACCTTCACGGCCTCGGTCATCGTCGCGATGATGTACGGCTGGCTGATCGTCAGATCGAAGCCGATCGGCAGCGGGCTGTCTTCGTACGCCTGGTGGCGATTCGCGGGCGGCACGAACTCGTGACGCGGCGTGATCTTCATCGCGGCGAGCACGCGCTCGTCGGTGACGCCGCGCGCTGCGACCGTGCGATCGACCATCTCGAAGCGCGCCTCGGCCCACGGATCGGGCGGCTTCGCTGCATCCGCGTCGCCTGGGGCCTCGGCCACCA
>DATDCH010000544.1:0-2088 GCA_036524455.1 Kofleriaceae bacterium | reverse complement strand
GCTTCATCGATGTCGCCGACTTCGATCAGGCCGCGGCGATCGGCGTCTTGCGCCCACGCGCCGGCGAGGCAGTCGGCCTGCAGCTCGACCGCGATCTGATCGTTCGCGCGGCGGCTGCCCGGGTTGAGGTTGTCGGTGAGGTTCTGCACGTGGTGACCGACCTCGTGCGCGATCACGTACGCCTGCGCGAAGTCGCCGGGCGCGCCGAACCGCTTGCGCAGCTCGTCGTAGAACGAGAGGTCGATGTAGACCTTTTGATCGTTCGGGCAGTAGAACGGACCGACCGCGCTCGACGCGCCGCCGCACGCGGTCTGCACGCCGCGGCGGAACAGCACCATGCGCGAGGAGCGGTAACCCTCGAGCTTCTGGGTCCACATCTTCTGCACGTCGTCGAACACGTAGCCGACGAAGCGCACGAGCTCATCTTCTTGCGGAGAGCTCTGCACCGGTTTGTCGCTACGCGTCTCCGAGGACGGTGGCGAACCGCCGCCGAGGCAGCTCATGCCTTCGCCGCCCATGCACATGCCGCCGCCGCCGACGGCGAGTGCGAGCACGAGGCCGATCAGGATGCCCTTCCAGCCGAACATGGAGAGCAAGTTGATAATTCCGCCGATCGGAAGACCGCCACCACCGATGCCGGCGCTGTGACCCCTGCGGTCCTCGACATTCGAACTATTGTAGTTTCGATCCCAACGCATACCCGAAGGGGAGCATCGCGCGACCGCGTCGACAAGACAGCCTCGCGGACGAAAAATTCGGCGTGCGGTGCACGCGCGTGCGTCAGCGCCCGGCGACGGCTTCGTTGCGACGCCGATTCGCGAGCCAGCCGAGGATCTGATCTGCCTTCGCCCAGGTCAGCGCATCGTCTTCCTGCGCGTGATTGGCGCCTAGCAGCAAATCCCAGCGAACGGATTGTTTGCAGTCCTCGAGGAACGCGCGCAGCCGCTTCGCTGCGCCGTGCGCAGGGTTCTTGTCGCCGACGAGGAAGTAGGCGGGGAAAGCCCGATCCGGACAGTCAGCCGCGCGCGGTGGCACACCGCCGCCGTGGATCACGGTCGCGGCGAACATGCGCGGCCACTCGTCCAGGTGCTTGCCGATGAACGTCGCGCCGCCCGACCAACCGACGAGGTAGATGCGCGATGCATCGATGCGGTGGCGTGCGGTCACCTCGCGAACTTGTTCGCGCACCCAACCCGGATCGTGGCGCCACCGGTACCAGCTTCCGTCGGGACATCCGAGTCGCTCGGGACACTCGAGCGAGAGCAGTGCCCAGCCGCGCTTTGCCACTGCGGCGCGCCACTTGGTCGCGCGCTCCCGTGCGTTGTCGGTGTCGCCGTGCAGCACGACGACAAGTGGAACCGGATCCGTGGAAGCGGAGATCTCGAGCGTGCATCCAGCACAGGGTGGTTGGTTCTGCGTGGCATCGGCGCGCACTGCGCTGCAAACGATCAACGCGAGCACTACACGACGCATGATTAACGACGTTGCAGGAGGTGCGCCGCCGCTCACATGTGCGACGAGTTCGCATAATCACGCTGCGAATTGATCACGTGCCGTTTCCGTCGAAGAGCGACAAAGTTAGGGGACGTGCGCGTGAAATTCTTCGCATCGGTAGCAGGGTCACTCGCGATCAGTTGTGCAACCGGCACAACGTCCGGAACGCGGACAGCTGCGGTCGCGACGAAGGCGAACACGCAGGCGAGCTCGCAGCAACTCACCCCGCAAATCACGACCGAAGGCGAGTGCGTCACCGCCGAGCTCGTCGAGGGTGGCGTGGCGAAGGGTGCGATCTGCGTCGCCGACGCGCAGGCAAAGGGCCTGACGATCGTCGATCTCGGCGAGACGTGGACGCCGACGCTGTTCCAGCCGACGCGCGATGGCCAGGCGCCGAACTTCCGCGCGCGCTACCTCGAGCTCGCCACGGAAAAAGGCGAGGGCATCGACGCGCTCGCCGAGCTCTACGGCATCGTGCCTGCGTTCTCGATCGTCAAGTCGCGTCTCGCGGATGACGCGCGGCACGGCTGTCACGCGGCGATCGATGCCGCGCAGATCGTGCTGCTCGATCGCACGTGGTCGCAATCGAACGCA
>DATDCH010000543.1:0-11941 GCA_036524455.1 Kofleriaceae bacterium | reverse complement strand
CGTCGAAGGACTGGATCCGCGACTTCTTCATCGCTGCGATGGTGTTGTTCGAGGCGCTCGGCCGCGAGCGCGCGACGATCACGCTGACGACGCCGCCGACATTTCCGCTCCACGATCCGAAAGGTCGTTACGAGGTCGCGGCGCTGCGCGCCTGGTTCGAAGCGGCCGCCCGAACGCTGTCGCTCGCGTTCGATCGCCGCAACGGTAACGACTATCAGGCCAGCCGCCTCGCTGCCGCGTGCGACGTGCTCGCGATCGCGAGGCGCGCTGCGTGAGCGAGCTGCGCGCGGCGATCGACGCGGCGTATGCGATGCCGGCATCGCTCGCGCAAGTCGAGGCGCTCGATCTGCTCGCGCGGCAGGCCGAGCAGCGCAACGATCCGGAGCTGACGATGCACGGGCTGTTTTCGCTGTACTACGCCGCGTTCAAGATGATGCTCGTCGAGCGGATGCTCGCGACGTACACGGCGATGCGCGGCACGTTCGACCGCCATGCGGCGCGGCTGTCGCCGGAGACCGCCGTCAATGTCGCGCACCTCGGCATGCACGCGCTCTACCTCGTCGATGGCATCCCCGAAATCTCGCGCGCGAAGATCGACGAGCTCTATCAGGATGTCGATCGCGCGTATGTCGCGCACGGCCTGTCGCGTTACAGTCTCTTGGCAGCGCGGCTATCGAGCTACTTCTCGGCAGGCTACTTGGAGCGCGCGCGCGCGTTGTACGCCGAGCTCACTACGATGACGGCGGACGACGAGGGATGCGAGGCGTGTCAGATCAGCCGGCGCGCATGGTTCCTCCTCGAGCTCGAGCGCCCTGATGAAGCGATCGAGGCGTCGCAACCGATCGTGGCTCGTGGCGTGAAATGCGAGAGCCAGCCGGCTGGCAGTTGGGCGTCACTGATGATCCCGCACGCCCGCCGCGGCGAATGGCAGATCGCGCGCTCGTATCACGCACGCCTGCATCGGGTCGCGTTGGCTCGTCCCACGTGGGTCCACAACGCGGGCGCGAGCGCGAAGTTTGCCGCCATCGATCGCGCCTACGCGAAGGGCAAGAACGTGATCGAACGCGCGCTGCCCCACGCGTTGAACGACGCAACGAAAGCTGGTCGCTTCGGGTTTTTCACCGCGGTGATCGTGTGGCTCGATGCGGTCGCGCGCGAGCGCTCGACGGTAACGCTCGCGCTGCCGCCGACGTTCTCGCTCTACGATCCCAGCGGTCGCTACGCGATCGCGCCGCTGCGGGCCTGGTTCGCCGACGCAGCCGAGCAGATCGCCGGGCTGTTCGACCGTCGCAACGGCAACACGTACTGGGCCGACGAGCTCGCGAAGGCAAGTGACGTGCTCGAGCTTGTTCCCGAGCGCGACGCGTAACCGGGTTACACTGGTCGTGTGAGGGCGCTTGTCGCGTTGGCGTTGCTAGCGGGGTGCATCAACACGAACACGGTGACGTGCGCGGATGGGACGACCTGCGGCGCCGATCACACGTGCGTATCGATCGACATCAACGGCGCGACGCAGACATTCTGCGCGACGCCCGATCAGCTCGCGCAATGCGAGGGCAAACAAGATGGCGACGCCTGCGACCGACCGGATGCACCAGGCTCGTGTCACGCGGGCGTCTGCCTGATCTCGACGTGCGGCAACTTTCTCCGCGACGCGAACGAATTGTGCGACGACGGCAACAACGTGTCGGGCGACTCGTGTTCGGCCGATTGCGCGTCCGACGAGCGCTGTGGCAACGGATTCGTCGACGTCGGCGCAGGTGAGCAGTGCGACGTCGACGATGTGCTCGGCCACGATGGCTGTTCGAGCGACTGTCGCCACATCGAGGTGCCGGGTTGGTTGCAGCTGACCGCAGTGCGCCCGCAGCGACGCGACGATGCGGGGGCGGCATACGACGCTCGCCGGCATCGCTTCGTGCTCTTCGGCGGCGTCCTGACGGCTCCGTTGAACGACACCAACGAATGGGATGGCGACGTCTGGCAGCGACCGACGCTTGATGTATCGCCGTCGCTTCGCGCGGGACCCGCGATGGCGTACGACGCCGCCCGTCAACAGATCGTCCTGTTCTCGGGAACCAATGGTGCGCCGGACACGTGGATCTACGATGGGCGCTGGCGTTTGCGCACGTCGCCGAATATCCCGCCGCAACGCGCCTTCGGGCGCATGGCGTACGACGAAGCGCGCAAACAGACGGTGCTGTTCGGCGGACGGGATACGAGTGGCATGTCCGGCGTCGACCTCAACGATACGTGGATCTGGGATGGCCAGGATTGGCGTGAGGTCACGACGATGCCGTCGCCGCCAAAGTTGCTATTTCCCGCGTTCGCGTACGATCCCGCGCGCGGTGTCAGCGTGTTGTTTGGGGGCACGGTAGGCGCAACGCGGTCACGCTCGATCTGGGAATTCGACGGCACGACGTGGACCGATCGGACGCCGGCGAGCGGCGGCCCCACGGCGCGAGAAAAGGTCGTCATGGCCTACGATCCGGTTGGCGGAGGCATGATCGTCGTCGGTGGACCCACCGTGGCGCTGGCGCGCGAGGTGTGGCGATGGGATGGATCGACGTGGACGGCGCTGCCCAGTTTTTCGAGCGACACCGAAGAGTATGCTGCCGCGATTGCCACCGATCCGGTTCGCGGCCGGGTGGTCTTGTACGCGGGCAAGAACGAAACGCTCATACCGGGCCAGAGTCGCATCTACGAATGGGACGGCGTTGCGTGGAGCGCACCATCGAAGGCCTCGGGTACGCCGCCGTCGCCGGGGCTTCGCATCGGCGCCTCGATGGCACTCGATCCGTTGCACGGCCAGATCGTGATGATCGGCGGCGGCTCCAACGATCTGAGCCAGACGGCCGACACCGGGACGTGGGTATGGCGTGGCGAGTGGGCGCTGAAGCCCGGCATGGTGCCGAGCCCTCGCCGCGGTGCCGCACTCGCGTACGACGAAGTGCGTCGCCAGTTCGTCGCGTACGGTGGCTGCACGTGGAACGGGTTCGCGGATAGCGCGCTTGCCGAGACCTGGATCTGGGACGGCGTCTCCGCCAACTGGTCTCTCGTGAACGTGGCGATAGGAGGGCTACCGGGCACGCGCTGTAATGCAGGCCTCGCGTTCGACGCTGCGCGCGGTCAGATCGTGCTGTTCGGAGGCAGCAGTTCGGCGATGCTCGTGGGAACGACGTGGACATGGGACGGCGCGACGTGGACTGCTGCTACGCCTGCGATGAGCCCGAGCCCACGCGAGCCGGGCGCGATGGCTTACGATCGAGTCAATCGAAAGATCGTTCTGTTCGGCGGCAGAGTCAGCGGTCGCGTCGAGAGTGACACGTGGACGTGGGACGGTCAGACGTGGGAGTCCATCCCGATCGTCGTGCATCCCGCCGCCCGCAACGAAGCAGTCATGGCGTGGGATGCGAGTCGCGCTCGGCTCGTGCTGACCGGCGGTGGCACGAGGTTCATGGGGTATGTCTACAGCGACACGTGGGAATGGGATGGGATTACGTGGAGCCAGGTCGCCACGAACGGTCTCGCGCGGCGACGTGCGGCGATGGCATCCGCGCCGGATGGCGCCGGTGTGATCATGTTCGGCGGCGGGGACCATTTCGAGCCCGGTCTCAATGATCCGGTCGCGGGGTTTGGTGACACCTGGCGATTGCGTTGGGACGCCAACACGGCGTACGAGCTCTGCACCGACGCTGATACCGACGGCGATGGTGCGATCGGTTGCGCCGATCCCGATTGCTCGTGGGCGTGCACGCCGCTCTGCCCGCCGAACACGTCTTGCGCGATGAATTTGCCGGGTTGCGGCGATGGCATGCTGAACACGTCGCTCGAGCGCTGCTACGTGTGCCCGCAAGATGCGATGCCGTGTACCGCACGCTGCGGTGACTTCATTTGCCAGAGCAGCGAGTCGCAGTCGAGCTGCCCCGGCGACTGCACGCCGTAGCGAACCACGCGCGTCTGCCGGATCCGTGCGGTGCCTCCCGCATGCGAGCTGTGCCTCGGCGCGCGGCGTGTTCGACACGGAGTGCGAGCAAAGCCTTTGATCCGCGGGGACTTCCCGCGTCGAGCGTGTCGCGACGCGTGACGGCAGGATCGTTGCAGTACGCCAGCGCCGACGGCCCATGGGTGGGTCGCTTCGCAAGGGATGCCTATGTTCAAAACGAGACTGTTCGGAATCATGGCGCTTGCCCTCACGGGCGCACTGTTCACCGCGTGTGACGACGATGACGAGTTTGTCGACGATGTCATCGACGAGCGCATCGACGAGCTCGACCTAGACGATGACCTCCTCGTGACGCGAGTCGAGTGGGCCGATGCGTTCCTCGTCTGGGATGGCGACAACGATCTGTTAATCGGTGTCAACGAGTTCCGGTTCAACGGTGGCGGCTTCGAGCTCGCGGACGTCAATAACGACGGCTACGTCACCGACGAGGAGTGGGACGATCTCATGGACGTCTGGGACATCGACGACGACGCCGTCCTCGAGGAGCTCGAGTTCGAACCATACCTGTAAGCCGTCGAGCGGCCGTCGCGAAATCGATCGGCAGGATCACGCTGGCGTGTCCGCGCCTCACGCGCTCGGTGCTTGACTCACCGGCGCGGCAGGCGCGGGCGCGGCAGGCGCGGGCTCGGCCGGAGGCGGCAGCGACGCGGGCAAGGGCGCGGGCGCGGGCACTGGCGCGGGCATCGGCTCGCTTGCACGCGGTGCGGCTGCCTTTCGACGGCCGCCGAATCGAAAGCTCATTTCGAACGTCACGTAGCTCTGCGAGAACGTCGACGTCTGCATTGCGCCACCAACCGTCTGTCGCACTTCGATGTCGGCACCGAGGATCATGTTGTACGTCGCTGCGAGTCGAAGCCGACCGAGATTGATGCCGAGCTGTGGCGCGATTCCGAAATACCGGCCGGCCTTCTGGTCGACGCTCGCGGTGCTCGGGCCGGTCTCCACCGACTGACTGACGATGTTGAACATGCCGATCCCAACGCCCGCGAACGGGCGCATGGTACCGGTGCCGAGCAGGTACTCACCTTTCGCGAGCACTGCACCGACCGCGCCCATCGAGACCTTGGTGTCGCCGTTCTCGCCGAAGCTTCCGCCGAACTGCACCTGTGCTTCGATGCGCCCGCCGATCGCGATGTTGTCGTGGATCAGGTATTTCGGCTCGACCACAGCACCAAACCCTCCGCGCCCGGTCGCCGACACGTAGCTGCCCGCAAGGCCGCTGTCGACGCGTACCGGTTCGTAGTGTTCAGCTTGGGCGTGGGCCAAGGATGTGGTGGTGGCGAGCGCGGCGATACCCGCGATCGCAGCAATAACTGGACGCTGCATAAGTCCCCCCGAACGGCGAACGCACGATTTGCAAGCCGTGCACCACCACTACCGGCAAGCCCGCGACCAGGGGTTGGCCGCGAAAATCGTTGTCACTGTGACGGCGAAGCGTGGCGCCGAACATACGGCACACATCAGCGCCTGCGCGGACCTCGGATCTCCTCGACGCGACCGGTCTCGAAGTAATGGCCACTCCGCCACACGAAGTGCCTGCGCTTGCGGTCGCCGTGCATGAGCCAGGTGTCTACGCTGATCTCCGGCATGCTGCCCGGCTGTGCTTCGCCGACCGAAGCAAACGCAAACGGGTCGCCCGTGTCGATCGTTGCGACCAGCTTCGCGCAGCCGGCTGCATCAACGCGGTAGAGCTGAAGCTCTGAGTAGCCATGCGTGTAAACGAGCTCACCCTTGGGGGAGCTCGCATTCGCCGGTGGAGGTTCGCAACGCGGCGCATCCGGCGTCGCTACTGCCGACCTCGCAGGACGTGCGGATGGCTCGGGCGCGGGCGGCGCGGTTCCCCCACAGGCGGCGAGGACGAGAGCGATCAGCAGCCGGGATTCGCGCATCATGATCGGTTGAGCCTCGGGGGCAGGCGCGGTCGCAGGATCACTGCAGCGAAGGCTCACACACCGTGTGCTCCTCGCGCGTCAGCATGGTCGTCCAGATCGGCATGGCCGGAGCTTGTTGGCCGTCGACCAGCGTCACGCCGAGTGTCGAGTGACCGCGATCGTCGCCGTCGTCTGCATTGATCACGCCGGCGATCGCGAGCCCGCTTTCGTCGCTGGCGTACACCGGAGTCGCGCCGCCGTACACGATGTAGTCGTCGATCTCCGCGCCGGTCGCGTCGAGCTCGACGATACCGATCACCGCGCTACTCGGGAACGCCTCAAAGTCAGTGCTCGTCGCGATCGCGAAACCGGCCGGCATCTCGATCAAGTTGCCCGCCGGCACGACGACGGGCTCGCCGACAACGCCGTCGTTCCGCAGCGGGATGACGATGTCTTCGGTACGCGACTCCGAGTCGTAGCGCCGCGCCCCCACGAGTGCATTGGCGCCGGAGCCCGCGATCGCAAGCCGAGCGCTGCCGTTGCAGCCAGTTCCAAGCATGTTCTCGATCGGGATCGGAACGGTATCGATCACACGACCATCCATGACACGGCCCGCGATCACCACGGGCTCGTCGTTGGTGCCACCGAACCACGCGATCCACATGAACCCATCCGCGAAGGTGGTTGCGAAGACGTCGGCTGCACGCGGGCAGTCAGCCGGTCCCGACCCCACCGGCGCGGCAGCCGTGACCACCTCGCCCGTGATCGCGATGCGCGCGAGCCACACCGCATTCTCCTGCGTCCACACCACCACGAAGTGCGTGCCGTCGAACACGACCTTCGGGGTCGCGTTCGCCGATCCATCGGCGAGCTTGGGCACTGACGCGACGGTCCCGTTCGCATCGAAGGTGCGGACATCGAGCGACCGATCCACGAGCACGCCGCGTCCATCGGGCGCCATCGCAACCGCTGTGGCCGGCAGGTTACTCGCGGTCACGAGCGGCGTGGTTACGACTGCGCGACCCGGAGCGAGGTACGAGAATGACTGCCCTCCTCGCCAGACCACGCCCGTCGCGCCGTTGGCGGTCGCGATCGCCGACGCGCTCTGCAGAGGACCGCCGTGCCACGTGACGACGGTGCTCGATTCGCCTGCGCACAACGCTGCACAACCCGTCAGCGACAAGATCAAGATCACGAGTGCTCGCATTGCGTCGGCATGGCTGCAAAGTGCGAGCCCCGCTCGGGTGCGGTTTTTCGGGCGCGGACGTCAGAGCCTCGACGACGAAGCCCGCTCGGCCACAGTTTGTCGACGGTGAGCGTCAGAACTTCGTCGTTCAGAAGCAGCTACGTGCGCGCGATGGAATGGGCGATCCCAGCTCGCGCACGGGCGGCGTGGGGATGGGAGGGGCCGAACACGGCCTCCGCGAGCGCGAGTGCGCGCTCGAAGTACGCGCGCGCGTCGTCGGTGCGTCCCCGAGCCACCAGGGCGCTGGCGATCTGGTTCTCGAGCACGATCGTGCGCGGGTGCTGCGGTGCGCCGGGCTTGCTCGAGATCTCGAGCGCGCGCGTGTGAAGCTCGAGTCCCTCGTCGCACTTGCCTTGCGCGATCAGCACGGCGCCGAGCGCGGACAGCGAATCAGCGCCCTCGACGTTGTCGACGCCGAGCGTGTTGCGAATCGCGAGCGCTCGCTCGAGTCGTTCGCGCGCCTCCGCGGTGCGTCCGAGCGCGAGCAGTGTCACGCCGAGGTTGTGAAGCGAGAGCGCGACGTGCGGATGATCCGGACGCAGCACGCGGCTGCGCAGCGCGTACGCTCGCTCGTGATACGCAAGAGCCGCAACGGCGTCGCCGGCTTCGAGGCAAAGCTCGCCGAGGTTATTGATAGGGAACATCGCGAACACGTGATCAGGCCCGAGTGCGGTCGCGAACAAGTTGTGCGCGCGTTCGAATTGCGCGCGCGCTTCGTCGTAGCGGCCGAGACGTTGCAGCATGTACGCGATGCCGTTGATCGCGCGTGCGAGCTGCGGGCTCGCGGCGCCGTACGCTTCCTCGAACGCCGCGGCCGCGCGTTCGCACAAAGGTAGCGCCTCGCTCCAGCGACCCTGCGCCTCGAGGATCAGCGCGAGCGTGTGCTGGTACTGGCCGACCATGACCGGATCGTCTTCGCAGCGCGCGAACGCCGCCTCGGTCGACGGCCGCAACAGCATGACGTCGGCAAACCGACCCGCGGCGCGGAGCACGAGTAGCAGCTCGTTCCAGATCCGTGCGCCGAGTAGATCGTCGCGCGCGCGCGATGCCTCGACCAGAGCCCCGCCGAGTGCAGCCTCGGCGCCTTTCAGATCGCCGAGGCTGTGTTGCACACAGCCGAACGCGAACAACGCGTCTGCAGCGAGCGGCGGATGGCGAAGCTCGACCGCCGCGTTCGCGATCTCGCGCATGCGGTGCGACGCAGCCGCAACCTGGCCGCTCTCGGCAAACGCGCTCGTCTCTTCGAGCTCGCGGCGGAGCTGGCTCACTTGCGCGCGCAGCGTCGGATCGCTCGGCTCGGCCGCCGGCTTGCGCGCGAGATAGGCCTCGAGCGCGGCGATCAGTGCGGTCATCGACGGCCAGCGCTCGAGCGGGTCGACGCGCAGCGCGCGCACGACGATCTTGCGCAACGACGGCGGGACATCGCTGCCGGTCGGCGCTGCACGCAGCGCACCGGATCCGACCGCGCGCGCGAGCTCGCTCCACGTCTCGCCGGGGAACGGATGCTCGCCGTACAGCGCTTCGTACAGCGAGACGCCGAACGCGAACTGATCGGCGGCGACGCCGGCATGCTCGCCCTTGTGCTGCTCGGGTGCCATGTACCGCGGCGTGCCCAGAAACGCGCCCGCCTGCGTCAGCGTGAGGTGCAGCGCCGAGTTTCTCACCGGCGCAGTGGTGCGCGGCGGTGCGGTGGCCGGGTCGAGGCTGCCGACCAGACCGAAATCGGCGACGCGCACGTCCTCGTCGGCCGTGAGCAGCACGTTCTCGGGTTTGAAGTCGCGGTGGACCAAGCCCATCTCGTGCGCGGCCTTGAGCCCGCGGCCAGCGCGCACGAACCGCTCGACGATCGTGCTCCAGCTGCGGCGCTCCTTCGCGACCCATTCGCGCAGCGTGCCGCCGAGCGCGAGCTCCATCGCGATGAACACCTGACCTTCGAAACGGCCGACGTCGTACACGGTCAGCACGTTCGGATGCGCGAGCTGCGCCATCGCCATCGACTCGCGCACGAGACGCAGCTCGTTGGAGGCGAGCTGCAGCTCCGAGCGAATCACTTTGATCGCGACGCTGCGGCCGAGCTCGGGATCGTGCGCGCGATACACCGCTCCCATGCCGCCGCGAGCGATCAGGCGCTCGATGATGTAGCGGCCGACCGTGCGGCCGGCCAGCGTGTCGTCCGCGGCCACCACCACCTGCCGACCTGCCACTCCATCCGCAATCGTCTGCTTGGACGTCACGGGCGTAGCTCTACTCGACCGCCGAGCCTGATACCAAGCAATTAAAAATGACGCTCAAAAAACCAAACCCACCAGCCACTTCCGAGATCTTTCCGGCAGCTCCCCAACCAAGATTACAGCGATTGCGACAACCAGGTCGCAGCGACACGAAGTGCGCGCGGGATTGGCGCGGTCTACATCTTGGTCGGGCGCAGACGGCCGAGCGGCGTCGACGTGTCGCTGGCGACGATGCGACGCGGCTTCTTCACGCGTGTCGACTTCTTCGCGATCGGTTTCTTCGCCGGCGCGAGCGATCCCTCGGGGACCGTTGGTACGGCGGCCGTTTCGATCGGCGTGACCGTCATCGCGATCGCCGCTTCGCTCGGCGCGAGCGTGGGCATGCGATGCGTCTCGCGCAGTTGCTCTGCGAGGCTCGCGCCCACGTGTGCGCGTGCCGGCGGCGTCTCGTGAACCGCTTGCACGATCAATGCGATGATCACTGCAACCACACCACCGGCGAGCGCCGAGAGAAGCTTCCTCGGGCTGACTCGCTTGAACCGCCACGTGTGCGCTCCAGGCGAGGAGATTCGCGGTGCGAGCGCGAGCGCGCTCAGCGCGGCGACATGCGTCGGCAACGCGGGTGCGGCAAACACCGGTTGGGGAAGCGCTCGTACACACGCGGGAGCCTGTGCGGGCGTGAACGCGGGTACACGTGTGAGCGCGGGTGGCGGCGCGTGGACTCGCTTCGCCGGAATCGGCGGAGGCAGTTGACGAACAAGCGAGGGAACCAACGTGATGATGCGGGAGACCGCTGCTTTGAACCCTTTACGCGGCACGATCCGTTGTCTCGCGCCCCATGGGTTGGGCTCGAACACGGTGAAATCATCATCGTCATCGTCGTCGTCGTCGAAGAACTGCTTTCGCATCGGTAGTGTCCAAGCCAAGAGAGGATCGCTGTACCTCGGCACCTTTGCAGGGAGCGGACCGCTCGCAGCGCAATAAGGTCGCGAGGTTCGCGCGGGGCCTGTCGTCCCCGGCAGCTTGGTTGGTCGGGTCGGAGCGCCTCGCGGCGCTCGATCGCTACAGGGTCTGGAGGAACGCGATCAGTGCATCTCGATCCGCTGGCGCGAGCCCGGTGCCGGCGGGGTGACCCGGCTCACGGCGACTCGGTGACAACAGCTCGGCCAAGGAGCTGACAGCTCCATGGTGGAGGTACGGTGCTCCGTCGCGAACGCCGAGCAGTGTCGGGACACGGTACTTGCCGGTGCCGCGGCCACGGCCGGTGGCGAGCGCCGGATCGGTGCCGATCGTTGCGGCGGCGATCGGGTTGCCGCCAAACGCCGCGTTCGCATGGCATCGCGCGCAGTGCTTGGTGAACAGCTCGGCGCCGCGCGGGGAAGGTGCGGCGTTGCTTGGAGGTGGCGACAGCGAGTAGACGAACATCGCGAGAGCCCACGCGAGCTCACGTGGCGGACGGACGCGCGCGTGGTTCGAATCGGTCAGCTGCGTCTCCTGCCGGATCGCGAGCGCGAGCGGACTGTCGTGGCGAATCGTTCCAGCCTGCGTGAGCCAGCGTTGGTGGCGCAGCCCCCACAGATCCGGAATCGCGACCGGGTCCTCGTCGTCGTCCTCGGTGACGTCGGCACGGCCCGGACCCCAGCTCGCCATCCGGGTCGCTTCTTCCGGGCTGCGCACGGTTCCGTGCACGCGATCGAACGTCAACCGCAGCTTGCCGTAGTCGAACGTTCGCCGCGCTTGGCCGACGACCAGCTCGCCGTTCTTCACCGTCGAGTGACAGATCGCGCAGGTGATGCCGACCCGCGTCTCGCCGTCGACATTCGCGAACACGACGAGTCCAGGTAACGCGCCGTCACGCGTACGCTCGACGCCGACTGCGTTCGCGAGCGCCGGCTCCGTGAGCGCGTACTCCATGAACACCTCGGCGCGCATCGGATACTCGAAGAACACGCGGCGGCCGAGCTCGATCCACTCGGGCATCGTCGTCGGCGTGACACCGTTCCATAGCGGTGCACGATCGGCGGGCAGCGCCGGCAGCTCGCCGCGCTCGAGCGCGGGAAGTAGCTCCGCGGTCACCGGGGCCGAGCGCGGATTCCACACCGGCAACAGGTCCCAGCCGCGCGTCGCGTGTCCGTAGGCGCCGAGTCGGATGCGCGAATAGAGGTTCGCCGGATTCGCGAGCGACAACTCGAGCGCCGCGCGGCGTGCGGTCGCATCCGTGAGGTACGACGAGGTTTGCGCGAGCAGCCACGCGTCGGACCACGGCGCGACGGGCGGCGGTGTCGTCGGCGAAGTGTCGCCACATCCGATCGCGACCGCGAGCGCAGGGATCACGAGCGCGCGCATCACGTCATCACGTCGGAACGGGCGCGGGACGTCCGACCACCATCACGGTCGCCTTCAGCGGCTGGTTCTTGCCACCGAGCGTCGCGATGACCTTCACCGTGTACGTGCGGTCGCGCGCGTCCCATTGATCGACGAACGTCGGCTGCGAGAGCACGTAGCTGACCGCCATCGCGCCGACGACCACCTTGCCGTCCCACGGCTCGTACGCCGCCTTCGCAACGTCCCAGCGCGTCGGCTTGCTCGC
>DATDCH010000542.1:0-11629 GCA_036524455.1 Kofleriaceae bacterium | reverse complement strand
CAAGCTGGCCGAGCAGGCGCTCTAGCGTGCCCTCGCGCTCGCGCGCGCCGCGATTGATGAGGCCGATCGTCGCGATCATCACGCGCACGCTCGCGAAGCTGATCGCGAGCACGATCGTTACGAGCCACCACGCGGTTCCTTCGGGCAACAGCTCCAGCGACACCCAGCCGAGTAGGATCGCCATCGCGAGGTGCATGACGAGCTGCGGTGCGGTGGTGTCGACCGCGCGGGCGCGCAGTAGATCCTCGACGACAAGCGCACGCGCGACCAGCACGCTGCCGATGCCAGCGAGCAGCCACGACATCGGAAACACGCCGATGCCGTAGGCAAGCCCGCCGTCGGCGGGGATCGCGGCGTACGTGAACAGATTGGCGACGAGGACGATGCGGAGCTGGCGGCGCTCGACCGATGGCTTGCCGCGCAGCGCAGCATTGACCAGCGCGACGTAGCTCGGCAGTGTGCTCGCCACCACGCACGCGAGTGCGAGCCCGGCATAGGGCCCGGCCGTGCCAAACCACATGCCGGCCGGTATCTCGTAGACGCCCTTGCAGATGATGTCGGTGGTCGAACCGAAGATCAGCCACAGCACGGCGATCACGAGGAAGGCGCGCGTGAACCAGCGCGTTTGCTTGTGTTTGCCGACGAGGCTGAACTGGAAGGCGCCGCCGGCGACGGCCGATAACGGGATGCAGGCGGCGGCGATCCGGAACAGCGCGGTGGCCGCTTCGGCGGAGACGATCGACGGTGCCAGCGTGATCGTGACGAACAGCGGCATCATCGTCACGAAGTGCAGCAGCATCCAGGCCCGCAGGACCGGCTCACCGCGCATGACGAGCGCGTAGGTAATCACCACGAGCATCGCGGCTGGCGCAAACGCGAAAAGCAACGATAGAAGGTGCGGCTCGTAGCTCGCGCTCGACCACAGCTCCTGCATCGACCGGACCACTGTACCTCGTGTACGATTCACCCGTGGCGGATACGCGCAATCCCTCGGGCCGCCGCCCGCCGGCATTGCCTCTGCCGCCCCCGCCCGAAGACCTGCCGCGGTTGCCCGAGGTCAACGTCGACGACTCGAGCGAAGTGCGCATCGATCATCGTGCGCTCGCGCCGGGCCGCGACTCGCTATCGGGAGCGCGCGAGGTGTCGCGCAACCGCGGCGAGACCACGCGGCTCGGCCGGCCCACCGCCAACGATCGCCCGCCAGGCTCGCAGCCGCGCGGCGGCGGTCGCCAGATCCCAGACACCGTGTCGCCCCCGCGCGCGCGTACGGTTGACGCTTCCCCCGCTCGCCGGGAGAGCTCACGGCCACCGCGCGGCATGCATACGCCGGTCGCGCCGCCGCGCAGCGCCGCCGTACGGGTGACCACCGCGCAACACAGCTCGCTGATCGGTGGCCGCTACCAGATCGTCAAGCGCATCGGTCAGGGCGGCATGGGCAAGGTGTACGAGGTCAATCACATCCACCTGTCGCGCCGGTTCGCGCTCAAGATCATCTCGAACACGGTCGCCGAGACCGACGAGGCGCGCGAGCTCTTCTATAGAGAGGCGCGCTTCGCGTCGGCGATGTCGCATCCGAACATCACGAGCGTCGTCGACTTCGGTGAGGACGAGAAGGTCGGTATGTTCATGGTGATGGAGTTCGTCGACGGCGAACCACTCCATCGCATCCTGTTTCGCGAGAAGCGGCTCTCCGTTCGCAAGGCCTGCGAGATCGTGCTGCAGGTCGCCGAGGCGCTGCACTACATCCACAAGCAGAACGTCGTCCACTGCGACATCAAGACCGAGAACATCCTGATCGCCGAGGAAGACCTCGAGGGCAAGCGCAGCAAGATGATCGCGAAGCTGCTCGACTTCGGCCTCGCGCGCCCGCTCACCGGGCCGCGCGCGTCGACGTCGCTGTCGGGCACGCCTCACTACGTCGCGCCCGAGCGGATTCGCGGCGAGCCGGCCTCGCCGTCGAGCGACGTCTACGGCGTCGGCATCTTGCTCTACGAGCTGCTCACCGGCCAGGTGCCGTGGGACGGCCCGGTACAGACGATCCTTGCCGGTCACCTCGACGAACAGCCGAAGGCACCGTCGCGGATGATCGAGGGTGGCCTCGATCCGGCCGTCGAGAACCTCGTGCTGCACGCGCTCGCCAAGCGGCCGAGCGAGCGGCACAAGGACATGGCCGCGTTCATCTACGAGCTCAAGACCGTGATGGACATGCTCGGCATCGGGCGGCGCCGCGCTGCGGGCGGTCCGTCGCGGCGCGTCGTGATCGAGCAGAAGGTTCCCGAGAAAGCGGGCCGGCGCGACGAGCTCGCCCGAGTCGCGTTCGACGCGTGCCGGCTCCCGCTCGCGCTCCTCACGCCGTCGGGCCAGATCGCCGCGGCAAATCCCGCGTTTGCAAAGTTCGTGATGGGCGTATCCGTCGAGGTCGAAGGCCTGCCGGTCAAGTCCACTCCACTGGCCTCGGCCTGGTCGACTTGCGAGCAGGACATCGCCCGCACGCTCGCCGGCAGCCCGATCCGCCGCATCATCGAGATCGATGTGTCGGCGACCGAGACTCGCAGGTTGCTACTCTGGCTAGACGCAGTGTCAAAGGATCACGTGGTCCTCGGCGTGCAGCCGCTCGAGCTCTAAGGTATTACGGCGGCCATGAGGCCAATGCTTGTTGCGATCGCGCTCGTCGCGGCTGCCACCCCCGCGTTCGCGGACGACCCGAAGATCGAATTCGAGAAGTACAAGCTGCCGAACGGGCTGGAAGTCATCCTCGCGCCCGATACGCGGGTGCCTCTCGTTGCAGTCAACGTCTGGTACCACGTTGGCAGCGGCAACGAGGTCAAAGGTCGCAGCGGCTTCGCGCACCTGTTCGAGCACATGCTGTTCCAGGGCTCGAAGAACACGTGCCTCGCGCTCGAGCCGGATCCCGCGAAGAAGAATTCGATGTGCGACAAGCATTTCGAAGTGCTGCGCAAGATCGGCGCGAACGAGGTCAACGGCACCACGAACCCCGATCGCACGAACTACTACGAAGTCGTGCCGTCGCAGAACCTCGAGACCGCGCTGTGGCTCGAGAGCGATCGGATGAGCCACCTACTCGCGATCCTCGATCGCACCGCGCTCGATAACCAGATCGACGTCGTGCGCAACGAGCGCCGCCAGAACTACGACAACGTGCCTTACCGCAAGGCGCTGTTCGCGATGTACGAAGCGCTGTTCCCCGAGGGCCACCCGTATCGCTATCTGACGATCGGCAAGCACGAGGATCTGACCGCTGCCTCCGTCGACGACGTGAAGAACTTCTTCAAGACGTGGTACGTGCCGGCCAACGCGACGCTCGCGATCGTCGGTGACTTCGACACCGCTGCGGCGAAGCAGCTCATCGACAAGTGGTTCGGAACGTTCCCGGCGAGCCAGAAGCCGAAGTCGGTCAAGGTGCCGATGCCGGCGCAGGTCGCAAAGACGGTCAGCGTCGACGATAGCTTCGCGAAGCTGCGCCAGGTCACGTACGCGTGGCTGTCGCCCGCGTTCTACGCCGACGGTGACGCCGAGCTCGACATCGCGGCGAATGCGCTCACCGCGGAAGGCCGCGGCCGCCTCTACAAGACGCTCGTCTACGACAAGCAGCTCGCGCAGTCGGTGCGTGCCGGGCAAGACAGCAGCGGGTTCTCGAGCATCTTCAGCATCACGGTGACGCTGCGCAGCGGTGCCAACCTCGACGAGGTCACGAAGCTCGTGATGGAGGAAGTGGCGCGCGTCTCGAAGGAGAACTTGTCTGACAAAGAGATCCAGCGCTTCGTCGCACAGACCGAGGCGCAGGTGATCTACGGCCTCGAGAGTCTCAACGGTCGCGCGAACGATCTGCAGGCGTACAACCACTACCTCGGCGATCCGAACCGCATCACGTGGGACCTCGATCGCTATCGCAAGACGACCGCCGACAAGATCCGCGCGACGTTCGCGAAGTTCGTCGTGCCGACGAAGGCCGTCACCATCATCACGAACCCCGCCGGAGGTGCCAAGTGAAGCGCCTACTCGCTCTCGTCCCCATTCTCGCTGCGTGCCGCACGGCTCCCGTCGCGCCGCAGCCCGGCCCGATGCCGCCTCCGCAGCCGGCTGTCGTTCAGCCCCAACCGCAACCGACGGAGCAACCGATGCCGGTAGTTACGCAGACCGCTTCGCCGCAAGAGCTCTCGTTTCCCGACGAGGAATTCCGCCGCAAGCAACCGTCGGCGACCGCGCCTCGCCCGTTCAAGCTGCCTGCGGTGCAGCCGTTCACGCTCAAGAACGGCATCAAGGTCTACCTCGTCGAGCAGCACACGTTGCCGATCGTGTCGATGGATCTGAACTTCGACGGTGGCGGTGTCACCGACCCGAAGGGCAAAGACGGCCTGTCGAGTGTCTGCATGTCAATGCTGACCGAAGGCACGCAGAAGCTCGACAAGATCGCGTACTCCGAAGCGCTCGCCGACGTCGCGTCGAACATCAACGCGTACTCGACGGATGATTCGCAGGGCGTGCAGCTCGCCAGCCTCACGAAGCACGTCGACACCACGTTCGCGCTATTCGCCGAGACGCTGCTGTCGCCCGGCATGCGCGACGCCGATTTCGATCGCTTGAAGAAGCGCCGCATCGAGTCGGTGCGCCAGTCGCGCAGCAACCCGGCGTCGATTCCATTCCGCGTCGGTGGGCCCGTGCTCTACGGCGCGGACCATCCGCTCGGCGCCGTGATGACCGAGCCTGGCCTCGAGTCGATCACGCTCGATGACTGCAAGAAGCAGATCGCGACGTGGCTCAAGCCGAAGAATGCGCGGCTGTTCGTCGTCGGTGACATGACCGAGGCGCAGGTGCGTTCGACGTTCGACAAGTCGCCGCTCGCGGCGTGGGCCGGCGCCGCGCCGAAGCTCCCCGCGATTGCCGCGCCGAAGACGATGAAGGGCCGCATCTTCTTCGTGCACGTGCCGAACGCCGCGCAGGCGTCGGTGTCGCTCGTGTGGATGGGACCGAAGCGCACGGCGCCCGATTACTTCGCGAACACGATGCTCGGTGGTGTGCTCGGCGGCAGCTTCACGAGCCGGATCAACATGAACCTGCGCGAGGACAAGGGCTACGCATATGGTGCGCGCGGCGGGTTCTCGTACCCGCTCAAGACCCTCGGTTCGATGAACGTGACCGCGTCGGTGCAGGCCGACTCGGCGTATCAAACGCTGCTCGAGATCGACCGCGAGGTGAAGGAGCTGTCGACCGGTAAGGTGCCGGTGAAGGCCGACGAGCTCGACCGCGAGAAGGTCAACGCAGAGCTCGCGCTCCCCTCCCGGTTCTCGACGGCGCAGTCGGCGCTCGGCCAATATCGCGGGCTCGTGTACTACGGCCTCCCACTCGACTACTACAACTCGTATGTCGAGAAGGTGCGCAAGGTCACCGAGAAGGAAATCAAGGCGTCGGCGGCCAAGCACCTCAAGACCAACACCGCCGTCTACGTCGTCGTCGGAAATGGCGATGAGAAGATGATCGTCGACAAGGGGCCCAAGGGCGCGCCACCCAAGGAGCGCAAGGCGCCATACGAGAAAGACGGTAAGCAACTCACGCTGCGTGAGGCGCTCGTGGAGCTCGCGAAAAAAGGCGATGTAGGAGCCGGTGGGCTGGTCGAGCTCGACGTGGATGGGCGCCCGATTGCGGCCGGCAAGTAGCCCAGTGTTGACCCAGAGATAGCGCGGTCGTCGACGGGCTGCGTGCTAGCATGGTTCGGTGCACCATCGGGACACGCAGCGGGGCTTTACCATTCTCGAGCTGATGGTCGTGGTGGCGATCATCGCGGTGCTCGCGCTCATCGTCATCCCGTCGTTCATCAAGGAAACGAAGCGGGCGGGCTACAAGAGCGAAGTTCACCCGATGTTCGCCGAGCTCGGCACGCGCGAAGATCAGTACAAGGTCGAGAAGGGCGTGTACCTCGCGGCGGCTGCGTGTCCACCGACTGCAAACGCACAAGGCACGGACATGACGTCCGCGGCGTGTCTGTCGAACTGGACGGACCTGCGCGTCCAGCCCGCAGAATCGAAGCTGAAGTGCAGCTATGTCGTGACCGCCGGCGTGCCGGGGGACGATCCGGTGGCAGTCGCGCCGACCTGGGTGCAGTCACAGATCACTGCGCCGGCAGTCGGCTGGTTCTTCATCGTGGCGACGTGCCCCGACAACGAATACTTCACGGCGAGCTGGGACTCCAAGATCCGCTCGGAGGACGGCAAATAATGCGAGCGCAACGCGGCTTCACGCTCGTCGAGCTGATGGTCGTCGTTGCGATCATCGCCGTGCTCGCGGGCCTGATGTTCGGCGTTGCGCCGCGTCCGTACGATGCGAACGCGCAGGTGATCGCCGACCAAGTCAACGCGACGTTCATCTACGCCCGTACGCGCACAGTCTCGACGCGCAAAGTGCACATGGTGCAGTTCTACACGAGCGCGGACGGCGAGCAGATCGCCGAGATCGTCGCCGCGGCGGACACCGGCATGGCGATTCCCGCAACGCCGCCGACCGGCTACTGGCAGACCGTCGAGATCAAGCGCGTGCCGAAGAGCGCGATCATCTGGGCCGCTGCTGCGAGCGCCGTCACCACGACGGGCGCATCGCCGCCGCAGAACGACAATCTTCCCTACGACGTCGTGTTCAAACCCGACGGATCCGCGACCGCGTCGACGATCTACATCACCGATCGCAACGGCTCGCCCCGCTATTACCGAGTCCTCGTCTACCACGCCACCGGGAGCTCCTATGCGCGCGAAGTTTGGTAGCCGCCTCATCCTGCTCGCACTGCTCGGCCTCGTCGTGCAAACGAACGAGAGCCGCGCGGATTTCGCGCAATGTACGAACCCCCTCGCGGCCTGCACGGTGACGAGCAGCGGGTGCTGCAAGGCAACGTTTGCACCGTCGGGCGGCAACAACCCGCTGATCATCGCGATGGACCGTTGTCACCAGCCGATCGGTACCGGTGCGCTCGGGCCGTCCGGCGTCGGAGCACCGCGCGCCGAGCTCAGCGGGACGTCGATCGTGCGCATAGGATCGAACGTGCTGGTCTCGTTCAGTGGTGGCCACGGCCTCGCCGACGGACAGATCGTCAGGGTCGGTGGCACCAGCAACTCTGCACTGCACGGCACGTTCGCGATCAAGACCGGAAGCAGCTGCACGATCGGCTCGGGCACCGGCACCTGTACCGGCACGGAATTCCAATACGCGACGACGGGCAGCGGCGCGATCGGTCCGCTGGCTAGTGTCAAGGTCCTGACCTACAACCCCGGCAACGGTTGGTGCGGCGACGCGGTCGGCACCGCAACGCGCATCGGCGGTGTGGCGACCGACGAGGGCATGCTGCGCGCGTACGGCCTCATCTACCGGCTGATGCAGCACGGCATCCCGGTGTACTGGCTCGTCAACCCGACGAAGACTGTCCTCGCACTCGATGCCTCGCAGAACGCCGGTTCGCAGACGTATCTCGCCAGCGACGTCGATCTCTGGGTCCTGACGAGCGACCTCACCGATCCGCCGCACTCCTCACAGGCGCTGACGGCGTGCACGGGAACCTGCACGCAGCCGGTGCATCGCCTCGAGGCGGCGTCGCTGACCGCGAAGACCGACAGCTACCAATACAAGGAGTTCCCGGTACGCGGCGGCGCGTTCTTGATCGCCTCCGAGAATCGCGCCGAGTTCAACGATTTCTGGAAGCGCACGGGCGTGTACTCGACGCTGTCCGCGACGAAGTACGCGTGGACGACGAGCGGCATCGACCTCTACGAAATCGACGCGAGCTCGAAGCTCGTCTACCAGGATTACACCTCGGGCGACGGCGTCAGCACGGCGCCTTACATGACGGTCGTCGGCGCGCCGCTCGCGATCAAGATCGACTACGAACCGCCGCGCATCGCGTGCCTCGGCTGTAACAGCGCCGTGCCGCAGGCGTGGCTCGCCAGCGCAGGTCTCGAGGACCCGGCCACCGCGGCGAGCTGCGCGAGCGGCGAGTTCGTGCCGTCGGACGCGACGTATTGCTTGCTCCAGGACTTCGACGTCGCACAAGGCACGCTCGTCTCGGGCGGGTTCAGCTGGCTGTGGATGTTCGGCTACAACGACAACAGCCCGTGCGCCAACTCCGCCGAGAAGGCGGTGTTCGACAAGGTCCGTGACTTCATGACGTCGGTGCCGGCGATCCGCAACGCGGGTCACGGCGTGTTCCTCGACGACACCATCAAGGTCGCAGAAGGTTGCCCGGGCAAGCAACTGATGGGCAACAAACAAACGACGAGCGACGGCGTCGACATCCAGAGCAGCGGTAATGCCGAGCCGTTCATCCTGCGGCATCCGAACAACCTGTTCACGCAGATCGCCGACCTACCGCCGGCGAGCGCATCCGGTACGGTGAAGGGCTGGAAGTACTTCCGGTCCTCGACGCCGACGATGAAGTACCAAACGCCGTTCCACGTAAGCACCTCGTCACTGCGCCGGTTGATGACGGTCGACACGACGGGCACGAACAACACGCTGTGCATCCAGCACGCATCGACGCCCGAGTGCGACGCGTTCACGCCGACCGCAGACACCGGCGACCTGCACGATCTCACCGCGTACGTACGCCTCGACGACAATCTCAACAACGGTCTCGCGTACTACCTCGCAGGCAACCAGCTCAACAACAACGGCAACCTGTCCGAGCTGCGCATGCTGCTCAACTCGCTGCTCGCACTGCCCGACGAAACGTTCACCACGTCGCCGACCGAGACCGAGGTCGCGCGCAGCTCGCCGATCATCTTCGAGAACGAGGACGCCGAGGTGCACGTCTACCAAGGCACGTATACGCACTACAACCCGGTGCCTTCGATCCCGAAGGCGACCACTGCCTCGGGCCTCGCACGTTTCACGTTCCCGTACACGCTCGGTCACCTGCGCGCGATTCCGATCGGCAGCTTCGGCGCGTGCAGCGGCATCGGCTGCGATACCGGCAACGGCTCGCGCACCGCGATCAACGCGCTCACCGGGGCGGTGTTCGATGCCGCCAACGGCATCCCTGCCGTCACCGCTGCCGGCTGTGCGAACTACTTCAACGGCAGCTGCCGCACCGTGTTCACCACGCACGAGACCGGCCGGGTACCGACGCACGTCAAGATGACGACGGGCGACGTCAACTCGAAACCGGGCACTGCAGTTGCGACGCTCGGCGAGACGCTGGCATCGAACCTGACGACAACCGAGCAGCAGACGCTGATCTCGCGCATCCTCGCGGGCCGCAAGGACGCGTTCAACAACTGGGTGCCGAAGCTGGGCGGCGTCGATCGCTCGACGCCCGCGGTGATCGAGCCGAGCCCGATCGCGGGCAGCCTCGGCCGCCCGACGATGGTGTACTTCGGCGCGACCGACGGCATGCTGCACGCAGTGTGCGCCTCGACCGGTGGCGGTTGCGATCAGGTTGGCCGCGAGCTGTGGGCGTACATCCCGCGCACCGTGCTGGCCGATCTGCGGCAGAGCACGGCGCGCGTCGACGGTTCGCCGCACGTGATCGACGCGTTCGGCGACTTCGATAACAACGGCACCGCTGCGTGGCACACGATTTTGATCTTCCACACCGGCACCGGCAGGATGACGGCAGACAACGTGGTGCCCGCCGTGTACGCGATCGACGTGACGACGCCGAACAACCCCCGCGTGCTGTGGGAGTACGCGGTGCCCGACGTCGGCGCGCGCGGCACTTACGACATGGGCGTCGGCCTCAACCTCAGCGCAGGCACCGTGACGATCTCCAGCGCGAAGAAGACCGTCGCGTACATGCAGACCACGAACGGAGGCACCGGTGGCGCCGCGAGCGTGATCACCGCGATCGACGTCGAGACCGGCGCCGAGCTGTGGCAGTTCGGCGATCTCTATCCGACGAGCGGCGGTAACAGCGGTCGCAACTCGGCGCACGAAGCGGCGCCGTCGAGCGGTATTCCCGGCGGCGCGGTCGGCCTCGATACGACCGGTACCGGCAAGATCACCAAGGTCGTCTACGGCACGCTGTACGGCGACGTGTTCGTGCGTTCGGCGGACACCGGCGCGCCGACGAACGGCAGCTCGAGCACCGCGGCGAATCCGCTGCTGCGCATCTCCACCGACTACAAACCGATCGGCGTGCCGCCCGCGATCTACCAGCTCGGCTCGACGCAGTACGCGGTGTTCGCGACCGGCGGCTACGCCGACTCGCAGGCGACGCTATGGCGCGGCGAGAACGAGGCTACACTCCCGACGCAAATGGTGTTCGCGGTGTCGACGGGCCATACCGGCGGCACGATCACCGAGGCGGACTCGACGGGCTTGGTGCCGGTCAAGTTCGACCTCGGGCCCGGGGAGGGTGGATTCGCGCAGGTGACGATCATCGGCGGCGAGATCTTCGCGACGACCGATTCGACGAACGTCAACCTCTACGACTTCGGTACGTCGGGCGCGCCGACCGGCAAGGTGTATCGCTACGACTTCGGCGCGGCGACGCCGGCGCAAGGCGCCACGATGGTGATCGCGAGCGGCGCGGGCTCGATCTTCAACCACGGCACGACGCTGATCAACGCGAGCGGTAAATACGGCGAGCGGCTCACGGGTGATGCGATCAGCACGACCGGCGCGGCGGTCGATCCGATGGCAACGACCAACAAGCTCAAGCGAGCGCTATGGCTGCGGACCGAGTAGACAGCCGCCCACAGGGTGGATTCACGATCATCGAAGTGATGGTCGCGATCCTGTTGACCGCACTGACGGTGATCGGTGTGCTTGGCTTGTTCCGGATCGAGACCCGCGCGTCGGCGTTCTCGCGGCGCGAGACCGAGGCCGCCGTGCTCGCCCAGGACAAGCTGGAGGAGTTGCGCACGCAGCTCGCACCGTCCGCGGACTCGAGCGGGAACGACACGCCAACCGATCAGCTGTCGGGCACGAGCTTCTTCGCCCGCGCGTGGACCATCGCCGTGTCAGGCGACCCGGATGTCTACAACATCCAGGTCGACGTCACGTGGGACGAAGACGGTGCGACCCGCACGGTCACCGTGCGCGGCCAGCGAGGGGGCACGTGACGCCTGCGAAGAGCCAGCGCGGCTTCACGCTCGTCGAGCTGATGGTGTCACTCGTCATCTTCTCGTTCGCGATCGCCGGTGTGCTGTCGGTGGCGGTCGCGATGACTCGCGCTTATCGCGAGCAGCGCCGCGTGATCGCGACCGAGAACGCCGTGCGCGCACCGCTCGACTTCATCGCCGACGCAATTCGTCAGGCGAGCCCAGGCGCGACCTCGGCCACGATCAAGGATGCCAACGACTGCGCGTTCACGAGCGGCGCGATCTCGTTCATCGATAGCACCACGGCGGCCGACGAGCTGACGGTGGTCTACGCCTCTGGTGGCATCGTGTCGACCACGCACTCGGCGTTCACGTCGACGTCGTCGAGCATCGCGCTGCCGGCCGCCCACTCCTCGCAATTCGCGGTCGGCGACTACGCGCTCGTGACCGATACCGCGGAAGGAACGCTGGTCAAAGTCACCGGCGTCAACGCGGCGTCGCTCGACATCGCGATCACGTGTACGGCGGCCATTCCGACCGCCGGCTATCCGGCGGGCTCCATCCTCCTCAGAGCGCAACGCGCGCGCTTC
>DATDCH010000541.1:0-23041 GCA_036524455.1 Kofleriaceae bacterium | reverse complement strand
CATCCTCAAGGTGCTGGAGCTGTGCGAGAACCAGAAGACAAAGGCTACGCAGATGCTCGGCATCAACCGCACGACGCTGTGGAAGAAGCTGCGCCAGTACGGCCTCGACGCCGAGTAGTCTGATCGCGGGCCGCACGACGTCGGTACCCGGAATAATCGATCCGGCTCGCGCGCTGATCGATCGATGCGCTTTCTCGATCGCATCGAACAGCACACGTTCGCGCCGATCCTCGACGGGCTCGACGCCGCGCGCCGCTGGCTGCTCGACCGCGGCGGCCGGGTCACGCGACCGTTTATCCGCGACCGCGATCGCCGTGTGCTCGCGTTTGCGCTGATCGCGTTCACCTTCGCGTTTGCCGGCACCGCACTCGCGCCGGGCTACATGCTGCTGCTCGGACCGATCATCGTCGGCGTGCCGCACCTGTTCTTCGAGGCGCGCTACTTGTTCTTCCAGCACGCCCAGCTGCGCAAGCTCGCGCTCGTCGGCGTGCTCGTCGCGCAGACGGCGCTCGTGTTCGCGGGCGTCGGCATCTACACGCTCGGCCTCGCGACGATTGCGGCGCTGATCGCGACCGGCTCGCTGTCGACCCGCAAGGCGACCTCGATCAGCGCGCTCTCCGCGCTCGCGATCGCGGGCGCGCTCGTCGGACCCGACTGGAGCCGGTTCCTCCTGCTCCACCTGCACAACTGCGTACCGCTCGCGGTGTGGCTGCTGTGGCGCAAGCGGCCGCTCGCGACCTCGCTCGGCGTCGCCGCGCTATTTGCGATCGGCGTCACGCTGATCTTCGCGGGCGCGCTCGACGGCATGTCACTGCGCCGGCCGTTCAACGACGAGGTGTTCTCGCTGACGCGGATCGCCGACGCGACGGCGGCCGGTTTCGGCGGCGAGTGGCGCCAGCGCTTCCTACTGTTCTTCTGCTTCACGCAGGCCGCGCACTACGCGATGTGGCTGCGGCTGATCCCCGAGGAAGCGCGCGAGCGACCGACGCCGCGCTCGTGGCGCCAGTCATGGCAGACGTTCAAGCGCGAAGCCGGACCGAGCGTCGCGCGACTCATGATCATCGGCAGTATCGCGGTGCCGGTCGTCGCGGTCGCCGTCGGGATCGTGCGCACGCGGGCGCTCTACGTCACCGCATCGGAGTTTCATGCGACTGTCGAGGCGATCCTGATCGCCGTCGTGTTCGTGCGCCGGCGTTGACGTCACGCATGCGATCGTCCTCTATCATCCTCACGTGCTTCGCGCTGGCCGCGTGCGGACACACGCCGACGCCCGCCGAGCGCTGGTTCGCCGAGCGCGGCAAGCACAACCCGACGTGGCACACCTGCACGCGCATGGGTGCCGAGCTGCGCGCTGCGTGCGGCAGCGACCCGGCATGCGCGAGCAAGGTGACGCGTGAGCTCACGCGCCCCTGTTACGCCGGTCGCTACGATCAGGAGACGAGCGACGCGACGCCGAGCTCGGAAGCGCGACCCGAGCGGCTGAGCCCGTGTTTCTGGGACCGCGAGCCGACGCGCGCGACGTCGGCGACCGAGTACGCACAGCGCACGTGTAGCGGCATCGTCGAAGCGAGGCTGCAGCCTGCATGCATCGCAGAGCTACGCGAGGTGATCGAAGGCATCTGCGCGGAAGGCGCGATCGATCTCACCGGCGCGGGACCGTAGTCAGGGGCGGAGCGCTGCGAGCGCGAGCTGCATATCCTCGGGCAGCGGCGCCTCGAACGAGTGTCGCGCGCCGGTCGCCGGATGATCGAACGCGAGCGTCGCCGCGTGCAGCGCCTGGCGGCCGAGCTTGCTCGCGACCTCGGCGAGCTCCTCGCTGCGCGGCTTGTGGCCGTAGGTTTGATCGCCGACGAGCGGCCACCCGTGATCGGCAGCGTGCACGCGGATCTGGTGCGTGCGCCCGGTCTCGAGCCGCAGCCGCACGAGGGCGGCGTCGCGCAAATGCTCTTCGACCTGCCAGTGAGTCACAGCCCATTTCGTCTTGTCGATAATCCCGCCAGCCGCCGACTCTTTGACCCGATGCTGCTTGGACGAAAAGCGTTTGCGATCTGTCGGGTGGCGGCCGTAGTGCGTGCGATGTGTGCCGGTGGTTTGCGGAGGTGGTGGCGACGTGATCGCGAGATACGTGCGCTCGAGACCGCCGGGCTCGCCCCTGCTCTTCGCAGCGAATGCGGCGGTTAGTCCAGCGTGAGCGCGATCCGATTTCGCCGCGACCATCACGCCGCTCGTGTCCTTGTCGAGCCGATGCACGATGCCGGGCCTGAGCACGCCGCCGATGCCCGACAGATCCTTGCAGTGATGCAGCAGCGCATTGACGAGCGTGCCGCTCGCGTGGCCTGCCGCCGGATGCACGACGAGGCCGGCCGGCTTGTCGATCACGATCAGGTCGGCGTCTTCGAACAGGATCGCGAGCGGAATCGGCTCCGGCAGCACCTCGAGCGGCGCGGGCGCAGGGATGCGGACGTCGACGGTATCGCCCGCGCGCAGACGCACGGACTTTGCTGCGACGGAGCCGTCGACATGCACCATGCCGTCGTCGATCAGGCGCTGGACCTGCGAGCGCGACAGCTCCGCCACCGCCGCCGCGATCACCGCGTCGAGACGCCCTCCCGCCTGCGCGGTGTCGACGACGATCTGCAACGTCCGCTCGCCCCCCGCGAGCTCGTCGTCACCGTCTTCGTCGTCGAGAATCTCTTCGGCCACGCCGAAGAGCTACCAGATCTTCGACTTGACGTGACCCTTCGACTTCACGAGCACGTCGACGATGGCGCGCTCGTAGATGTGCTGGCCGTAGATGTCCTCGGTAACGCGGCTCTTGAACAGCTCGCGACCCTCGTTGATCTCGTCGGACATCACCTCGAAGAGGTTGTCGTTGGCGATGCCTTCGAGAATCTTGGGCTCGTGATAGAGGGTCAGGTCCGAAGCGATCGCACGCGCGAGCTGCCGTGCACGCTTGGGATTGTCGATTAAGGTCGCCATATCTGGATCGTAGGTGCGCGCTTGCACCTGGGTCAAGGCTTGCCCCGTGTCATCGATCCGAGCGGCCCGGCGCTGCCGCCGGGGCGCTCGGCCTCGTCGTCAGCCTCCACGACGGGCCCGCGTGCTGCACGATAACGCTCGAGATAGGTCTGTTTCACGCGTTCTGCGTCGAGTCCGAGCGCGCGCGCGTATTCGGCGAGGAAGCCACGCACGTACACCGGCGCCGGCAGCTTCGTGAATACTTCGCCCTCGAGCGCTTGCAGATACGCCATGCCGATCTTCGACTTCTCCGCGATCTCGCGCAGCTCGACGCCGACCGCTTCGCGGATCTGGCGCAGCAGCGGGCCGGAATACTCGGTGCGCGGACTGATCTCGGGCATCGGCGGGCGTGTCGTGAGCGTCGCGGGATCGTCGACTTTCGCGACCGGGCGTGGCGCCGAGATATCGACAAGCCGATCCATCGGCGTCACCGGCATCGGCACGCCGTCAGGGAACAGCTCGTAGTCGTACTCCTTGCGCTTCGCCGCATCCATCAGCGTCGTATACGCGAGGTCGAGCCGGCGATGCACCGCCTCGAGGCTGACCGGATCGTAGAGGCCGGAGATCGCGATCGACTCCGCACCGTAGATGTCGCGGATGCGGCGGTTCCCGCGCCGGATGTCCTCGAAGCTCGCGGTCGGCGGCACTTCGAGCAGCTCGTAGTGCGAATCGCTCGGCAACACATCGCCATCGATCGCGTTCGTCGACAGACTGCCGGAATCACCGCGGCCGATCGGCCGCACCGCCATCAGCCCGCGCGCGACGCGCTCGAAGCACTTCGCGATCCGCGTCTCGGGATGCTCGATGAGCAGCGGGCGGCGGCGCCGCGTCGACGCCCACACCGCCTCGTCGTACTCGAGGTGACCGAGGTAGCGCAGTGGCGTACCGAGCCTGCGCCGCGCCGCCGACGCGACCGCGCGACCGAGCTCCATGTCGGACTTGCTGCGCGCCGAGTTGATGATCAGGTGCGGTGCGAACCCGAGGATCGCATCGCGCAGCTCGGCGAGCTCGGCGTGCTGCGCCGCGACGGCACCGAGGTAGATGTCGAGCGCGCTCGGCGAGCCGCCCTCGAAGTCGTGCGCCTGCTTGTCGGCGATCTGCGAGAGGTGCGCGAGGCCCTTGCGCTCGAGCCGCTTGAGGAACGCCGCGCGCACGAAGCGATGCAGCAATTCGATCGACGTCGGATCGGGCACGCCAACGAGTAGCTGGATATCCGCTTCGAGGAACAGCTCGAGCGTCGCGGCGCCGAGCCCCGGTCCGAGATCGACGACGACCCAGTCGGCCGGCAGCTGATGCAGCTGATCGGCGATCACGCGCACCTGCTCGGGCGTCGGGCTCGCGATCCACGGCGGATCGTAGACGCCGCTGATCAACTTCACATTCGGCACGTGCGTCGACACCGCGCAGTCGGCGAGCGGCGGGCCACCGGGCGCAAGCGCTTCGGCGATGCTGCGCGCGGGGCGCGGCACGCCGGTGAAGATGTGGAGGTTCGGCGCGCCAAACGCACCGTCGAGCAACACGACTCGCTTGCCGAGCGTCGCGAGGAAGATGCCGACGTTCGCAGCGACGAGGCTCTTGCCCACACCGCCTTTGCCGCCGCCGATCGCGACCACGCGAGGAGTCATGTTCGGCGGCACATAACCGCGTCTGTCGTCGGCGGTCAAGCGCGCCCAGAGTCAACGCAGCATCGCGCTGACATGCGCGGCGCGCAGCACGTACTCGCCGCTGCAGTCCGAGCCGTCCTCGGCGCAGACATGCGTGACGTAGCAACCTCGGCTCTCGTCGTAGACCCAGTCCAGATCGCCCTGCACGAGCACGCCCGCGACGCCGCTGCCCGCGAACACCGGCGACCCAGAATTCCCCTGATATGCACCGAGGTTCGTGAAGAAACCCTCGCTCGAATCGGTGACGTAGACCTCGCCGGGGAACCGCGCCGGCAGCTCCTTGTGGATCACGCGGGCGGGCGGCGCGAACTTCGCCGGCAGTCCCGTCGGGTGGCCGATCATCGCAACCGTTTCACCCACCTCCGGCATGTCGCCATCGGCGAGTGGGAACGCGAAGCGACCCGTGACGGGACGATCGAGCTGGATGATCGCGAGGTCACGGCCAGACGGGTCGACCTGCGCCTGCTTGCACGCGTAGACGTTCGCAGCCGGTTGTCGGTTGACGACGTCGAGCTCGCTGCCCGGGTCCTCGTAGTAGCCGTAGTCGAAGACGAACCGCAGCTTGGCGCACGACGAATTCCACGCGACGTGACCGGCGGTCGCGACGACATCGGGCGCGACCAGAAATGCAGTGCCGCGCCCGCGCGACGGCTGCTCGCGATACTTCTCGCCGATGCAGAGCGGTTTACCCATCGCCGCCAGGACGTTGCCGAGTGTGTCGTTGCCTGCAACGCTCGGCGCGATGAGCACGGTGCCATCCCCGGCATCGACGATCTGATTCGCATTGACGACGTTCGCGATCGAGCGCGCTCCCTGCTTCACCGAGTCGTTGGTCTTGTAGAGGTCGACGCGGACGTCGCTACCGTACGCGTCGGTCTTGCCGCCGCCCGGCACGTCGAGCAAGTCGCCGTAATCGATCTCGGGTTCAGTCGCGCAGCCGCTCAGCGCGATGATGATTCCTGTTAGCGAGCGAGCATTCAGCATGGTGCGCCGCAAGAGCAGACAGCGTGCCGATCGCAGACGCGAGCGCGACGCGAGTTACCGCGAGCCTCGTGCAGCGTGCTGCGCACCGCGTGCACGGACCGAAGCGACTGTCGACCAAGTGGCTGCTGTGGGCGCCGGCTAGCGCGCCAGGCGACGCAGGGCTTCGAGCAGATCATCGTGATCTTCCTCGGCGATCGTTCGAACGTCGAGCCACAATTTGTCAGCATCGATCCGTGCGACGACCGGCACCCTTGCGTGTCTTAGCTCTTTGTCGAGTCGCTCCGCACTGCGGCCTCCGACCACGAGCGCCCAGCTTGGCAGCTCGGCGGTCGGCATCGCGCCGCCGCCGACGGTCGACATGCAGCCCTCGATGGAGACCGTCAGCCCCGCGAGCGCGCCAAGCTGATCCTTCAGGCGCTGGGCGTCGGCGTGCAGCGCCTCCGAAGTCCGCGCGATCATGTGCACCGTCGGCACTTCGTCGAGATCGCCGTCGCGGTAGTGGGAGAGCGTCGCCGCCAGGCCGGCGAGCGTCAGCTTGTCGGGGCGCAGCGCGCGCATCAGCGGGTGCTTGCGCGCGGTCTCGACGGCCGCGGCCTTGCCGAGGAGGATGCCGGCCTGCGGACCACCGAGCAGCTTGTCGCCCGAGAACGTGATGAGGTCGGCGCCGCTCGCGATGCACTCGGCGACGGTCGGCTCGGCGGGCAGGTGCCACTGCCGCTGCGTCGCGCGGTCGACGAACATGCCGGAGCCTAGGTCGATCATCGTGGCGATGCCGCGCGCGCGGCCGATCGCGACCACATCTTCGGGCGATACCTCCGACGTGAACCCGACGATCGCGAAGTTCGAGCGATGTACTTTGAGCAAGAGTCCGGTCGCCGGACCGATCGCGTTCTCGTAATCGCGCTTGTGCGTCTTGTTCGTGGTGCCGATCTCGACGAGCGTGCCGCGCGACAGCGCGAGGATCTCGGGCAACCGAAACGAGCCGCCGATCTCGATCAGCTCGCCGCGCGACACCACGATCTCTTTATTCGAAGCGAGCGCGGCGAGGCCGAGCACGGTCGCGGCCGCGTTGTTGTTGCACACGATCGCGTCTTCGGCGCCGGTCAGCTCGCGCAGCAACGTGCGCAGGTGATCGTGGCGCGAGCCGCGCTCGCCTTTGCCGAGATCGTATTCGAGGTTCGAGTAGCCCCGCGCGACCTCGTCGATCGCGGCGCGTGCGGAAGCCGCGAGTGGAGCGCGGCCGAGGTTCGTGTGCAGCACGACGCCGGTCGCGTTGATCACGCGGCGCAGCGGCGGGCGCGCCAGCGTTGCAGCGAGCTCGGCGACTTCGAGCGCGGCGATTGCCGGGCTGTCGGCTGTACCGGCGAGGATCGCGGCGCGGCGTTCGGCCACCGCGCGGCGCGCCGCTTCGACCACGGCCCAGCGCGGTACGCTGCCCAGCGCCTCCGCCTCGTCGGCGAGCGCGTGGACGGCGGGCAATTTCGCGAGGCGTTGATCCGACACGCCGGCACGGTAGCAGGCCGCGACTGTGCAATGGTAGGGCGCGATGGCGCTCGACGATCTGCCGCCGGCGGGGCTGACCTGGGCGGACTACATCGAGCGCTGGGTCACCGACTGCGGCGGATGGTTGCCGCTCGCCGATCAATTGATCCACCGCGCCGGTGACGCGGTCGAGATCGCGCTCGATCCCGGAACCGTCGAGCGCGGGCTGCGCCGGCTCGCGCAGCGGCACCACAAGCCGGGCGGCCAGTACGGGCGCTGGATGCTGCGGTTCTTCGGGTTCACGTCGCCGATCGAGCAGTGGGTGAAGTGGCTCGGCATGTATCACACGCGGTTTGCCGATCTGCCGTCGAGCTTGCGGCTCGAGCAGCTCGCGCTGTGGAACCGGCCGCCGATCAGCGAGTCGCCACTCGCGAGCTGGATCGCGATCGGCATCGCGTCTGCGCACAACAGCCGGCTCGACGCCGCGGCGTGCGAACAGTGGCTCGTGCGCGCCGAGCGTCATGCAGCGGCCGCCGGCGCCGCCGCCGAGATCGAGATCGCGCTGCTCCGCGCGCAGATCCGGACCGACGCGCAAGATCGAGACACCCCGCCGCGCTACTGGCAGCTCGTCGAGGACCGCCTGCCCGCGCTGCCCGCGACCGACGCGATCGTCTATCGCGCGCGCCTGCAACACCTACGCGCATTGCACTGCACGATGCTGCCCGAGCTCGCCGGCGAGCCACCCGACGCGGTGCGTGCGCGCGCCTGCTACGAGGCGATTCCGGACTCGACGTTGCCGTTCGTCGCGTTTCGCAAGTCGGTCGGGCTCGCGTACTGCGCATGGAAGCTCGGCGAGCGCGACACCGCGATTCAGCTCGCGCAGCGCGCGGTCGATGAAGCCGGCGACGGTGGGCTCGTCCGCATGCGCGTGATGGCGCTCAATATGCTGAGCCGCGTGCTGCCTGCCGATCAGGCTGCCGTGGTGAACGAGCGCGCCCGCCGGATGGCCACGGCGCTCGAAGATGAAGACCTCGTGCGGAAGGTCGCATGGGCCGCACGAACGCCCTGAGCCGCGCGGCGTCGAGGATCGCGCGCGCTTCGGCAGCATCGCCCCAGCCGAGCACGTTCGTCGCGCCCGCGCCCCAGTAGTACGAGAACCAGGTCTCGATGATCGTGCGGCTCGCCGGGTAGTGATCGTCGAGCTCGTGCAGATCGGTGAGGCGCGTGAACCCGTTCTCGAGTGCGGGCTCGACTGGCACGGCGATCAGCTTGTCGTCGCGCTCGGATTCCTCACCCATCTTGAGCACGCCGATCACGCGCGTCGCGGCGACGTGACCGCGCTCGATACCGGCACCGAGCACGACGATGTCGAGCGCATCGCCGTCGGGCGCAAGCGTGCGCGGCACCATGCCGTAGTTGACGACGAACGCGAGGTAATCGACGGCACGCCGGCCACCCTCGCGAGCGTGCTGCCAGCGCAGCCAGCCGCTCGCTTCGTCGACCTCGAACTTGCCCGTCGTGCCGGTTGGAATCTCGATCACCGCGTTAACCGAGTCGTCGGGATTTTGCGCGGGATAACCGCGACTGTAATGGCGAGCGCCGACGACCGTCTCGGGATCGATCGCGAACGCACGCGGGGATACCGGAGCGCCGCCGACGACGGCACGCAACGGGGCGCCGGAGCACGGCAGCCAAAGCACAGAAAACCACATCAGAGAACGCAATCTAGACACGAGACGTACGTACGACCCGGCGCCGAAACCTACCAGGACACGATCTCGGACATCTGCCCGCGCGCCTAGAGCGCCACGATCTCGCTCTTCTTGAACCGCAGGATCCTGTTCTGATCGCGTTCCGACACGAACACCCACTGATCGTCGATCGCGATGTCGTAGGGCGCGGTCAGCTCGTCGGCGAGCACCTCGGTGCGCGAGCCGTCCTTCGCGACGCGCAGCGACTTGCTCTGGTTCGGACCGAGCCAGGTATGCAGGTAGACCCAGTCGCCGTCCGCGACGACCACATCGCTGTTGCCGAGATCCTTGCTCTCGAGCACCGTGATCTTGCCGGTCTTGAGATCGATCTTGCGCAGCGTCGCGTCTTTCTCGCACCACGCATAGGCGCTGGTGTCGTCGACGTCGAAGCCGGTCGGCTTCGGCAATCCCCGTGCGATCGTACGCGGCGTGCCACCGCTCGTCTTCACCGCGACGAGCGTGCCGGTCGAGTAGCTCAGCGCGTACAGCGTGCCGCCGCGCACCTCGATGCTCGCGGACCGGTGATCGAGCAGCTTCGTCTTCTTGCCATCGACGATCTTGTAGATCGCGGAGCGTTGCTCGTAGCTGGTTGCGTACAGCGCCGTGCCGTCGCTGACCATCTCGAGCAGCGAGTCCTCACCGAGCTCGAGGCCAAGTGGAACGAGCGGCCCCTCGGGGACATCGACGCGCACGAGGTCGCCCTGGCGCGACGCGATCACCGCACCCGCGTGGGTCGCGAGGTTCATGAACATCGGCCGCCCCGGCAGATGCTGGTGCGACAGCTCGGTCGGCTTGCCGCCGCTCGCCGGCATCGACCACAGCGAGCCCTTCGGATCGGTCCACATCAGCGTGTCGCCGGCGAGCGTCATCGACATCGGCGAGTAGACCTCGAACACCGTGACGGCAGCCGGCGCCTGCACGGCCGCGTCGGGCGGGGCTTGCACGAGCGCCGATCCCGGATCGGGTCGGCCCACCCGATCGGGAGCCACGCGCGTCGGACCAGGCGGCTCGACGCGCTTCGCCTCGCCCTGCCCTGCAGGCTTCGATCGGCCGAGCACCAACGGTTCCTCGCACCCGACGAGCGCGATCACCACGACCACCCAGAGACGTTGCATGGGTCAAAGATGCGCGATGGATGGCGTACGATCAAATCGTGGCTTGGTATTGCCCGCGATGCGGCCAGACGGCGACGGCGCCGGGCACCTGCGCGCGCGACGGTGCGGAGCTGGTTGGCGTCGGCGCGCAAGACCTGGTCGGCCGCACTATCGGCGAATACGTCGTGCAAGCGCGGCTCGGCGAAGGCGGCTTCGCCCAGGTGTATCGGGCCGTGCACGAGCGCAGCGGTCATTCGGCGGCGCTCAAGGTGCTCGACCAGGCGACCGACGAGGTCGACGCGCTGCGCATGATCAGCGAGGCGCGTGCCGCAGCGGCGATTCATCACCCGAACGTGGTGCAGGTGTTCGGCATGGGCCACACCGACGATCGGCGGCTCTACCTCGTGATGGAGCTGCTCGCGGGCGCGACGCTCGCCGAGCTGTGGCAAGGGCGTGTGCCCGTCGAGGACGTCGTGCCGGTCGCGATCGAGATCTTGCGTGGGCTCGCGGCGGCGCACAAAGCAGGCATCGTGCATCGCGATCTCAAGCCGTCGAACGTGTTCGTCACCGGTGGTGGTGACGCGAGCGCATCGTCGTCGTTCCGCAGTGCGAGCGCGTCGAGCTCGTTCGGCAATGCGAGCGCATCCAGCTCGTTCGCGCGGCCCCGTGTCACAGAGCGGGTGGTGATCGTCGACTTCGGGCTCGCGAAACGGTTCGGCGACCCGAGCGCGCCCGCGCTGACCGCGAAGGGCACGAGCGTCGGCACGCCGCGTTACATGTCACCCGAGCAGGTCCGAGGCCTGCCGCTCGATGGCCGCAGCGACCTGTACTCGCTCGGCGTCATGATGTACGAGGCACTCGCCGGCGAGCCGCCGTTCGCGGCCGCCTCGACGTTCCAGCAGCTCGACGCCCACGTCTCGGCGACACCGCGCGAGCTGCCCGCGGACCTGCCGAAGCCGCTCGCGGCCGTGATCGATCGCGCGCTCGCGAAGGATCCGGCTCGTCGATTCGCCGACGCCGACGAGATGCGACGAGCACTTAGCGGCAAAAGCCGTAGCTCGCGCCGCCGCTGGTGGTGGCCGTTTAGCGCCTGAGGCGGGTAGACTGCGAACGTGGACGTCCAGGCAGTCTCCACGCTGCTCGCCGCGCTGCTGATCCTCGCGATCGGCACGTCGGTGCTGCTGCGATCGCGCTCGGACAAGATGTACACGTCGTTTGCGGCGTTCACGTTCGTCGTGAGCGCGTGGCACTTGTGCTCGTTCATCGATGCCGCGAGCTCGAGCCCGGTGATGCGCTGGCTGTCGCTATGGGCAGCGGCGACGATTCCACCGACTGCGATCCGCTTCTATCGCATCTTCCTCGCACAACCATCGATCGGCGGCCCCAAGCGTGGCCCGCGCGTCACGCTCGCGTGGACGCTCGTCGCTTACGCCGCGCTCGTCTACTCGGCGATCGCTTCGCCCGCCGGTGCGCCGCCGATCCACACGTCGCCGTACTTCCTGGTGCCGTTCGGCCTCTACGTGTTCGGCGGTCTCTACCGCTGCGTCTGGGACATGTTCGTGCAGTACCGCGCGACCACGAAGCGCGCCGAGCGCACGCGCGTCGGTTACCTCGCGCTCGGCGGCTTTGTCGCGACGACGCTGACGCTCACCGACGTGTTGCCGCGCCTCGGCGTCGCGTGGCCCGCGGTCGGCAACGTGCTCGGTATCCTCTACCTCTACTTCCTGTCGCAGACGCTGTTTCGCAACCGGCTGCTCGACCTCAACGAGCTCGTCGGCAAGATGGCGGTGCTCGGCACGCTCGTCGCGATGCTGACCGCCGTCTACGGCTTTCTCATCTACTGGGTGGGCCAGGAAGGACAGCGCCCGGAAGGCCTGTATCTGCTCAACGCGCTCGTCGCGTCGTTCGTGATCCTGATCTTGTTCGAGCCGGTGCGTAACTGGCTCGAGAACGGCATCAACCGCTGGCTATTACGCCAGCGCACCGAGCTGCGCGGCCGCCTCGAGGCGGTGCGCCGCGAGCTGCCCGGCGTCGTCGACGTCCAGGACATGGTCGCGCGCATCATGACCGCGCTCGAAGAATCGCGGCGCGTCACCGATGCGGCCGTCTACTTGCTCGACGCCGACGGTGCGGGCTTCGATCGCGCCGGGTATCTCGGCCAGGCGCCGCCCGATCGCCTCGACGCGAACGCCGAGCGCGTGCTGCTCGATCGCGTGCGTGGCGCATTCCTCGATCTCGAAGCGCTCGCGCGCGAGCTCGACGAGGTCGGCCAGGCGCCCGAGTCGGAAGCCAAACGCACCGCGCTGCTCGCCCTCAAGACCCGCGTCGAGGAGCTGTCGGCCGCGCTGATTTTCCCGCTGTTCGGCTCGGCCGAAACCGAGCAAGGCCCGTGGCTGCTCGGCCTGTTCTGCGTGCGCGACGATCGCACCGACAGCGCATTCGATCCCGACGACATCGACACGTTCCGCCAGCTCGCGATCGGCGCGGCGCGCGTGATCGAATCATCGCAAGTGTACGAACGCGTCAAGGAGCGCGACCGTCTCGCAGCGCTCGGTGAAATGGCCGCCGGTCTCGCGCACGAGATCCGCAACCCACTCGGCGCGATCAAAGGTGCCGCGCAGCTGCTGATGACCTCGGATGGACCGCGGCAGACTCAGCAGCACACCGAGAACGCGGAGTTCCTCCAGATCATCGTCGAGGAAGCGAACCGGCTGAACAACGTCGTCACGCGGTTCCTCGATTACGCGCGCGCGGAACGCCCGGGCCGCGACGGCGCCGACAAGGTCGATCTCAACAACGTCGTGCGCAAGACCGTGCAGCTGCTGCAAAAGGATCCGCTGAAGAACGTCGATCTGCGCGTGCGCACCGACGAGCAACTGCCGCTCGTCGCGGGCGATCCGGAGTCGCTACTGCAAGTGTTCTTGAACCTCGGCCAGAACGCGCTGCAGGCGATGCCCGACGGCGGCACGCTCGAGATCCTGACCACGCGCCGCCGGCGCTCGCGTCTCGGCTACGGCCAGTTCTGCGAGGTGCGGTTCCGCGACACCGGTATCGGCATTCCGCGCGATCGCCTCAAGAAGCTGTTCATCCCGTTCTACACGACGAAGCAGAAAGGCACCGGCCTCGGCCTCGCGATCAGCCACCGCATCATCAACCAGCACGGCGGCACGATCGAGGTGCGCTCGACGATCGGTCAGGGCTCGACGTTCTCGGTGTTCCTCCCAGCCGCCGAGCCGGTGCCGGCCGCGAACGTCGAGGACATCACCGAGACCGGCGGCCTGAGGCCGATTGCCGACAAGCCGGAGAAGGCTGACAAGGCTGACAAGGCTGACAAGCCCGCCGAGCCCGACAAGACGGAAGACACACCTCCCGCAGTTGCGCCCGCACCCGCTACCTCGGAGGCCGGAACCGGATAGAGTAGCCGGCGATGCAGCCGACCAAGATCCTCGTCGCCGACGACGAGCAGAACCTGCGCCGCGTGCTGACCGCGCTGCTGCGGCGCGAAGGTCACGAGGTCGTGCAGGCTGCAACCGGCCTCGAAGCGATCGAGCGGCTCGCCGATGTCGACGTCGTGATCACCGACTTGCGGATGCCCGGCGCCGACGGCATGGAAGTGCTGCGCACCGCCTCGAAGAACCACCCGCAGGTCCCGGTCATCATGATCACCGCGTACGGCTCGGTCGGCCAGGCGGTCGAGGCGATCAAGGCGGGCGCGTTCGACTACATCGAGAAGCCGTTCGAGCAAGATGCGATTCGCATCATCGTCGAGAAGGCGATCGGCCAAGCCGCAGCAAACCGGCTCGCGCCGCAGCAGCAGCTCTACGTCACGAGCGAGACCGAGCAGCGCGGCAGGTTCGGCCTCGTCGGCCAGTCCGCCGAGATGCACGCGATCTTCGCGGTGATCGAGAAGGTCGCCGACACGCCGTCGACGGTGCTGATCACCGGCGAGTCGGGAACCGGCAAGGAGCTCGTCGCCAAAGCCCTGCACGAGGAGTCGAGCCGCAAAGGCCAGCCGTTCATCAAGATCAACTGCGCAGCGATTCCCAAGACGCTGATGGAGTCGGAGTTATTCGGCTACGAGAAGGGCGCGTTCACCGGCGCGACCTCGAGCAAGCCGGGCCGCTTCGAGCTCGCCGACGCCGACACGCTGTTCCTCGACGAGATCGGCGAGATCCCGGTCGAGATGCAGGTCAAGCTGCTGCGCGCGATCCAGGAATCGGAGTTCGAGCGCGTCGGCGGCCTCAAGACGATCAAGGTCGACGTCCGCTTGATCACGGCGACGAACCGCGACCTCGAGCAAGAGATCATACGCGGCAACTTCCGCGAGGATCTGTTCTATCGCCTCAACGTCGTGCCGCTGCAGATTCCACCGCTGCGCAAGCGCACCGGCGACATCCCGTTCCTGGTCCAGCACGTGATCAAGAAGTTCAACGAGCGGCTCAAGAAGAGCATCACCGGCATCTCCGACGAGGCGCTCGCCGCGCTCGAGTCGCACACGTGGCCGGGCAACATCCGCGAGCTCGAGAACGTCCTCGAGCGCACGATCCTGTTCGCGAAAGGTGATCGCATCGAGCGCGCCGATCTCCAGCTCGTGCTCGCGCCCTCGCCTGCCAATCAGTCAGGGCCGATGGCGGCGATCGATGCGGCCCCGCTCGACGACGAGCTCAACGAGCACGCCGAGATCTCGGGCTCGCTCAAGGAAGTCGTGCGCGCCGAGACCGCGCGCGTCGAGCGCGAGCTGATCGTCAAGGCACTCGAAGAGACCGGCGGCAACGTGACGCAGGCCGCGCGCCTGCTCAAGATCAGCCGCAAGAGCCTGCAGATGAAGATGAAGGAATTCGGCCTGCGCGACAAAGAGGGCTAGGCGCCGGGGTGCGCGGTCCATCGCTCGTGACTGCCGAAAGCGTCGGGCGCCTTCGGCGCCACAGAACGTGCTCCAGATCTAACGCAAAGACGCCGCAGAGGCCAAAGACGCCACCGGAGGATCGGGGTTCGGACCTGATCCGCGCCGTCCAAGCGCGAGCGCAATCTCGCGATCACTTCTGCCTGCGTTCTAACGACGCCACAGAGATCGGGGTTCGGACCTGATCCGCGCCGTCCAAGCGCGAGCGCACTCTCCCCGATCGCTTTCTGCCGGCGTTCTTGGCTCCCTGGCGTTTTGGCGTTCCATCAGAGAGGCGCGCCGCGCCTGACGGACCGACCGCGAGAGGGGCCTACGACTTCACGAGCCCCTTCTGCTTCACGTTGTGCGCGACGGCCCACTTGCCGAGCTCTTGCTTGAGTGGCTTGCCGAGCCCGCTTGGCAGTCCGTACTTCTTGCCGTCAAACCGGATCAGGCGCCACCAGATCGTCTCTTTGATCTCCTCGATCTTGGCGGCGTCCATGATCAGCGAGCCCTCGTTCTGCGCGACCGCCTGTTGCAGCTGCGCTTCGTCGACGACCGGCGGCGCCGCGCCCGCCGTCGGTTGCGCGAAGCCGGCGATCGCGCCGCCGATCGCACCGCCGAGGCCTTGGCCGATCGCGGCTGCCCAGGCGCCGCCCTGCTTGCTGCACACGAAGTAGAGCCGTTGCGGGGCGAGGAAGATGTGGCCGTGGAACCGCTTCATGCCGAGCTGGAGAGACAGCGGGTATGGCGTCATGGAGATCATTCTAGTCGTGATAATCTGCAGGCAGGGTGCTGCGGCCGGTCACGTTGCTCGTTTGTTCTGGGCTCGCGCTGTCGGTGAACGCGTATGCGGGGCCCGATTCGATCGTGCCGGGCGGCCAGGATCCGGAGTCGCCGATGGCCGGCTTCGCGAACAAGTCGGTCGACGTGTGGACCGAGCTCGACTACGCGTACGAGCTGTCGAGCTCGCGGCTGTTTCGCGAGGTGGTCGACCCGAACCGCGATCCGCTCGACGGTACGCGCACGGTCAGCGACCTCGAGTTCAAGCAGTTCCGCCACGTGCTGACGCCGCGGGTTCAGGTCGGCGTGTTTCGCGACACGTTCCTCAGCGCGGCGCTGCCGATCGTGATCCAGCAGGCGCGCGAGCTGCGCTTCGACGATCCGAACGGCCGGCCGATCTCGCCGACCGTGCGCGATGGGCTGATTCCGATGGACGGCTTCGACTCCAACGATCCGGGCACTCCGACGGTCGGCGACCTCGCGTTTCGCGGCCCGACGCGCCGCGGTCTGGATCAGGTGCACCTGGGGCTCGGCACCGCGTTCATGAACCAGCTCAAGGACGACACCAAGCCGACGTGGAAGATCGGCGCCGAGATCCGGCTCGCGGTCGGTACGGTGATGAAGTTCGACCCGATGCAGCCAAACGCGAACAAGGGCGTGTCGCGCGGCGTGCAGGAGCTCAAGGTGTGGACCACGTTTGCGCGCAAGCTCGGCTGGGCGGAGCCGTGGATCGAGCTGTCGTGGCTGGTGCCGCTTTCCGACAAGAGCGACTCGCTGTTCGACGATCCGGGTTTCGGCGCGACGAACATCGCGCACAGCCAGCAGGCGACGGTCGCGTCGGGCCTCGAAGTGTATGCGCTCGACAATCGCGCCGACGAGACGCGGATCAGCATCGACATCGGCAGCCGCGTGACCGCGCACTTCGAGGGCCGCGAGTACACCGAGATGTGGGAGGTGTTCGCGTTGGGTGGTGATACCCGGTTGGGCGGGCCGCTCATCCTCGACTCCGACCCGACCGACAGCGAGCCCGACCCGGTCAGCCACCCCGGCATCTCGAACATCGAGAACTACCTCGAGCTGACCAGCCGGTTTGGCGTGCGCGCGCAGATCGGCCCACACGTGCGCTTCGCCGTGCTCGCCGACCTCATCTGGAAGACGGACCACGCGATTTCGTTCGCAGATGCAGGCGTCGATAACGAGGACGATAACGACCTGGTCAACCCGGGTACCGATGAGGTCAACCCGCTCCACGTCCAGACCATCGACCTCGTCGGCCATCGCTACCGCTCGATCGACGGCTTCGACATCGTGATCGGCGTCTCCGGCCAAGTACTCTTCTGAGTGCTTCTATAAGGGCTTCGGCAAAGGCGCAGACTGTCGAAGTGGCGCGGCCTGGGCTACCATTCGCATAGGGTGCTCGCTCGGCGAATCATTGCTGTATCGCCGGACAAACAGTTCGGCAAACAGCTCGCGACCGCGCTCAAAGCAGCCGGCGGCGCAGTCGATCTGCACCAGCGGCTCGACGAGCTCGCGAAGGGTGAGATCGTCGCCGCGCTCGTCGTGCTGCATCTCGAGGGCGAGCTCGCGACGGCAGCCGCCGAGATCCTGCCGCGGCTCCACGGCGACGCGAAGGTGATCGCGGTGCTGCCGAAGTCGAACCTGGCGGCCGTCGTCGACATCATGCAGTCGTCGGATCGCATCGCCGGCATCTTGATGGCAGAGAACTTCGACTCGCGTCAGCTGTCGGCGATGACGACGCGCGTGATCGCGGGCGACATCTTCGGTCTCGAGAAGATGATCTCGTGGGGCACGCAAGTACACAGTCAGCTCGTCGGCGACTACCAAGAGAAGTCACTCTGCATCTCGCAGATCTCGGAGTACGCCGAGCTGATGGGCGTGCGCCGCAAGTATCGCGAAGCGATCGAGCAGTGCATCGACGAGATGCTGATGAACGCGCTCTACGATGCGCCGGTCGACGAGCAAGGCAAGCCGATCTTCAGCGAGATTCCGACGAAGACCAGGATCTCGCTGCGCGTCGAGCAAAAGGTCGTCGTGCAGTACGCGTGCGATGGCAAGCAATTCGTGGTCAGCGTGCGCGACGCGTTCGGCACGCTCGAGCGCAACACCGTGCTGCGCTACCTCTACAAGTGCCTGCACTCGGAGCAACAGATCGATCGCAAGGTCGGCGGCGCCGGTCTCGGCCTGTACCTGATGGTCAACTCGGCGACGACCGTTTACTTCAACGTGCTGCCCGGCGTCGCAACCGAAGCGGTGTGCGTATTCGACCTCGAGACGCCGAAGCTGCAGCTCGAGAAGTTCGGCTTCTTCAACGAGAAGATCGATGCGGGCGGCAGACTCGCCGCGGGTGCATCGCGCAGATTGCCGGCCACCGGTCATCCGGTCGAGCGCCGGCGCGGCCCCGAGGCGCCAGCCGGACCGCCGCGCGGCCTGATCGCGGCGCTGTCGTTCGCGATCGTTGCGGTGCTCGCGCTCGTCGCGATCGCGGCGTGGCCGCGACTGTTCCCCGGCAGCGAGACCGCACAGGTCACGTTCACGACCATCCCGAAGGGCGCGACGATCGAGATCGAAGGGCGTAATGAAGGGACCGCGGTCACCGGCACGCTCGTGCGCGAGCTCGTCATCGGTCGCGCGTATCCGGTCGTCGCGAAGCTCGACGGCTACGAGCCGAAGACATCGGTCGTGCAGCCACAGAAGGGCGGCAGCCAGGTCACGTTCGAGCTGGTCGCTCGCATGGCGACGGTCATCCTCGAATCGCAACCCACGGGCGCGATCATCGAGATCGACGGCAAGCCGTTCGGCAATACGCCGCAGACCATCACGACGCTCACGCCCGGCGCGTCGGTGCCCTACACGATCAAGAAGAACGGCTACCACGCCGTCACCGGCACGCTCGATGTACCAGGCCCGGGCAAAGAAACGCGGCTGATGCTGCCACTCGCGGTCTCCGACGAGCTCGCGCGGATCAAGCTGATGTCCGAGCCACTCGGCGCGCAGGTCTATCAGAACGGCCAGCTGCTCGCGGGTGTGCAGACACCGGCCGAGGTGCTCGTCGAAGCCGGCAAGGTCCAGCGCTTCATGCTGACGTTGCCGAACCACGTGCCCGCGCTGATCGATCCGTTCACGCCGTCGCGCGGCGCGGTCGGCGTGGTCAAGACGGGCAAGCTGGTGCCCGGGGTCAGCGTCAGGGTCGAGGCGACGTTCGACGGCAAGATCACGGTCAACAACGCGCCGCACTGCCGCGATGCACCGCCTCCGCTCGAGTGCATGCTCGCCGCTGGCACGTACATGGTCGACTTCCTGGCGCCGCCCGCGAAGATCACGCACCAGGTGGTGGTCGCGAACAAACCGCTGACCAACCGATTCGAGCTGGGGTTTGTCGAGGCGGCCGAAGGCAAGCAGCTGCAGATCGGCGGCAAGAACGTCAAGAAGGCGCTGTTCGAGGCCGGCCCGCGCACGATCTCCGTCGTCGAGGACGGCAACACCAAGAACGTGCAGGTCCGCGTCAAAGCTGGCGCGACGGTCACCGTGAAATAGGGTACAAACGCGTAGGGACGTGACGTCAGTCCATACTCAGCTGCTCACGGATGACGCCTCGGGCCTCTTGCTCGAGCGATCGTTCCGCCTCCGCGTGGTTGCAGGCCCCGACCAGGGCAAAGAGCACATGCTCGATGAAGGCACCACGATGGTCGGCACGCATGCCGACAACGACCTCGTGCTGAGCGACGCCACGGTCTCGCGCTACCACCTCGAGATCCGCGTGCGCCGCGACGGCATCGAGGTCCGCGATCTCGACACCACGAACGGCACCAAGCACGGCGGCGCGCGCATCGGCAGCGTGGTGCTGAGCGGCGCCGCGCGCCTGCGGCTCGGCAAGCACACCGAGATGGATGTCGAGCCAGTCGATACGAGCGTCGAGCTCGGCGAGTTCGGGGCCGATCGATTCGGTGACGTGCTCGGCACCACCCAACCGATGAAGCGGTTGTTCGCGCTGCTCGCGAAGGCAGCGCCGACCGAAGCGACGATCTTGCTGCAAGGCGAGACCGGCACCGGCAAGGAAGCGATCGCCGAGGCCGTGCATCGTGGCAGCCGGCGCGCGAAAGGGCCTTTCGTCGTTGTCGACTGCGGCTCGATCCCGCACGAGCTGATCGCATCCGAGCTGTTCGGCCATGCGAAGGGCAGCTTCACCGGCGCCGGCGCCGACAAGCAGGGCCTCATCGAAGCCGCGAATCACGGCACGCTGTTCCTCGACGAGATCGGCGAGCTCGCGATCGACCTCCAGCCGCAGCTGCTGCGCGTGCTCGATCGCCGGCAGGTGCGCCGCGTCGGCGAGACGCAATCGGTCGACGTCGACATTCGCGTGATCGCGGCGACGCACCGCGACCTGCGCGCGATGGTCAAGACCGGGCAGTTCCGCGAAGACTTGTATTACCGGCTCGCGGTCGTCGCGACGTACGTCCCGCCGCTGCGCGACCGCAAGGCCGACATCCCTACCCTCGCGACATGGTTCGCCGAGAAGATGGGCCGCGGCAGCTTCGCGCAATCGCCGGCGCTGCTCGATCAGCTCCAGCGCCACGACTGGCCGGGCAACGTGCGCGAGCTCCGCAACGTCGTCGAGCGCGCGCTGTCGCTCGGCGATTCTGCGCTCGCGGATCTCGGTGAAGGCAGCACGAGCAATCGGCCGAGCCAGCCGAGCGCCGACGAGACCCAGAAGCGCCAGAGCAACCCCGACGTGCTCGAGATGCCGTTCAAGGAAGCGAAGGCGCAGCTCGTCGAGGCGTTCGAGCGCGACTACCTGTCTGCGCTGCTCGCGCGCCACCACGGCAACATCTCGCGGGCCGCCGCCGAAGCCGGCATCGATCGCAACTACATTCATCGGCTGGTCAAGAAGTACGGACTCGAAGTCGATCGGACCTAACCGGTGCGCGGGCTCCTGATCGTCCCGATCGCGCTCGTGCTGGTGGTCGGCTGCAAAGGCAAGAAGAAGCAAGAGCCCGCAGCGGGCTCGGGCTCGGGCTCGAAGGTCGACGTCAAGATCGACTGGGCGAAGTGCGAGCAAGCGATCGACAAGGCCGCCGGCGCGCCGCTCGCAGCGCGGCCGATGATCCTCATCCAGGGCTGCCAGGCATGCGGCCGCGACTGGACGCCGCTGCTGCAGTGGAACACCGATCCGGCAACGGGCGGTCCGAAGCGCGAGCAGATCGAGGCGCTGCTCGTCGCGTGCGATGCGTTCTGCACCGGGGACAGCAAGCAGAAGTTCGTGCTCGGCGTCGACAAGGTCCGCGGCCAAGGCGTCAACACGCCGTGGCGCCAGCTCGCGAAAGCGTGCGAGGCGAAGGTCAACGGTTCGCCCGACGACCGCTTCATGAGCGCGCCGTTCTTCGCGCTCGATCGGATCGCGCGTGCAGTCGCTGCGAAAGGCGGCGCGACCGCCGACAAGCTTGCCGCAATCGAGCTGCCGCTGCCCGCGGTCACGATCACCGGTGCCGGCGTGATCTTGCCCGACTCCGAATCCGTGACGCCCAAAGTCGGCGAGCTACAGATCACGGTGCTCGGCGCCGAGATGTACATCGGGCGGATGCCGCGCGCCAAGCTGACCGCCGCCGGTGTCGTGGCGCAGCTCGGTGACAAAGGTTACCCCGGCGAGAAAGTCGAGACCGACAAGCTCGGCGCGAAGCTGCGTGAGCTGGTCGGCGACGACAAGACGCAGACGATCACGATCCTCGCGCCGCACGCGATGCCGGCGGTCAACGTCGTGCCGGTGATTGCCGCCGCCTCCGCGGTTGCACCGGTGTACCTCGCGGCGAACGCACACGAAGCTCCGGAGGGCTGGCAGCTCGCAGGCGCGATTCCGATCGCGCTCGAGGCGGGCGATCAGATCAAGGTGACCGGCGAGATGACGGTTCAGAATCTGGCTCGGGAGCTGGCCGCGCACGTGGCTCGCAAACTCGACCGGGTTGGTGTAACCAAACCATAGTGCAGTACGACCTGGTCGTCATCGGCGGTGGCATCACCGGCGTGGGCATCGCGCGCGATGCGGCGCTGCGCGGCCTGAAGGTCGCGCTGTTCGAGAAGAGCGACTACGCGTCGGGGACGTCTTCGAAGTCGAGCAAGATGATCCACGGTGGGCTGCGCTATCTCGAGCACGGCGAGATCGGGCTCGTGTTCGAGTCGGTGAGCGAGCGCCGCGTGCAGACGCGCGTCGCGCCGCACCTCGTCCGCCCGCTGCCGTTTCTGATCCCGATCTACAAGGGCGTGCGGCCCGGCTTCGAGATCATGAACGTCGGGCTGTGGATCTACGACTCGCTCGCGTTGTTCCAGGCGCCGCGCATGCACAAAGCGTTTCGCGGCACGAAGGCAGCGCTCGCGCTCGAGCCGCAGCTGCGTCCCGAAGGTCTGCGCGGTGCACTCGAGTACTACGACTGCGCGACCGACGACGCGCGCCTCGTGCTCGAGAACGCGCTCGATGCCGAGCTGCTCGGCGCCGCGTGTCACACGTATACCGAAGTGCTGCGGTTCGAGCGCCGCGGCGATGGCCGCATCACCGGCGTCGTCGTCAAGGATCGGCTCGCGAACAAGACGTGGACGGTCGGCGCGAAAGCCGTCGTGCTCGCAGCGGGCGCCTGGACCGACGAGATGATCCGGCGCTTCGAGATTCCGATGGATCGACCGCTGCTGCGCCGCACCAAGGGCGTGCACGTCGTGCTGCCGCGTGAACGGCTGCCGCTCGCGCGTGCGATCACGCTGATCTCGCCGATCGACAACCGCGTGATGTTCGCGCTGCCGTGGCGTGACCGCAGCGTGCTCGGCACGACGGATACCGACTTCGCCGGCACGGCCGACGAGGTGGCCGCCGACGCCGCCGACGTCAAGTACCTGTGCGACAGCGGCAACGGCTATTTCCCCGGCGCCAACCTGACGCCCGACGACGTGATCTCGACATGGGCCGGTCTGCGCCCGCTAATCGCCGCGCCGCCGAACGTCGACGAGTCGGAGATCTCGCGCGAGCACGAAGTGTTCACGAAGCAAGACGGCCTCGTGATCATCGCGGGCGGCAAGCTGACGACGTACCGGCGCATGGCACGCGAAGCCGTGAACAAGACGGTCGCGCTTCTCGAGGATCTCGGCGATATCGATCGCAACACGCTCCAGCGCGAGAGCACGAAGAACCGACCGCTGCCGGGCGCGATCGGTGTCGAGCCAACCGATCTCGAAGGTGTCGCGGCGATCGGTCGCCGGCTCATGGCGGAGCACAGCCTCGACGTCGACACTGCGACGCACCTGTGCGGCGTCTACGGTTCGCGCGCGCTCGAGCTCGGTGCGATGATCGCCGCCGACCGCACGCTCGGCGATCGCATGGATCGC
>DATDCH010000540.1:0-10332 GCA_036524455.1 Kofleriaceae bacterium | reverse complement strand
ACGGCCTTGGGGCCTTGCACCGCGATCAGCGCGGTCTGATCGCTGACGTCGATCACGTCGCACGTCGTCGACGCGTGCTCGCGAAACCAGTTGAGGTCTTTGTCGACGTTGCCGGCGTTGAAGATGACCATGAAGTCATCGTCGGCGCGCTTGTAGAAGATGCAGTCGTCGACGACGCCACCGCTGGGCGTGCACAGCAGCGTGTAAACCGCTTTGCCGGGTGGTGCCGACTCGCACGCGTTCGTGGTCAGCTTCGCGACGACCTCGCGCGCCCGCGGCCCGCGCAGATACGCCTCGCCCATGTGCGAGACGTCGAACAGACCGAGCGCGGTGCGCACCGCTTTGTGCTCTTTGATCGTGCCGGCCGGATACGACACCGGCATGTGCCAGCCTGCGAAGTCGACGAGCCTCGCGTTCAGCTGCCGGTGAGCGTCCCAGAGCGGGGTCTTCTTCGGCTCCATCGCGGGCGACACTACCTCACGTGAGGAGCGTGTGCTCGCGCGTGACGGCAGGATCGCGAGCGCGGCCGCCGAGCTCGAAATGCGCGCGCCGCTTGCCCTCGATCGTACGGTGCTCCCGCCAGGCCAGGCCGGCGCGCTTGAACACGGTGACGCGCGCATCGCCGATTTCGGTGTTCGCGCAGAACACCTCGGTGCCGTCTGGATCCAGGTACGGCGCGGATACGAAATCATCGGGCGCCGCCGACAGCTCGCCTTCGATCTTCACGGTGGGCGACCACGCCGAAAAGGTGACGCGGCCATTTCCCCACGTGCCGCGATTGCCAGCGACGTGACGGAACTGATTGAGCCGATACTGCTCGCCGTCGAGGTCGAGACACACGAGCGTCATCGGCGGCAGCGTCGTGCCGCGGCGCTGCAGGCGCACGGCGAGTAGCTCGAGCAGCGCGTCGGGTGCGCCGGCGAACTCGGCGCAGCGTCCCCACGTCCACGAGTACGCGTGCTTCTTGCCCCACAAATGGGTCTGGCCGAACGTCGCGCGCTCGAACGTGAGCGTCTCGCCGTCGACGACGAGCGTGCCACTCACCGCGACGCGCGGATTCGGTGACTGCACGGTGGTCTCGCCGAGCCCACCGCGCGCGTACATCACGTCGGGCAACAGGCGCAGGATCTGTGCTGCCGGGTGCCAGCGCAGATCCCACGTCACCTCGTGGCCGTTGCCTGCGAGCTGGCCGATCGCGTGATCGTGACCGAGCCGGCTGCCTGCGATCTCGAGCGAGAACGGATCGGCGCCGCTGCGCAGAAGATCGATCGGGAACCGCTTGTGGATCCCGAACGTGCGCGAAGGATTCTTTGGATCGAACCGCGCAAACCACAGCTCGCCACGCGCGGGGCCATCCACCGGCGCTTCCGTGATGTAGCGCAGCCAGAAGCCCTGGTCGGTCTGCGGGTGGTTCCAGGTCATGTACCAGACCTCGTAGACACCCTTGTTGTCGTTGGTCCAGTGGCGAACGTTGTGGTGCTCGGTCATGCGGCCTCCGTCGTGCGCGCGGGCAATTCGCCGGGGCGCGGCTTGCCGAGCACGCGGCGTGACATCCACGACGCGAACCGCCTCGGCACGAAGCGCACGCCCCAGCACGACAGCTTGTTCATCAGACCCGGGATCACGTTGCGCTTGCGGCGCACCATCGCGTCGACCGTGATCCGTGCGACCTGCTCGGCGGTCATCATCGAGAGATTCGCGAGCCAACCGTAGTCGCCGGCGCCGGCCATCGAGTGGAAATCCGTCTTCGTGCCGCCTGGACAGATCGACGTCGCCGACAGCGACGTGCCGCGCCACTCGTCGTGCAGCCCTTCGGTGAAGTTGCGCACGAACGCTTTGCTCGCCGCGTAGAGCGCCATGTTCGGTATCGACTGATACGCACCGATCGAAGCGATGTTGACGAGGTACCCGCGGCCGCTCCGGCCCTTGCGATGCTCGGCGAAGCGCTTCGAGAGCTCGAGGAGCGACGTGACGTTGAGCTGCACGAGCTCGGCGTCGCGCGCCCAATCGATCTCTACGAACGGCCGGAAGTATCCGAAGCCGGCGTTGTTGATCACGATGTCGACCGGGGTACGCGTCGCCTCGGTCCACAGCTCGCGCGCACCGCCGGGCGTCCCGAGATCGGCGGTGATCACTTCGGTCAGCACACCGAACCCGAGGCAGCCGGCCGCAACCGCGTCGAGCTGCGCGCGTCTGCGTGCCGCGAGCACGAGATGAACGCCACGCGACGCGAGCTCGCGTGCGATCGCCGCGCCGATGCCACCGGAGGCGCCCGTGACAAGTGCGCGCGTGCCCTTGAGCTCGGCCATGCGGGGAAGGTATCACCGAGCCCATGCGATGTTTGATGTTCGCGGCCCTGTGCGCCCTAGTTGCATGCGGACCGTCATCCGCGGAGATCAAGACGGCGAAGCTGGCGAATTACACCGGCGAGCCGCCGGCGATGTTCAAGGTTGTCGTCGACACGACGGCCGAGACCTACAAGATCGCCGACGCGGGCCAGAACGGCGAGAGCTACGCGCTGGTCACGCAACCGCAGTGGTACAACCCCGAGGGCGGGCGGCAATCGAGCGGCGCCGGCGATTACGTAACGATCGGTGCAGGCAGCATTCGGCTCGAGCTCCTGGTCGAGATGGTGCCGACCGAGTCCCGTCGATACATGATCACGGTGACGCCGCGCACGTTGCAGCATCTATCGGGCAGTCCGCAACCGCGCGAGCTCAAGCCCGATGATCCGAATTTACCGGGTTGGGTCTCGGGACGCGTCGACACCTTGCAACTGGAGATCCACAAGCGCTTGCAGAACTACGCCACGAAGTAGTCAACTCGCGCCATGCAATACCTCGTGGCACTCCTAACGATCGCGGCGGTGGCCTGCGGTCCCTCATCGAAGGAAGTCGCGACCGCGAAGTCTGCCCGCTATCAGGGCGACAAGCTCCAGCTGTTCGCGGTGGTGAAGGGCGCGGTAGAGTCGAAGTACCAGCTGCAAAAATCCGACGAGACCACGCTCGGCCTGCAGACGCATGCGCGTTGGTACTCGCCGGAAGGGCTGACCACGTCTGCGACCATCGACGACGAGCGCGATCTGCCCGACAAGAGCATCCGGATCGTCCTCGTCGTGACGATGTTGCCCGATGGCGACAAGTGGATCGTCAAATGCTCGGCGGTCATGCACCGCAAGAACAGCGGCATGCCGAAGCCCGACGAGCTCAAGGAAGATGATCCGAGCGTGCCAGGCTGGGCGACGGGCAAAGTCGATCAGCTCGCGCTCGAGATCCACAAGGCGCTCGCGCAGTACGAGGTGAAGCAGCCCGGCGGCCTCGCGCCGGCGCCTGCACCTGGACCGGCGCCCGACGAACCGTCGGCGGCACCGGGTGCGACACAGCAGCCACAAGCTCCGGCGGCACCAGGTTCGGCGGCGGGCTCCGCGACTCCGTGAGCGAAGTCAGAGATCTGATCGTCGATAGCGACGAGCGCGTCGGCGACGGAGGCTTTCTCGCGATTCGTCGGCTCCACTTGCGCAACGTGCGCGGCGACGGCAGCGCATCGCAACAGTACGTGTGCGACGCGGTCGTGCGCCCGTTTGGCCAGGACGCCGTCGTCGTCGTCGTGTTCGCGCGTACCGAGCGCGGTGTCGAAGTGCTCGTGCGCCACGGTTTGCGGCCCGTGCTCGTGATGGGCCGCGACCCGGCACGCGCGCCGCTGCCCGAGCAGAAGCCGGCCTTGTTCTTGACCGAGCTCGTAGCCGGCATCATCGAGGAAGGCGATCAGGGCGAGGCCGGGCTCAAGGCGCGCGCCGCACACGAGGTCCACGAGGAGGCCGGCTTCCTTGTCGAGCAGGACAAGGTCGTGCTGCTCGGTGCGGGCATGTTCCCGTCGCCCGGCTGTCTCGTCGAGAAGTTCTACTTCACCGCGGTCGAAGTCGATCCGGCAACCCAGCAGCCGCTGCAGGGCGACGGTTCGCCGATGGAGGAGGGCGCGCGCACGGCGTGGCTGCTCCTCGACGACGCGATTGCCGCATGTCGCAATGGCCAGCTCACCGATCTCAAGACCGAGCTTGGCCTGCGCCGGTTCAAAGAGTCGTTGGCGTCGCGCGCGTGATCAGCGCACCGGCATCCTGACCAAATCGGTCGCGAGCTCGCGGAGCGAGGGCTCGCGAGGATGACCCGTGCGCCACACGAGGCGAAAGGCATCGCGGAGCAGCTCGGTCGTCGGCATGAGTCGCACGAGCCGGCGCGCGTGCAGGTCGGCAGCAACGAAATAGCGCGGCAACACTGCGACGCCCGCGCCTTGCAGCACGCGCAAGCGGATCGCCGCGATCGTGCCGAGGTACTCGACTTTCGCGAAGCTCCAGACCTCGCGCGTGCGCAGCGCGTCGAGGAAGTAGCGAAACAGCGGCAGGTCCGGCGAGGCGTCGATCAGCGCATGGTGTGAAGCGTGGGCGGCGCGGGCCAGCGGGTGATGGCGGATCCGTTGCGCGCTCGCGACGAACAAGTACTCCTCGTCGTGCAGCTTCTCGTAGGACAGCTCGCCCGCGGTGAGTCGCGTGCTCGTCACGACGCAATCGAGCACGCCGTTGCGCACGCGCGCGAGCAGCTCGGGACTGTCGCCGAACACGAGGTGCACCGTTCGCTCGGGACGCCGTGCCTGCAGCTTCGGCAGGGCAGGGGTGAGCCACGACAGGCCGAGCTCGAACCGCGTGCCGACCGATAGCGCGAACGGCACCGCGAGGTCCTGTTCGTGGACGATGCGCGTACAGCGCGCTGCTTCCTCGAGTACGCGCCGCGCTTGTGGCAATAGACGCTGGCCCGCCGGCGTCAGTGCAACCCGTCGCGTGGTGCGCGCGAACAGCGGCGCGTCGAGCTGCTGCTCGAGCCGCTTGATGCGATCGCCGAAGGCCGCAGGTGACAGCGCGACGGTCTGCGCAGCGATGCGAAACGACAGGTGCGTGGCCGCCGCGTCGAAGCAACGCAGCGATTCGAGGTCGGGCAGCATAATTCAGCGTATCCGTATAATGCAGTCTCAACAATACTGATTGTCCGTGCGATGCCCCACCCGTAGATTCCCCGGCACCGGGAGGCTCTCAATGAAGATCTATGGCTTGGTGCTGGCTTTAGCAGCGTGTGGAACGAATCCGATGACGGGCGACGACGGCGGTGGCGACGACGTCATCGATCCGCCGGGCGAGCTGTCAGCGCTCGAGAAGTGCGTGATCGATGGCGGCTCGCTCAAGGAGCTGTGGTCGGTCGGTAACCAACACGGACCGGTGCGGTCGATCGTGGCCGGCCCCCTCGTCGTGCTCGGCAGCCAGGACGGCAGCGTCAAGCAATGGACCGTCGACGGCGACGAGCCGAGCTATGGCCGGCCGTTCACGATGCAGGGCGCACCGATCGCCGCGATGGCGCTATCGGCCGATCACATTCTGGCAGCGACCGAACAGGGTCAGGTTGCCGAGTGGACGCTCGCCGACGCGATGCCCGCTACCACGACGACGATCGCCGACGTCACGCTGTCGGCGCTCGCAGTCAGCACCGATGCTGCGCGCGCGGTGACCGGCACGACGACCGGTGAGCTATTCGTCGTCGATCGGATGGCGGGCGGCATGACTCAATTGACCTCGACGATGTGGGGCGTCGACGCGATCACCTACGCGCCGAGTAACCGGCTCTACACGGCCGGTCACTGGTACAGCACGCCGCAGCTCGAGCGGCGCGTGGCGGACTCGCCGATCGAGGCGCCCGACGTGTGGAACGATCAGATGCGCCAAGGTCACGTGCGCGCGGTCGCCATCGACAAGGATGCAAAGCGGCTCGTCGCCGCCGGCGATGGCTTCGTCGCGACGTTTGCGCCCGACGACGTCGCTGCGGGTCCGACGGTGATCACCGACGTCACCGAACACAGCGCGGTCGGCGCCGTGCTGCTGCCTGGCGCCGCGCTGTTCGTCACGGCCGGCAGCGAAGGCACGTTGCGGGTGTGGAATGCCGAGACTGCGACAGCCGTCGGTGGCGCGCTGACGATTCCTGCACCGATCGGCATCGCCGCCGACACCGCGGGCACGCGCCTCTATACGTCGGGTGCCGACGGCCGCCTGCACGCATTCGGCTGCGAGTAGCTAACGGCAGACGTTCAGCGTGCGCGGCAGATCGTAGTTGACGTCGTAGGCCGACACGCACGACCGGCCGCTGCATGTCTCGCTCGACTGACACAGCTCTTCGCCGAGGGGTGGAGCGCCGCACGCGGTGTTCGAGCACGCGAGCGACCAACCGCCGTCGGACTTCGTCGCGCAGCACTGTTGCCCGCTCGAGCAGTCCTCGGGTCCGTCGCAGGTAATCGTGCCCCAGCCACAACTGTCGGTCGTGCAATAGCCGTTGTGATACGCGCTGTAGTTCGTGAAGCAGCAATGCGACGGCAGCGTGCACGTCGTCGATGGCGCGCCCTGCGTGTAGCAGCTGATCGTGCCGCCGGGATCCGGTGGTGGCGGCTCGGTCGCATCGGGCAGCGTCGACGGCGGCGGCCTCGGCTTGCGCCGCCCGCTGGTCAGGTCGTCGCTGTCAGAAGCGCACGCCATGACAGCGAGCGCTGCCGCACACAGTTGTAGCTTCTGCATAGTTACGTCCTCGCCTGTCGTCTAACGCAGGACGAACTGCAATCAGCGGGCCCCTACGTACAGAGCCGCGCGCTGTAACAGATGCGCGATGGTCGATATCTAACGGCGTTAGTTATCGTCGTCGGGCTTGTCGGGATGCGACGGTCGCGTCGGCTCGTTCTTGCCGTCTTGCTTCGCGTACTCGTCGAGCTTGCGATACAGCGTCTTGCGATCGAGGCCGAGTCGTTGGGCCGCGCGCGTCTTGTTGCCGGCCTCGTCCTCGAGCACGCGCTCGATGAACTCGCGCTCGAGCTCGGACAGCGTCATGCGGCGGGCGACCGCTGCACCGAGGAAATCGGCGGGCCTGCGCTCGCGCACGTGCGACGGCAGATCGTCGTCGGCGATCAGCTCGCCCTGGCACAGCGCGACGCCGCGCTCGAGCACGTTCATCAGCTCGCGCACGTTGCCGGGCCAGTGATACGCGAGCATCAGGTGCTGCGCTTCGGGCGAGAGCCGCATCCGGCGCGGCGGCTGTTGCTTGGCACCGATCTGGGCGAGCACGTGCTCGGCAAGCGGCACGATGTCCTCGGGCCGCGAGCGCAGCGGCGGCAGATCGAGGTTGATGACGTTGATCCGATAGTAGAGATCCTCGCGGAAGCTGCCGTCGGTGAGCATCGCGCCAAGGTTCCGGTTTGTCGCGGCGACCACGCGGACGTCGACACGCGCGTTCTTGGTCGCGCCGAGCGGACGGACCTCGTGCTCCTGCAGCACGCGCAAAAGCTTCGCCTGGAGCGGCAGTGCGAGCTCGCCGATCTCGTCGAGGAAGATCGTGCCGGCGTCCGCTTCGACGAACAAGCCGGGCTTGTCGGCGCGTGCGTCGGTGAACGCGCCCTTCTTGTGACCAAACAGCTCGCTCTCGATCAGCCCCTCGGGCACGGCGGCGAGGTTGACGCCGACGAACGGACCCGCGGCGCGCGACGAGTTGTAGTGGATCGCGCGAGCGACCAGCTCCTTGCCGGTGCCGCTCTCGCCGGTGATCAGCACCGACGCGGTCGAGCCCGCGATCCGCCGCACATCCGAAATGACGTCGCGCATCGCCTGGCTCTTCGCGATGATGCCGCCGAGCCCGTACTCCTTCTCGACCTCCCGCTGCAGCCGCGCGACCTTGCTGCGCAGCGCGCGCTCGCCGAGCGCCTTGTCGGCGACGAGCAGCAGCTCCTCGATCTCGAATGGCTTCGTGATGTAGTCGTACGCGCCGAGCTTGACCGCGCGGATCGCGGTCTCGATCGATCCGAACGCGGTGATCATGATGATGTGCGGCGGCTCGGGCAGCGCCATCACGCCGCGGATCAGATCGAAGCCGTCCATCTCCGGCATGCGCAGATCGGTGACGACGAGGTCGAAGCGTGCGCTGCGCGCGATCTCGAGGCCGCTCGTCGCGCTGCCGGCGGACTGCACGGTGAAGCCGGAATCGGCGAGCTCTTCGGTCAGCAGCTCGCGCATCGCCGCATCGTCTTCGACGACCAAGATCGAGCCGGCGCGGTCCATCCGCCGTTTATATAGCAGCTACGGGACGCAACGACCGGTCGCAAGCTGACAACTGAGCCGATACCAGGGGCCAGAGGTCGGCGTCGAGCTCAGCGCCGTCGGGCATTGCACGTCGCTGGTGCACTTCTGGACGCAGAAATTCGTGATCAGATAGGTCGAGCACACGTAGTTGCCGCCGAGCGGCGCGCAGTCGGTGTCGGCCGAGCAGGTCCGCGCGCAGACGTCGCGGGTGTCGGCGTTGGCGACGAACAAGAAGCTCGCGCACGACATGTTGCTGCCGCAGTCGGAGATCGAATCGCACGCGCCGAGCTCGGGCACGAGGCCTGCGCCGTCGATGGTGACGCACGCGCCGCCGACGCAGTCGCCGCGGAAGATCTGGTTGCGATACTCGCTCGCGCAGTCGGCGCGGCTCGTGCAGCTACTGCCGGTGGTGCGCTGCGCGGTGATCGTATACGCGACCGGCGTGGTGACCGTGGCGGAGAAATCCGTGACCTTGATGTAATACGTCCCGAGCGGCAGGTACGTCAGACGCCCGCGCTCCGGTTGCTCCCAGTACGACAGGGCGATCGCGGTCCCGGTTGCATCGAACACTTCGAGATCGAGGTCGCGGGTGCCGGCCCAGTTCAGGTTGAAGTCCCAGGTTTCGCCGAGCGACGTGACCTGGAACGAGTAGAAATCGGCCTCGCTGCGCGGCGAGCTGCAGATCAGACCGGCGAAGCTGGCATTGCCGCCGCCGTTCGGCACGAGAGCGCGCGCACCAGCGGGCCCGTCGTCGTCGGGCTCGATCGCATCGTCGCTCGTGCACGCATCGATGCCCGCGATGCACGACGCTGTCGCGGAATCGCAGCGCGGCAGCTGCGCGGTCTGACAATCGAAGCTCGACGCGCACTCGACGCACATCCCGTTCGAGCACACCGGCAACCCCGTGCTGCACTGCGAGCTCGTGGTGCACGCTTCGGCGTAGACGTCGAGCGTGAACGCTTGATTCGCCGGCGTATGCGACGCGTAGTAGTCGACGACGACATATGCGCTCGGGGCATCGGCGACGAACCTGCCGACCTCTTGCGTGCCCGAGCTCGCATCGACGAACAACGCGCACTCGGTCGGTCCGGGTCCCGACGGCGTCGAGCAGCCGCTCGCGACGTAGAACGCGAGGTCTTCCCCGGACTCGAGCTTGACGATGTACGCGGTGCCGGGCACCAGGCCCATGATGCGAACCACGCTGTCGGGTCCGGCCGACTCGATCCCGTACGGCGCGTCGACCGCGGTGCATTGCGGCGGGCTCTGCACGTCCGCTGCGGTCAGCATGCCGGTGACGTGCGCGGGCACGACGGCCGTGTTGCTGCCGAACTCGCGACACGCGGCGTATGCCGGCGGCATATCGATCGGCGCGTCGGGCGGGCTCGCGTCGGGCGTGACCGTGCCGCCGCCACCACCGCAAGCGGCGAGGACTACAGCAGCGACGACGAGGCGCACGAGATCAACGTACAAGCCACCGGCCACTTGCGCGAAACTTTGGGCTCACATGGGTTGATCGACGTGCGAGGCGGTCATCTCAACGTGACGGGACAGCGGTCACACCCTTCTCACCCGATGCCCTGGCGGCGCCGCCGGTGTCGGTGCTCGTGCTCCTCGTCGACGAGGCGCACGTAGTCGAGCGGTTCGGCGGCCGGCGGATCCTCGGCGACCGTGCCGCCAAGCTCTCGGACTCGCTCGCGAAACGATTCGGCGATCTGTTCGAACGGCGGCAGATCGGTACGCCCCGATAGCGCCCCGGACTTCGCTGCTTCTGCCGCTTCTTCCGTAAGCCGCAACGCCGATTCTCGCGACATGCGACCTCGACGAATCACGTCTTGCACACTCGTCGCGAGGTGGCCGAGCGCGTACTGCCCTGAATCGATCATTTCCAGTGCGACGAAGATCACCTGGCGCGCCGTCAGTACGCCGTCTTCGTAGAGCACGAGGGCGGCCTGAAAGTAGTTGAACACCGGCACGAGCCGCGGCCCGAACCGGCGAAAGCCCAGCGGTGGCGAGCGGCGATCGAGATGAATGAACATCCGCGTCGGCGCCTGCGTCGGCGATACGCGGCGCGCGAGATCGAGACAGCGCTGCGCATCGTCCTCATACGCGCGCGTTGCCGTGAGCACGCGCTCGAGATCATGCAGCGAAACCGCGCCTGCGATCAGATCGGCATAGAGGCA
>DATDCH010000539.1:0-7770 GCA_036524455.1 Kofleriaceae bacterium | reverse complement strand
GCGACGGCTATCGCGTGCGCCGGCCCGAAGCGGCGTACGGTGCGCCCTACGTCGTCGATCATCTGCGTCACTCGATCGCCGAGGTACGTGCGCTCTATCCCGGCGTCCACACACTCGCGATCGGCGATCTGTCGGCCGAGGGCGGCGGCAAGCTCGATCGCCACAAGTCGCATCAGAGCGGGCTCGACGTCGACGTCGGCTTCTACTTCACGCAGATTCCCGACGGTTATCCCGAGCAGTTCGCGCCCGCCGGCGACACGCTCGACGTCCAAGCGACGTGGGCGCTCGTCACCGCGTTCGCGCGCACGACCGATCTCGACGACGGCGTCGCGATGATGTTCCTCGACTACGCGCTGCAGAAGCGGCTCTATCAATGGGCGCAGAAGCGCGGCACGCCCGAGTCGGATCTCGAGCACCTGTTCCAGTATCCGCGCGGCAAGGACGCGCAGGTCGGCTTGATCCGGCACTGGCCGAATCATGCCGATCACGTGCACGTACGGTTCAAGTCCCGTCAGTGACCACTTGCGCCGGCGGCAGGCCTGGCTCGCTCTCGAGTGCGGCGGCGGCCTCGTTGAGCAGCCGCGCCATCATCACGATCGCGACGAGACTCGCGCCGGCCGCGAGCAGCGACAGCATCGCATACGTGCCCATCGAAGCTCCCTTCATCGCCTCCGGAATCATCCACTGCATGATCGCGAGCGCGACGAGCGAGAGCGCGACGTAGCCGGCGCCCTTGGCCTGCGCGCTCGCGCGAAGATCTTCCCTCGCACGGCGCGCTGCGAATCCACTGATCGCGACCGCGATCGCCGCAACACCGGCGGTGATCACGAGCGGCATCGCGAGCGAGAGGGCCTGCGCCCAGTCCGTGGTCTCCGAGCGGCTGAACATCCCCGAGTCGCTCTTGTAGAGCATCTTGTACAGCCACGGCAGCTGGCCGAGCATCACGCCCGCCCCCCACAGCGAGGCGCCGCCACCGATCACGAACGGCCAGCGACCGAGGTCGGCGACGTTGCCGCGTGCACTGCGCAGCGCACCGAGCCCGAACTGGACGAGCGCGATGATGTTGATGATGAAGGCCGCTAACGTCACGAGCTTGAACGTCGAGACGGCACCCTGCCCGGCCTTGCTGCCGATCAGCAGCAGCGTGAACAGCACGAGACCGACGGCAGCAATGATCCGTAGCCACAGCGCCTTCGCGGCCGTGCGTAGGCCGGCAGCCGCGCGAACCTGGTCGCTGATCGCAGCGCCGCGCGCGATCATCGCGAAGCCGGCGAACAACATCACGTAGCGCAGCGCGCGCAGCGACGTCTCGATCACGAAGCCGGATTTGCCGCTCGGCAGCCAGCTGTACATGTGCGTCGCGAGGAACGGCGGTGGCCACGTCAGCAGCATGACGAGCACAATGAAGATGCCGAGCTCGCGCTTCTCGCGCCACAGCGCGGTCGCAATGCCGATTGGCACCAGCAACCACACGCCGAAATACGCGTAGTTGTACGACTGGTAGATCCACTCGTGCTCCCACGCCTTCTCCATGAACTGAACGAAGCCCCAGGTCACGTTGACGGAGAGCGCGCCGATCAAGCCCACCAGCGCGAGCCTGACGCCGAGCGCCTCGAGCCCGCTGACCCGGCGTAGCAGCTCGTACGCGCCGGCGACGGCAAGCGCCTCGGTTGCGAAGCCGGTGCCCTCGCTGACGAGGTTGAACCGGACCGCAGCCCACGGCTCCTTTGCGGACAGCAGGAAGATCAACCGCACGACGGTCATCACGAACCACACGGCGAACGCGATCACCAATGCAGGCGGCAGCGTGCGCACACCACGACTCTGTTCACTCATCAGTAACCCTCCGTCTTCGCGATCACTTCATTCATGATCTCACGCGTGCCGCCGCCGATCGGATACAGCCGCGCGTCGCGATACAGCCGTTCGACGAGCGTCTCGCGCATGTAGCCGTAGCCGCCGTGGATCTGCACGGCCTGATCACACACGTAGCTGCACATATCGGTCGCGATATTCTTCGCCTTCGCCGCGAGGCCTGCCACCTCGATCTGCTCGCCGCGTAGCGCGCGCACGCAGACCTCGCCGGTGAGCGAGCGCGCCGCCGCGATCCGGCTTGCCATGTCCGCGAGCTTGTGCCGCGTGACCTGAAAGCCGGTGAGCGGCTTGCCGAACGCCTGGCGCTCGCGCGCGTAGTTGATCGACTCGCGGTACGCGAGCTCGGCGATCGCGACGCATTGGCCGGCGAGCATCAGCCGCTCGGCGGCGAAGTTCATCATGATCATCGGGAACGCGCCGTGCTCGGGCCCGATCCGGTTCGCGATCGGCACGCGGCAGTTGTCGAAGTGAAGCTCGGCGGTGTCGCTCGCCCACCAGCCGGTCTTCTTGAGCTTCTTGCTGACCTCGAACCCCGGCGTGCCGCGCTCGATCACGACGAGCGAGATACCGGCGTGGCCCTCGCCGCCCGTGCGCACCGCGGTGGTCACGAAGTCGGCGCGCGTCCCCGACGTGATGAACGTCTTCGCGCCGCTGATCACGTAATGGTCGCCGTCGCGGACCGCCTTTGTACGGAGCGACGCCACGTCGCTGCCGCCGCCCGGCTCGGTGATGCCGAGCGCGCTGATCGTGCCGTCGCGCAGGCACGGCACGACGAACCGCTTGTGTTGCTCGGGCGTACCGAACCGCACGATCGGCGGCAGCGCGATACCGTGCGTGCCGAGGCCGACGACGGTGCCGACCGAGCGGCCGGCGATGATCAGCTCGTCGCACGCGACCAGCACGTGGCTCAGATCACCGCCCTGCCCGCCGACCGCTTCCGGATAACCGATACCGGTGATGCCGGCACTCGCGGCGGTCTTGTACAGCTCGACCGGGAACTCTTCGTCCTCTTCCCACTGCGCGCCGTGCGGTGCGATGTGGCTCTGCGCGAATCGCCGCGTGGTTGCGCGAATCGCCGCATGCTCCTCGGTCTCGAACATGTACGCCATCGGCGGGCGACATTACCCCGATGATGATAGGAAGTGGGCATGCAATCTCCGAGCGTGCCGGCGCGCCTTCGGCGTTCCCGTCACCTGTCGTGGTTCGCCCACATGGGCGCGGCGTATTTGTTCCACGATCTTTACGGTTATCTGATGGAGATGAGCCCCGACATCGCGGAAATGATCGAGGGTTTCTCCGACGGCGTCGACACCGAGGAGACCATCGCGTACTACCGCGGCAAGCTCGGCGACGCCGATCCGAAGCAGTTCGTCGAGGTGCTCGCGCAGCACGCAGTACTGGTCGATCCAAACGAAGACGAGATCGAAGCGCTGTGGGCGTTCGTGCCGCTCAAGGCGAAGTGGAACGTGTGGCAGCGTCGCGACGATCGGTTGACGCTGTGGACCGCGTGGGGCGACAAGCCCGTGCAGCAGATCTTCCTCGATCCCGACGAGACGAAGATCTGGGACGCATTCACCGGAGAGAAGCGGTTGATCGAAATGCGTCACCACCACGACAACGACAAGTTGCTCGCGCTCGTGCGCCGGCTCACGCACAGCGACGTGCAGGCACTCAAGCTGTCGATGATGCCGTGGTCGATCTACGCGAAACGACCCGCGAGCGCGCCCGCGTACCTGTCATCGACGATGCCGTACCCGCGCTGGCAGCCCGGCACGCAGGTGCCGCCGCCCGCGTCGCTGACCGAGTATCACGTCGACTCGATCACGAACCCCGACGAACAATTCGATCACCAAGAGACCACGCTGTCTCACCTGCTGCGCGTTCCGCACCCCGCGCTCGCAAATCGCACGTACGGCCAGGCGCTGGTCGACACGCTGCTCGCCCGCAACTTGGTCGCGGAAGGCACGGTGCGCGTGCTCGAGATCGGTGCCGGGCTCGGCTATGTCGCGCGCCACGCAATCGATCGGCTTCGCGAGAAGGGCCGCACCGTCGAGTACACGATCGTCGAGCTGTCGCCCGCGCTCGCCGGCGCGCAGCGCGAACGGCTCGGTAGCGACGCGACGTGGATCGTCGGCGATGCGCTGACGGCCGCCCTGCCCGATCGCGCGTTCGATCTCGTCATCAGCAACGAGATGGTCGGCGATTTGCCGGCGAGGCAGCTGTCGCGGCCCGATATCGGTCTCGATGCCGCCGGCACCGGCACGGCCGATCGCGACAAAGTGCGCGCGATCAGCCCGCTCGCCGACGCCGTCAACCTCGACGATGCTCCAGAGCCGTTCTATCTGCAGACCGGCGCGTTCGAGCTGGTCAGCAAGATCGCGCGCGCGCTCGCGCCCGGCGGCACCGCGGTCGTCACCGAGTTCGGCGACGCCAATGCGTGGCCGCGGTTATCGACGCAGCTCGATCACCCCGAGCTGTCGACGCACTTCGGTCACCTCCAGCAGGTCGCGCGCGGGGAGAGCCTCGAGGCGAGCATCGAGTTCGTGATCGATTTTCTCGATGTCGATCGCACGCAGCAGGGCCTCGCAACGACGCGCAGTCACTTCCGCGCGCTGCGCGCTCTCGCCGCGAACGCCGACGTCGATCTGCACAAGATCGGATACACGCGCGAGCTTCTCGCGCACACCGTTGCAGACAAGCTCGACCTCGATACCGTGGGCGAGCTGCGCTTCGATCGCATAGAAGATCGTCTGATGGGCCTCGTACCGCACGAGTTCAAGGTTCTGCTCGCAACCAAGCCGCGCTGATCAGCACGCCGCGCGTAGGCGCACGTCCAATGTTGGCGGCCCGACGGTTGCAACTCCTCCGAGCAACCCTGTTTGGAGGACATCATGTTGCTTCGTAACCTTGCTCTCGCCACCACTCTCGCCGTCGGTGTTCCGGCGGTCGCCTCTGCCGACAGCCGCCCGGTTGCCGCCGAGACCGTGAAGGTTCAGGCCCCGGTAGCGAGCTCCACCGATGCGTCGAATTACGCAGAGCGCGAGAAGCAGGACAAGAAGGCTGCGAGCTTCCAAGGCGGTGACGTGGTCGTCGTCGGTATCTCGGGTGGCGCGATCCTCGTCCTGTTGCTACTTCTCCTCATCCTGGCGTAATCCACGATGACGAGAATTATCCGCTCGGCGCGGGTTCTCGCGCTGGTTGGTTGCATCGCGTCCTGTGCGCTTCCGTATCGCGGTGGCGCTCGCGCGGTGCATCCAACCCAGCTCGGAACCAACTGGCTGCAAGCCGCTTCGACTCCGGTCGTCAAGCAACGGCAACAGACCGACTGCGGTCTGGCTGCGCTTGCGATGGTTGCCGGCGCGTGGGGCCATCAATGGACGGTGGCCGACCTCGCGCAGCGCGTCCCGCCCGCCAAGACCGGCATCAAGCTCGGCGCGCTGCGTGATCTCGCGCGGCAACGCGGCTTGGATGCGTTCGCGATCAAAGCGACCCGCAAAGACCTCGAGAACGAGCTGTCGAAAGGACGGCCCGTCATGCTCGGTCTGATGCTGCCGCACGATCAGAAGCGCAACCGCAGCCACTTCGAAGTCGCGATCGCGATCAACAGGCAAGACGGCACGGTCATCACGATCGATCCGGCGACCGGTGAGTGGATGCGTCGATCACCGAAGGTGCTCGACATCGAGTGGAAGGCGGCCGGCTACGCAGCGCTCGTCGTCACCGGCGACAAGGCGCAAACCAAGGTCGGAGACGCCCGATGAGCGCGCTGATTCGGGCTGCACTGGCGATCGTTGTCGCGTTCGCTGCGTGCAAGCCCGAATCTGCTCGTCAGGCGGAACGTGCCGCGGAGGACGTGCTGGAGCAGCGCGCCGATCTAAAGGAAGCCGCGCAAGCGGAACCCACCAAGGTCGCCGCCGAGAGCAAGGAGCTGTCGGCGGCTGCGCAGAAGTTCACCGAGAAGAAGCGCATCCGCATTGCAGCGTTGCGCGGCGAACACTCGGTGATCGCGACGCAGGTGAAGCTGATCAGCACGATGTCCGAATACTTCCCGATCACCGACGCTGGACGCGCCGACATCAACAACAAGTTGTCGGCATTTCAGGTCAAGCTCGACGAGGCCACCAATCAGATCGAGGGCCTTGCCGGCGCTGCGGCGGACCGGTTTGGCGAGCGCGACGACGCAGTGCAGGACGCCATGGATGCGCTCGAAACCGCCCGTAAATCGGCGTGGCGCGCGCTCCAGGACGCACCCCGCATTCACCCAGACGCGTCGTGAAGTGCCCTCCGTGACGTGATAGCGTCGCGGCCGATGGCAAAGCCTCTCGAGTACAACGCCACGCTTGCCGAGCGCATCGACATCACCGATGCGCTCTCGCTGTTTCGGGTCAAGCCAGACCAGATGCCCGCGGAGCGGCTGTGGTTCGTACCGGGCCAGTACTGCGTGCTGGGCATGAACAACCAAGAGAAGCCGGAGCTCGGCTCGGTGCGGCGCTCGATGTCGATCGCGTCGGCTCCCGAAGATGACGGCCCGATCGAGTTCTACATCCGCTGGGTCGCGAAGCCCGAGTCGGAGAATCCGCTGACCCATCTCTTGTGGAAGCTCAAGAACGGCGACCGCATGTACATGCGTGCGGTCGCGGCCGGCGTGTTCACCGTCAAAGACACGGTCGGCCTCGATGATCCGCGTCTCAAAGTGATGGTCGCCGCCGGTACCGGCTCGGCGCCGTTCGTGTCGATGGTGCGCAGCGAGCTGCGCCGCGATCCGAAAGCGGACCTGTCGAAGTACGTGCTGCTGCACGGCGCGTCGTATCCGGCCGACCTCGGCTATCGCGACGAGCTGATGAAGTACGTCGAGACCAACCGGCTCAAGTACTGGGGCACGGTGAGCCGGCCCAAAGAGGCGCCCGATTGGAAGGGCGACACCGGCCGCGTCGAGGCGTTCTTCGAGGGCGCACGACTCGAGGACCTCGAGAAGCGGCTCGGTCTGCCGCCCGGTGGCTTCACGCCGAAGAACGTCGCGATCTTCATCTGCGGTCTCACCGGCACGATCACCGGCACGATCATCCCGCTGCTCGATCGCGGGTTCGTGCCCGACTTCAAGCGCATCCGCGAAGCGCTCGCCGTACCCGCCGACATCAAGGACTCGGTGTTCTACGAGCAGTACGACACCGAGCCCGTGATCAACGTGAAGGACCCGGCTGTTGTCGAGCCACTGAAGGCGCGCATGCAGGCGGGCCTCGCGAAGCTCACATGACGGCAGTTGTCCTCGGCGCCACCGGATTCGTCGGCCGCGAGGTCGTGCGCCAACTGTGCGTGCGTGGCACGAAGACGTTCGCGCACGTGCGGCCGGATTCATCGAAGCTCGAAGAGTGGCGCGGCAAGTTCAAGGATCTCGGTGCCGAGGTCGACGCGACGGCGTGGGATGCACCGGCGCTCGCGGCGCGGTTTCGCGAGCTCGCGCCCGCACAGATCTACGTCTGCATCGGCACGACGCGCAGCAAGGCGAAGAGCGAGCAGCTACAAGGCGACATCTACGAAGCCGTCGATCTCGGCCTGACCAAGATTACGGTCGACGCCGCGCGCGCGAGCGAGCAGAAACCGCGCATCGTGTACTTGTCGTCGGTCGGTGCCGACGCGAACGCGCGCTCGGCGTACCTGCGGGCACGCGGCAAGGCCGAGGACGTCGTGAAGAATTCGGGGCTGCCGTGGGTGATCGCGCGGCCCTCGATCATCACCGGCGAGCGCGATGACAGCCGGTTCGGCGAGAAGACCGCCGGCGTCGTCGGTGACGGTTTGCTCGCGGTGGTCGGCGTGTTCGGCGGCAAGAAGGTGCGCGACCGCTATCGCTCGACCACGAACGACGTGCTCGCGTCGGCGTTGATCCGGCTCGGCGAA
>DATDCH010000538.1:0-10546 GCA_036524455.1 Kofleriaceae bacterium | reverse complement strand
GCGGGACCGGCGAGCTTGGTCACGAGCTGCTCGGTGCGCGCGTCGAGGTCGGTGCCGCGCACGCGCAGCTGGCCTGCCGCCGTCGCCTTGAGCTCGTCGCTCACCGACGGGTCGTTGATCAGCTGCGTCAGCGACGTGTCGACCTCGGGGCCGCCGTTGTACGACGCCGAGATCGCCGACCGCGCGACGTCGGCGTTGGGGTCGCGCATCAGGTTCGCGAGCTGCCGGCTCGCCGCCGCGTCGTCGATCTGCGACAGGCCAGAGATCGCAGCGATGCGATCTTCGGTCGAGCCCGAGCGGGTCGCGTTCATGATCGCCTGCTGCGCGCGCTCCGAGCCGATCTGGCCGAGCGTCGAGATCGCCATCGAGCGAACCTGCGCATCGCTGTCGCGCATCAGGTTCATCAGCACCTCGGTCGAGCGCTCGTCGGGGTTCTGGCTCAGCGACGAGATTGCCGCGACACGCACGCTCGGCTCCTTCGATTGCAGCGCTTTCTCGATCAGACGCTTCGCATCGTTCGTGCCGTTGTTCGCGAGCGCCCACACGACCTGGCTCGCATTGCCTGCGTCCTTGCCGTTCAGGATCTCTTCGGCGAGCCGGATGCCTTCGGGCGCGCCGTTCTGGACGAGCTGCTGCATCACCTGCATCTTGACCTGCGGGTTGTCGCGCGCTGCGGTGAGTAGCGCCGTCTTGACGTTCTCCGTCATGCCCATCTGGCCGAGTGCACCTGCGGCGACCGCCTGCAGCTCTTTGTCACTGCCGGTCAGCGCGGTGACCAGCGCTTGCCGCGAGTCCTCGGTGCCGAGCCGACTCATCACGCTTGCTGCGTACGCCGCTTCGTCGCGACGACCGGAGAACAGCGCATCCGAGAGCAGCTGGCCGACCGCAGGATCAGCGGGGTGGCTCTGCGCGAGCATCTCGAGCGCCTGCACGCGGGTCTGGCCGCGCGATTTGCCCGCGATGCCGAGCAGCGCATCGAACGCCTTTGGCGTCGCCGCGTCGCCGAGGATGCGCATCGCATCGTAGCGCTCGTTGCGCGAGCCCTTGTTCGCGAGCTCGATCGTCATCTGCAGCGCCTCTGCGTTGCCCTCGCGCACGAGGCGCGGCAGCACTTGCCGGCGCTCGGCGCTCGAGCCCTGCTTGACCACGGCGAGCAGCGCCTGATCGACGTCCTCGCCCTGCATCTGAGCGAGCTGGTTCAGCGCGCCCGTCATGCTCGCGCGATCCGACATCGCGGCTTCGATCAGGAGCTCGCGCGCATCCGCACCGCCCATGTTCGCGAGCGCCTGCGCCGCCGAGCTCGCCGCGTGGCGGTCGCCGGTCTTCAGGATCTCGCCGAGTGTTGCGGTCGCCTTGTCGCCGCCGACTTCACCGATTGCGGCGACGGCCGACCAGCGCGCGTGCATCGACCCGTACAACGCGGCCTCGCGCAGCACGGGCAGCGCGTCCTCGCCGGCTTTGCCGAGCGCGGCGAGGGCGGCGCCCACGAGCTGAGGATCACCGGTCTTGACGATCGTCTTGAGCTTGTCCATGAGCGCGGAGTCGATGTTGTCGAGCGAGCCGAGCGCCGCCGCCGCGATTCGCGAGTCGGGCGACTCGACGAGCTTGCGCAGCGCGACCTCCGACGCCGGCGTGCCGACCACGCCGAGCGCGTACACCGCACTCGACGCGCTCGAGTAGTCGGGGAGGTTCGCCATCTCGATCAAGCGCGCGACGGCGTTGTCGGTCGCGAGCGTGCCGAGCGCGCTGATCGCCGCGCTCTGCGCGGGGTCCCCGTTCTGGCGCGACAGCTCGATCAGCAGCTTCTCTGCGGTCTCGCTGTGGGTCGCGCCGAGGCTCGTGATCGCCGAGTAGCGCACGGTCTGCCGATCGTCTTTGATGTGGGCGACGAGCACGTCGATCGCCTTCTGCGTACCGATCTGGCCGAACGTCGACAGCATCGTCTCGGGCACGCCGCGGCGCGGATCCTTGACGAGTGGTGCGAGCGTCTCGACGGCATCGTCATCGCCGACAACGGCGAGCTTCTCGGCGAGCACCTGGATGTCCTTGAGGCTCTTCGCTGCGAGGATGCGATCGATGAGGTCGCGTTGCGAAATCCCGATCGCATCACCCTTGATGTGGATCGGCCGGCGCAGGTGCATCGGCAGCGTACCGCGAGGCGACGAGGCGAGCTTGGCGGGCGCGTTGTGCTCGGCGCCGCCGTGATACGCGCGGACGGTGGCCACACCGGCGAGGGCGGCAAACAGCGCACAGGTCAGCTTCCAGCGGGTCAAGGTCGTCACAGGGTGGTCTCCTCGGGTCTCGACGTGTCTGTGTCCAACGAACGCCGATAGGTATCGATCCATTCCGACGGGCGGGTAACGCTGGAGAACGAACCGCCCGAAAGCACAAAGGAAGGATTTGCGCGCAACCTGCGTACGGACGCGTTGTCGGCGGCATGAAATACGTCTGCAGGGAGGAGCGTTGTGCGCCGCTTCGGTCGCAAGAAATCGTGCGCGCGCGACACGCGGTCTCGACGCGCGTGACCCGCGGTCTCGACGAACGCTCCCGAAATCGACCGCGAATGATCGCCGAGGCGCCCCTTGGTCGCAAGCGCTCAGCGAGCGGGTACGCACGTTATTGCGCAGGATCCCGATGCACGCACTTCATCGATTGACGGTTGCGCCGCGGTCTCTAGACTTGAATCCATGCTGACGGAAGAGCAGACCAACGAACTACGGACCCGCCTCAAGGCGGACCTGGCTCGTCTCGCGGACCACGCGCATGCGGGTCTCGAGTTCACGATGGATCGCGATCGCGACCGCGTCGGGCGCGACTCGATGGACGAGGCGACAGAGGAAGAGGTGTACTCGACACAGCTCCGCCTCCACGATCGCGAGACATTCCTGTTGACCAAGATCCACGAGGCGATGCGCCGCCTCGAGGCCGGCGAGATCGACGAATGCGAGGAATGTGCGGAGCCCATTGGCTTCAAGCGCCTATTGGCCCGCCCGGTCACGACCCTGTGTTTCGAGTGCAAGACCGCGCGCGAACAGGTCGAAGCCGACGAACGCCCCGAATAAGCCGGAGTCAGCGCCGATCGCCGGGCTGAATAAGTCCGGCACTTTGCTAGCGTTCGCGTTCCTCTGGTACTATCCCTTCCGTCGGGGATGCGCGACCGTTACACGATCACCGAACGACTCGACCACGGTGGTATGGCCGAGGTGTTCCGTGGAGTCGCGGAGTCGATGGAAGGCTTCAAGAAGAATGTCGCCATCAAGCGCATTCTTCCGAACCTGACCAAGAACCAGAAGTTCGTCTCGATGTTCCTCGACGAGGCGCGGCTGTCGCTCCACCTCCAGCACGCCAACATCGTTCAGGTCTTCGACATCTCGAGGACGCCCGACAACGCGTACTTCCTCGTGATGGAGTTCGTCGATGGGTGCAACCTCAAGTCACTCATCGAGCGGCAGAAGCAGAAGGGCCGCCGCATCGAGAGCGCCCACACCATCTACATCATGATGGAGGCCTGCAAGGCGCTGAACTACGCGCACGGCCTGGAGCACCCGGAGACGAACCAGCCGCTCGGCATCGTCCACCGCGACATTTCGCCGCCGAACATCCTGCTGTCGAAGAACGGCGAGATCAAGCTCGTGGACTTCGGCCTCGCGAAGGCAAACAGCCAGATCGAGTCCACCGACCCAGGCGTGGTCAAAGGCAAGTTCAGCTACCTGTCCCCCGAAGCGGCGAGCGGCCTCGAGGTCGATCACCGCGCCGACGTCTTCGCGGTCGGCATCATCCTGTGGGAGCTGTTTACCGCCCGCCGCCTGTTCTACGGCGACACCGACTACCAGACCGTCGAGCTCGTGCGCCAAGCGCGCGTCCCTTCGATCGCGGCGCTCAATCCCGAGATCGAGCCCGAGCTCGAGGCGATCGTGCGCAAGTCGCTCGCGAAAGACGTGAACGACCGCTACCAGAGCGCCGCCGACCTCGGCGACGCGCTCGCGCAATATCTATTCAGTCGCCGTATGAAAGTGACGGCGCGCGACATCGCCGGCCTCGTGAAAGACACGCAGGTCGAGATGATGCGCAAGCGCTCGCACGAGCCGAAGGAGTCGCTGATCGACGCGCTCATCCTCGACGAGATGCAGAAGATGACGTCGCTCGTCGATAGCGATAAGGACCCGGGCAGCAGCGACTCGGAAGGCTCGATGAGCCTCGATCCGATGAAGTTTGTCGATACATCGAACTGGGCCGGCGAGCTCGCCGTCAGTCAGCAGCAGGGCAAGCGCTCGGGTCGCGCGAGTGCACAGCCGGGCAACAAGCGGATGACGCCCACGCCGGGACCGGGCGAGATGGAATCGCTCGAAGCGATGCTCGAGCCCGAGCGCACCGGTGTCCATGGCAAGGCCGAGAAGAAGCCGCCGTGGGTGCTGATCATCGTGATCATGCTCGTGCTCGCGGCCGGCGCCGCGGCGCTCGTCGTCATGATGATGACGTAGCTAGCGGCGCAGCGACTTCAGCTCTTTGAGCTCGTCGCCGTTCGGCGCGATCTGCGTGAGTCGGTTGATCGCCTCGGTCAGCGCCTTCTTGTCGTTGAGCCGGCTCGCGACCTTGCCGACGAGCAGCCACGCGCCCGGATAGTCTGGGTTGAACTGGACTGCCTTCTGCGCGAACTGCAGCGCCTGGCGCTGATTCTTCGCGAGCTCGGCCGCGAACACGTACGTGTCGACCAGCGATGGATCCTGATCCATCACGAGCTCGAACATCTGCAGCGCCTCGCCCGAATTCTCGCGGATGTACGCGACGAGCCCGAGGCCAAAGTCGGCCTGCGCGACTCGACGCGGCGACGCCTTCTCGGCCTTGAGGCCCGCCTTCGCCTCCTTGTACGCCTGCTCGGCCTCCGCGTACTTCTCGCCGGGGATCAGCAGCTTGCCCTCGACGATCTTCGCCTCGGGGCGTCCCTTGAGCCGCTGGGGCGCGAGCTTCTTGACCTTGTCCGCGAGCGGCGGTTCGTACAAACCTGCGTCGGCGGCGAGCAGGAATGTCTCGCCATCGCTGCCGCAACCGTCGAGCGCACGGGTCAGCGCGGCGGCCGCGTTCGCGAAGTCTGACTTGCGCAGCGCCAGTCGGCCGCGTTCACGGTCGAGCTTCCAGCGCTCGACGCCCGACATCTTGTCTGCGCGATCGAGCAGCTGCGCTGCGTTGACGTGATCGCCGACGAGCATGCGCGCACGCGCGGCCTCGATCACGAGCTGGGCCGGCGGGCGATCACCGGCATCTCGCAGCAAGCCATCGAGCATCTCGCGCCCACCGGCGGGATTGCGATCCTCGATCAACAAGAGCCCGTACTCGAGCCGCGCCTCCTGACTACCGGCAGCCGCAGCCGCCGAGTAAGCCGGCCCAGCACTGCGCAGCTCGCCGAGGTCGCGGTAGATGCGCGCGAGCTCGAGCTGCGCACGCGCGAGCTCGAAGCCGCTCGACGTCTGCACGAGCTGCTCGAGCAGCTTCTTCGCGGTCTCGCGCTGCGCGGCATCACTGCTGCGCCGCAGCGTCGCCGCGTACACGACCGTGAGCCCCGGACTCGACCCCTTCGGCTTGTAGCGTTCGGCGACGCGCTTCGTCGCAGCCGCGACGTCACCGGTCGCGAGCTCGAGCCACGCGCGGCCGATCGTCGCCGGCTCGTGACCGGGCACCTTCTTGAGCGCCGCTTCGAAGTCGGCGGTGGCTGCCGTTGGATCGCCGTCGGCGAGGTGGGCTTGGCCGCGCACCGCGAGCGCATCGGCCAACGCGATCACGTCCTGCTTGCTGACAATATCGACTGCGTCGGCGGGCCGGCCCTGCGCGAGCACGACGCGCGCGAGTGCGATGCGTGCCCGCCGGCTGCCGGTGTAGTCCTTGAGCGCCTTGTCGGCTGCGGTACGTGCCATCGCGACTTCGCCCATCGCGAGCAGCGCCTCGACCGCATCTTCGGCAAAGCGCTGCTCGTCGAGGTTCACCGCGACGGCCAGCTTGACATCGTTGCGCGCCGCTTTCGGATCGTTGCGCATGAAGTTGACGACCGCGAGCGCGAGGTGACCGAACGCGACCTGCGCGGGAGACACGCCGTGCTGTTGCTCGGCGAGCGGACGCTTGCCCTCGGTGACGATGCGATCGAGCTGGGCGCGTACGTCGTTGGCGACGCCACCGCCGGGGACGATCCGCCCACTCGCCGCGAGCACGTTGCCACGCGCGAGCACTGCCGCCGGATGATCGGCATTGCTGGCGAACACGCGGTCGAGCACCGTGATCGCCTCATCGGTGCTGTACACAGCCGCGTGTGCCCGAGCGAGCCCGACGCCGTAGAGCGGCCGTGCCTCCTTGTCGAACGCGGCTTTCAAATGAGTCGCCGCCGTCTTCGCATCGCCGGCGAGCAGCGCCGCTTGCCCGACGACGTAATGCGCGGCCGGATCGTCCTTGGCCACGCCGAGGGCCGCGTCGCCGGCCGCCTTTGCCGCCTTCGCATCGCTCATCGCGAGTGCGAGATACGCAGCGGCGAGCTGACCATCGAGGCCACCCTGCCCTTCGAGTCGCTCGACGTCGGCTTTCGCGTCGGCAATGCCATCGCCGAACTCGAACGCGATCAAGGCACGTGTGCGCGCGAGTGCCGCACGGTTCGCGAGCGTGCCCGACGCTTGCACGATGCCGGCGAGGCTGTCGCGCGCGTCGCGCCAGCCCTTCCAGGTGTCAGCCTTCGCGAGGTCGGTCGCACGTTGCCGTGCCGAGGCGATCTGCTTGTCGAGTCGCATCGCGCGGATCTTGAAACCCGCGAACACGCCGCCGCCGATCACGACGACGCCGACCAGCACCCACAGCGCGAGCTGCATGCGCGAGCGGCTCTTGCGCATGCCGGTCTTGATCGGCGCCTTCAACCCCTGACCGACGCCACTCGGATCGAGCGCCATCGCCGGATTCGGCTCGGCGGACTGGCCCGACATCAACGCGAGGATCTGCGGATCGAGCTCCGACGGCCGAATCGTCGGCTCGTTCGCAGCCGCGATCGAGCGCGGATCGATCGGTGCCGGCATCATCGTCGCGTTCCCCCACGACGGTGCACCCATGCTTTGATCGCCGAACAGCTGTTCTTGCTGGAACGGCGGAGGTGGTTGCGCCGCGCCTGCCATCGTCGGTCGATTGGGATGTGAGGTCGGCACTGCGTAGGGCGACGGCGGCGGCGGCACCGCGTTCATCGTCGGCATCGCGGCCGCGATCGGTGCGCGCGGTGCGGGCGGTAGCGGCGCCGCGGGTGGTGCCATCGATCCTGGCCCGCGGACCGTCATCGACGACATCGGTGGTGCTGCGGGTGGTGCCAGCGATCCGGGACCGCGGACCGTCATCGACGACATCGGCGGCTGCGCCGTCGGCGGCTTGCTGCGCGGCGGCGGCACCGGCTTGCCTTTGCCGCGCGCTGCAAAGGATGGCGCCTCCGAATACGGGCGCGGATCGGCGACCTCGCCGATCACGCCGGAGGGCATCGCGACCGCGTTGCGCACGGCGGTGCCCGGACCGGGCGGTCGTGCGCGGCCATCGTTGGGCGCGCGCGTCGCGGCGAGCTCTTCGTCATCGTCCTCGAGATCGAACTGCACGGCCATCGGCGACTTCGCCGACTTCTTGCCGATCGCGGTACCGCGCTCGCCATCGCCGCCACCCGGCAGCGCAGCGCGGCGCGACGACGCGATCACCGCGCCACGCGGACCACCGATCTGGGCGCCCCTGCCCGGCTTCGGCGGCGCTGCAAGATCATCGAAGTCGATGTCACCCGCGACCTCGACGCCTTCGAGATCCGGATCGACTTCGACCGTGCCGGATTTATCGTCGAACACACCCGGCGGCGGTTCCGGCTCGGGCACCGCAGCACGCCTGCGCGACGACCGCCTCGCGCCGCCGGGGGACGACATCGCGGTAGGCATCGTGTAGCCCTCGGGGCCGCTCGGCTCGTCGGCGATCGCGCGACCGGGTTGCTGCCGCATGTCGCCGGCACCGATGAAGCCGACCGCCGGGTGCGAGACCGATGGGCGTCCCGATGGCCCGTGCTCTGCTTCGCCGAGCAGCTGCATGATCCGCGGATCGCCGGGCGCTGCTAGCCGCGCTTTGTGAAGCGTCTCGATCGCCGGCGCGATATCGCCTTTGCGCAGCAGCGCTTCGGCCCTGAGGATCTGCGCCGCGACCGACGTGTGATCGAGCTCGAGTGCGACGCGCATCTCGGCGAGCACTTCGTCGAACCGCTTGAGCGCGAGCAACGCTTGACCGAGCACGACGCGGCCCTCGACCGTTGTCGGTCGTCCGAGCAGACCCAGGCGACAGACTTTGACCGCCTCCTGGAACTGCCCGGCGGCCACCAAGGCCTGGCCGCGGCTGACGAAGTCGCTCTGCGACACTGACGAGGCCGAATGTTACGCCATCCTGGGTGCGGTCGGCGAACGCCCGTAGCGATGTGGGCGTTATTCCTCGGGCTTGCTCAGAGCTTCCTGGAGGCCCGGCATCTCGTGACCCCGAAGCCGCGCCTCGTCGACCATCCACCAGGATTTGCCGTGCTTCTCCCAGGTCTGGAGCGCCTGGGTCTCGCGCACCAGCCCCTCGGACTCGCGATACCACGACATCTTGATCTGCACGGTCGCTTCCTTCTCGCCCTTCGCGTCGACCTTGAGCACCTCGTAGTCGGTGATCTTGAGGTCGTTCGCGCGCTCGTCGGCTAGATCGACGAACGTGCCGCGCTCCTCGGGTGGAATGTGGACCGCGGCGACCGCGAAGCGTTCCCAGCGCACGCCGTCGTTGTAGGCGCGCACCGATTCGCCGAGCGTCTCGCCGGCCTTCGCCGACGCACAACCTGCGAGCACTACGAACCAGATCGCTTTCATGCATCACCTCCGCCTGGCGCGCGTTTCTTGCGCACCGCTTTGATCGCATCGAGGTCGCGCTTACCGAGCTCGCGGGTCACGACGAGCACGACGAGGAACGTCATACCGACGACGACCGCTTCCGCGAGCGTCATCAGCTTGCCGTGGAGCGGTAGCAAGCGGCCGACCGCGAGCGCTGCGCCCGTCGCGATCGCGATCCGGATCAGGCTCACCAGCGGCAGGAACGCACCAAGGCGCTTGCGCATGAGGATGCCGCCGACCGTTGCACCGACGACCATCGACCCACCGGTCACCGCCGCGGCGGCTTCGAGCATGCGACCGCTGTCGACGACCATCGGGATCACGATGAAGTTGCCGGCGGTCGCGAGGCCCAGCGTGAGTGCGGCGATCGCGATCGCGATGCGCGACATCCCGGCGCCGTTCAAGATCGTGCCGGCGATCGCGAACACCGAGAACGCGACGTTGCCGATCGCGAGCAGCGACAGTGCCGGGCCTCCACGCTCTGCGTAGTCAGGTGCGTAGACGAGACCAAGCACGTCGACCGGGTTGGCAGCCATCACCACGGCGATCGCCATCGCGAACATCAGGGAGTAGCGCGTGGTCACCGCGATGTAGCGCTGCGTCGTCTCGCGATCCTCGGTAAACGTCGAGCGCGACACGAGGGGGAACACGACGAACGTGGCGGCGATGATCGCTTGGTACGACAGCCGAGCAAGGTTCTGTACCGCGGCGTAGTAGCCGACCTGCACATCGGCGAGCACGCTCGGCGTCGCGTGGTACCCCGACGCTCTCGGTGCCCACGGCACGACCTGATCGAGCGCCGCCGCGAGCTCGGTCTTGTGCGAGGCGAAGTATTCGGTGGTCAGCCGCTTGAGCAACCAGGTGTCGACGAACATCAGCGCATTGAACAGCGCGAGGTAGAGCGCGACGCCGATGAAGAACTTGATCATCGGCTTGACCGGAATCGCGGCGTCGGCGCTGGTGGGTTTGCCCGGCAAGCCGATCCACGTCATCGCGATCATCAAGATCGCGCCGACAGCGGCGACCCAGCCGCCGACGACACCGATCACACCGAGGCCGGCCATCGCCATGCCGACCAGCCCGATCCCGCGCAGCGTGGCGAACGTGATGTCGAGACCGGCTTGCTTGTGGAACTGGCGTAACCCGTTCGCAGTACCGACGAACACCGCATAGAACGCGTTGCCGCCGACGATCAAGCCCGCGAGCATCAGCGGCGCGGTCTTCGACATGTCGAGGAACGCCCACGACACGAGCGGCGCGGCGGCGATGAACAGCACCGCGACCACGAGGCCGAGCCGCACGTGCATGCGCAAGCCGGCTGCCTGCACGCGGCGCGCTTTCTCGGGCTCCGCGGCGGCGAATTTGCTGACCGCCTGGATCGTGCCGGTGACGAGCACGTTGTTGACCGGCGAGACCAGTGAGTTGACGAAGCTGTAGCTGCCCCACGCGGCGTGCGACAGGATCGCGGGCAGTCGGACCTGAACGACCAGGCCGACGAACATGAAGTAGAACTTCGCGAACGCGATGTAGAGGACGCCGCGGCCCGCACCGGTGGCGCCTTGCTTGGGCTCGTCGGACATCCGGCTCACTTTCCGGGTAACACGCGAGATCCATGGCAGCAACTTAGTTACTTCGCGAACCACTTCGGT
>DATDCH010000537.1:0-5640 GCA_036524455.1 Kofleriaceae bacterium | reverse complement strand
CGATGCGACAGCGCCTCGCGATACATCTCGCGCGCGGCGGCGCGATCACCCATCTCGACGTAGCGATCGCCGATCGCGACGAGCCGCGTGGCACGCTCGTCGGGCGGCGCGGTGTTCGCGAGCGCGAGCTGGTCCTCGATGTTCGTCATCGGGTCCGCTGCGCCGAGCTCGGTGCGCATCAGACGTGCGCCGCGGTGATCGGGCGCCAGTGCAAGCGCGACGTCGACATGCTTCGCCGCCGCTTCTTTGTCGCCGAGCTCCTTCGCGCAGCGCGCGACTTTGTAGTGCAGCTCGACCGCGACACCCGGCGGCAGCAAGTCCTCGTCGATGAGTAACTGCTCGATCAGCGGCCGTGCTTTCACCCACTGCTGCGCCTCGAACAGCATGTCGGCGAGCTCGCGGCGCGAGCCTGCGTCTTCTGGATCGATCTCGACTGCACGAGCGAGCGCGTTGCGTGCGCCGGTCTGGTCGCCGACGAGCGACGCGATCTTGCTGCGCTGGATCAAGTACTGACGCAGCCGCTGCGGATCGTCGGTCGTGCGGCACAACAGGTCCAGGATCGGCGCCAGCTCGACGAGGTCGCCGCTGTCCCAGCAGATCTCGACGAGCGCGACGCCCGCCTTGTAGTTGAGCGGATCGGCGATGCGCGCATCCTTGTACAGCTGCTTCGCCCAGTCGGTGTCGCCGAGCGCGACGCAGAAGTCGGCGGCGTCGACGAGCCAGCGCGAGCGTTCGTCTTCGTTGTGCTCCGCGGCGTTGACGAGCAGCTGGATCGCAGCCGACAGCTCGCCCTTGTCACGCAACAGCGACGCGAAACCTTCGACCGCGTCCTTGAGATCCGGATCGGCCTTACGCGCCTCTTCGTAGAGCTGCTGCGCCTTGTCCCAGTTCTGCAGCCGCGCGAGGTCGGCAGCTTTGACGAGCGCTTTCGCGCGCTGCTTCGGATCCTGTACCGACGAACCAAACCGCTCGGCCGCCGACAGTGCTTCTTCCTCTTGGCCGATCTCGAGCGACAGCCGCGCGAGACCCTCGAGCACCTCTTGCTTGCCCGGTTCCAGGCGATCGGCTTCGCGATACGCGTCGAGCGCGGCGCCTTCGTCCTTGAGCTCCCGGTCGTAGATGAATGCCATCTCGCGAAACAGCTCGGCGCGTTCCTTGTCATTGTCGCTGTGCAGCGCGTGGCGGCCGAGCAAGTCGACCAGCACGGGCCACTCGCCGGTCGAGCGATAGAACACCTCGAGCTGCTCGAACGCTTTCTTGTCGCTCGGATCGATCAGCAACACGCGCTCGAGACAGTCGGCGGCGTAGTAGGGGCGGCCGACGTGCTGCCACGCAGTCGCGAGCTCGCTCAGGTGCTTCGCGGCATCCTCGTGATTGATGTCGACAAGCGCGCTCATCGTGTCGAGCGGCAGCTCGCTCCAACGCTCGGTGATGCGGGCGAGGCGGAGCAGGGGACCGAGGTCGGCCTGCGTCGCCACCTCGGCGAAGGCCGACAGTCGCACCACCAGCGCACGCTCGGCGTCGTTGCGCTGCTCGAGCGTCTCCGACAGATCGCGCAGGATCTTCGAGCGCTCCTCGCTCTCTTCGGTCGCTTCGACCTTCTGTAGATGGAGGTCGACAACTTGGTAGCCTTCGGTGTCGAGAGAGGCGCTGGCGACGCGTGCAACCGCGCGCTCGACCGCAGCTTTCAGCCGCTCAGCCTCGAGCTCGGGAAATTCTGCTCGGAGCACACGGGTGATGATGTCGACCGAGTCGACACCCATGGGATGACCCCGCATGGGGCGACGTTACCATCGTTCCACGGCCCTAAAACGGCACCGAGACCCCCATCGTGCCGTGCAGCGCGCCGTCGGTGGTGCTCGTCATGTATGCGAGCACGCGCAGCGAGCTGTCCACGACGAAGTACTTGTGCTTGAACCACTCGATACCGAGCTCGCCCGCGATCACGGGTGAACCGTTACCGCCGAGATAGCCGTAGCCGATGCGGCCGCCGATGTATGGGTTGAAGTAGCGCCGGCGCCCGTTGCGCAAGTAGCTCGAGTACAGCGCGCTGCCGAACGTCGCGAGCACCGCGCGCGAATCCATCGGATCGTCGCCGCGTGGAAACACGTCGAGCTCGAACGTCGCGTAGCGATGCACGCGCACGTTGACGCCGCCGCCGACGCGCGTGCGCTGCCGCATCCCCGGATCGAACAGCGTCAGCATCGCGAGCTGCGGCCCCGGATACACGCGCGCCTCGGGAATGTCCTCGTAGTCGAAGTCGCCGTCACCGCTGCGCGTGATCTCGACCGTGATCGTTGCGAGCTCGACGCGATCGAGCAGCCAGCGCTGCTCGCCTTTGAGTTGCTCGATCTCGCCGCGCACGCGCGTCATCTCTTTCTCGATCGTGAGCAGATCGGCGACGGGCCCGCTCTGCGCGGCGAGCTTCTGCAACCGCTCCATCGTGAGCTGCAAGTTCTCGAGTGCGAGCGCCAGATCGAACAGCTTCTTGCCGACGTCACTCGCGAGCAGCCGCTTGGACCTGACGTCCGCGATGGTGCCGAGCCAGTCGGTAACGACGAGCGACTGCGCCGGCGGCACGCGAAACACCATCGCCGCGCTGGTCGCCGACTTGCCCGAGCCGTGCACGTTCTCGGACACCATGCGGCCGCCGCTCGAGACGATGCGCGCGCGGATCGAATCGACGACCTTGCCGACGTCGTCGGTTTGCAGATCGAGCCATGCTTCGATCACGAGCTTCTCGGGCTTCTGCTCGGGCGAAGCAAGCGGTTGTGCAGGCGGCGCAGCCGGCGGCGTGGGCGAGCCGCTGAAAGGCGACACCACGATGTCCTTCCAGCTCACGAGCAGACGGCGGTGTCGCGCGGCTTTGTCGGTCCGCAGCGTGTTGTACCGGCGCCCCGACGCAGTCTCGGCGTCGGCCGATACCTGCGCGTTCGTCATCGGCTCGTCGAGCCGCTCGTGTTGCACGAGCTCTGATACCGGCTCTGGGCTCGCCGGCACGGACGCCGACTTCTTCGCCCCGCCGAAACAACCGAGCAACGACACCAGCACGAGCAGGCGCATGCGCTCATGACACGAGCCGCATCGATCAGTTGCGTCGCACCGGCAAGCACACCAGCCAGTGGCGGTGGGCGTGGCCTGGGAGCGGATGCACCGGCAACGACAATGCAAAAGCTTGCGAGACGAAACGTCGACCGCGGGTTGCGTCGCCCCAATGGCATCACGACTGCACAAATCGCCACTCACCCGATAACTCCAACAAGGAAGTCAGCGATGGAATCGATCGACCTCGAAGCACTCACGAACGTCGTCGGTGGAGCAAACGCATCGGCAACGTGGGCCGACATCCGCAGACAGGCGGCTCCGCACTGCCCGAATACGGTCGCGCGCTACACGAGCATGCCGAGCACGCGCGCACAGGCGCAGCGGATCGGCAACGCGTGCGTCGCGGAGATGGGCTCGTTCAAGGCTGGCTTCGGCGGCGGCCGCAGCAAGATCCAAGCGGGGATCGACGCAGCGTTCCCGCGCTGAGCGACGGCGGACCGAGCAGCTCGCTCCGCGGCGCCGAGCACCTCGTAGGCGCGCCGAAAAAAATGAGCGGCGGCTCAGGAGGAAGCCGCCGCTCGACCGAGGTGCCCGCATGAGCGGGGGCCTCGTACACCTGGGATGGCTACTTCACGCAGCCGGCCGCAACGATCGTCTCGCCCTGGCGAAGCTGCTTGAAGTACGTGCCGGTCGGGCACTTGCTCGCCACGGCCTTCGCTGCGCACACCTTCTTCGTCGCGTCGACGCGCTTCTTGATGCAGAGGTTCGCGTCGGGATCGCCGCAGTCGCTCGCCTGCGTGCAGGTCACGCCGATCTTGTCGAGTGCCGCGTACGGGTGCACCGCCGGGTTCGCGGTGATGCCCATGATGCCGTAGAACACTTCATACGAGTTGTTGATCCACTGGCCGTTGAGCTGCTCGACGATCGCGTAGGCATCGACCGGCGTGTGGCGCTTGTCCTGCAGCGTAGTGAGGCTGTCGAACAGGTCGAGCGTGCCGACTCCGTAGGAGTAGTTGACCGTCGTGATGACGTCGAGGTTGGTCTCGTCCTTGACCGGGCTCGCGTACACCATGTCGGCGTACTGCGAATAGGTCTGGCAGCCCTGCGCGATCACGAGCTGTTGCTTCGCCGTGAACGGCGCCATCGCGAGCTCGAGGTAGCCGACGCTCGCTTCTTTGTTCGCGTCGACGTAGAAGCCGTAGTACGGGCCGGCGTGGCCGTTGTAGAAGAACACGTCGCGCTTGACGAGCTCGTCGATGACCAGCTGCTTCTGCGCGGGGCGCTGGCCCTCGAACATGTCGGCGTAGAACAGGCGGACTTCGATCTTGACGTCCTTGCCACCGGCCTTGACGTCGATCGTGAACGGGCCGCTGTTCGCCTTGAGCGCGTCGAAGTTTGCGACCGGCGACTTGAAGCCACGCGCGACGAGGTGCGAGTAGGCCTCTTTGATCTCCTGCACGTCGGAGCGCGGCGTGTTGTAGTCGTGACCGAACACCATCGTGATGTCGTAGACGCCGTCCTTCACGAACTCGGCGTACTGCGGATACGCGTTCTTCGGCGTCGGCAGGCGAACGAGGCCGAGCACGTTGCTCTCGACCGGTCCGGTCGCGGTCTCCGGTTTCCACGCGCGAATCTCACCGCGCGGCACACTGTTGGGATCGACCGTCGCAAACTCGGGCATCTTGAGCTCGAACTTGAACGGCGTCGTGGTGCCGGAGCGCGGCAGCAGCTGGGTCAGGTTCTTCGGACCCGCGAGGTCGAGCTCGAACGCGATCTCGTAGAGACCATCCGACAGCTTCTTCAGCGTGCCGGCTTCGCCGCTCTGCGTGCGGACCATCGCGTGGAACCCGCCGTAGCCCTCGTTGCGGAAGAACACTTCCGAGTCTTCGATCGTGCCGTTGTTGTTGATGTCGATGCCGTGGAACTTGTCGGTGACGTACGCGGTCAGGTACAGGCCGACCGCGGTGAGGCGGCGCGACACCAGGTCTTTGCGCTTCGCCTGATCGTTGTATTCGGCGTCGGTCATCTTGATCTTGACCGCGCCGCGCACTTCCCATTCCGCGGAGACGTTGGAGTAGTAGTCGTCGGCCTTCGTGTCGTCGACCTCGATCAGGTCTTCTTCAACGGCCTCCGACGCACAGCCAGCCGCGGTAACCAAGGAGAGGGCAATCGTCCCGAGAGTGCGCATGGCCGCCTATCAAGCAACCGCCGCGCCCGCGCAACCCCCCGATTGGTAAGGCCCGATTAGGGCTCGATCACTTGCCTGGCGACTAGCCTGGCCAGGCGATCATGCCCCAACCATTGCCTTTGTCGCCGGTCGCGCGGCTATATGCTGGGCTCCTTGGTCGGCGAGGTCATCGGCAATTTCCGGCTGGTCGCGCAGCTCGGGCGCGGCGGCATGGGCGAGGTCTATCGCGCCGAGCACACGACGGTCGGCACGCGCGTTGCGATCAAGATCCTATCCGCCGAGATGTCGGCCGATGGCGAGTACGTGCAGCGCCTGTTCAACGAAGCGCGCGCAGTCAGCCGGATTCGCCACCCGGGCGTCGTGCAGATCTTCGACGTCGGCACTACCGCGCAGGGTCGCGCCTACTT
>DATDCH010000536.1:0-2587 GCA_036524455.1 Kofleriaceae bacterium | reverse complement strand
CGGTACGGTGAGGCTCAAGGGCGGCGACAAGGCGAAGGCGCTGTGCAAGGACGCGAAGGACGTGATGGGCAAGGCGACGACGTTCGTCACCGACTTCAAGGATCAGCCCGCGAAGCTATACACCGAGCTGTCGTCGACGCTCGTCACGCAGCTCGATCAGCTGATCGATGCGCAGACCAAGGCCGCGCTCGACACCGCGCAGGCGAAGGTCAACGAGGCGCTGCGCATGCCGCCTCCGGGTGCAGGCTCGGCGGCGCCAGCCGGATCTGCAGCGCCCGCAGCCGCTGGTTCGGCCGCGCCCGCCGCAAAGAAGCCCTAGCGCGCGACTTCTGTCCAGCGCCAGCAGCTGACGAGGTGGTCGTTGATCAGCCCTGCCGCTTGCAGGTGCGCGTACATCACGGTCGAGCCGACGAACTTAAATCCGCGGTGCTTGAGCTCTTTGGCGAGCGCGTCGGATTGCTTCGACGTCGCGGGAATCTGCTTGGACTCTTTCCAGCGATTCACGATCGGCTTGCCGCCGACGAAGCTCCAGATGAACTTGTCAAAGCTGCCTTCCTTGGCGACGAGCTCGAGGAAGTGGCGCGCGTTCGACACAGTGCACTCGACCTTCTGGCGATTACGCACGATGCCGGGGTCGAGCAGGATCTTCTCGATGCGCGCCGGCGTGAACCGCGCGACCTTCGCGGGATCGAAGTCGGCGAACGCGCGGCGATAGCCAGCACGCTTGTTCAAGATCGTCGACCACGACAGTCCGGCTTGCGCGCCTTCGAGGATCAGGAACTCGAAGTGGCGCTGATCGTCGTGCACCGGCACCCCCCACTCCTTGTCGTGGTAGCTCCACATCTCTTCCTTCGCGGCCCACGCGCAGCGTTCTCGTTGCTTCGTCATAGGTCCCAATCGAACTGGACGCGCGCGCCGAGCTTGATCGTGGTTTGGTCAGCACCGTCGACGATCAGCCGCTCGTAGGCGATCGCGAGCACGGCGCCCGGGAACAGGAACCGCTGGCGCAGCGCGCGGCCGCCGAACGCGAACCCCATGTGCACCCCGTGATCGAGGTCGCGCCAGTTCTGCTCGGTCGCGTGGCCGACCCAGCCGAGCTCGGCTTCCCAGTACGTGTTGAGTAGCGTGCGGCGATAGACGATCGGCGCGATGACGTCGATGCCGAGCTCGAGCGACGTGCGCTCGCCCATCTCGTCCTTGGGAAACTGTGCGCTGCCACCGAGCTCGAGCCCGATCTTGATGCCGTCGCCCTGGCCGAACATGCGGCCGATCAGCAGGCGGCCTGCACCACCCGCGCTGATGTCTCGTCGATCGCCTTGTTGGATCGCGCTCGCCGTTCCGCCGCCGCCGAACGAGAGCTGCCAGCGATGCTCCGAGATCTGGCGGCCGCCGAACGGATTCTCCGGCTCGATCCAGAACGGACACTCGAGCGACAGCTCGTCGGCGCGCGCGAGCAACAGGCGTACGCGGTGGCGCACGAGCAGCTCGTCGACCTTCGACAGCTTCTTGCCGCGCTTGCGCCACGCGACATCGACCGGTCCGCCGAGTCGCGACAGCTCGGCATCGAGCCACTCGCGCAGCGCGCGGCGGCCGAGCACATCGACGCGGCACACCGAATCGAGCGCGGTGTCGAGCATGCCTTCGACCTCGAGCTTGTCGACGCCCCAGCCGGTGGCGGCGGCGACCGTGACCTGGCGCTCGAGGTCACGATACAGCGCGCGCTCGGTCGGATCCCTCGGCGCCGGAGCTCGGCTGCACGCGGCGAGCACGCCGACGATCGCGACGTAGCGCACCATCATCGCACCATGAACCACTTCACGCCGGCCGTGACTTCGAGGTGGAGGTGATTGCGATGCGCGCGGTTGAAGTTCGGCGTCAGCACCACGTTGAACAGCTGCTGATCGACCGCGGCGCACACGATCTCGCGTAGCTCGATCGCCGCGGCGTCTTTCACTTTGCGCGCCTTGTCGCCGCACGTCTTGCTGCCGCGCCGGCCCTTGAAGTCGTCGAGTACGTCGAGCTTGCTGCCATCGGCGCGGATGAATAACGCGGCGTCGAGCGCGAGTGCGCCGTTGTGACGCGAGCCGAGCTTGTCGTCGGCCCAGCGCTTCGGCGGCACGCGATACATCGAGTAATGGCGGACCTCGACGATGTCGTGCTCGGCGAGAATCGCCGCGAAGTCGTCGAGTGCGAGCACGAGCCGGCAGTCCGCGATCTCCCATGGCGTGGTTTCGCGTTGCTCGCTCTTGAGGTTCGTGCGGAACTCGACGCCGCGCAGCGCGCCTTTGAGGCGCACGGGTGCGAGCACGCCGCGTGCGGTCTCGCGCTCGAATGGGATCTCGCGCGCGGTGAGCTCGGCTTCGCAGTCGTCACGCGACAGCGCGGCGTAGCGAATCGCCGGAGGATCGTCAGCTGCGGCGACACCGGTGCCGAATACCAGCGGCACCAGTACGACAACAGCCAGCCGGACCATGTCCGGAACATATCCGAGTTACAGGCAGATCGCGGTGTGCACGGTCGCCACCTTGCCATCACGCGGGCACGCCATCTGGAGCCCCTGCAGAGCATTGCGCAGGCATTTCGCCGC
>DATDCH010000535.1:0-22868 GCA_036524455.1 Kofleriaceae bacterium | reverse complement strand
CTGCGGCGGCTGCTCGTGGCGGCGCTGCCAGCACATCTCGGCGAGCTCGTCGGCGAGCCGGTCCGCCGCGGCCTCGTCGCGATCGGTGACGACGAGCGTCGACCAGCCGAGCGACGGGCTGTCGTTCCACGGATGCACCATGAACGTCGACGCCGCGAGCGCTTCGCTACCGCGCTCCGCTTGGCGCATGCGGCGAAACACCGCGCGCATCGGTTGCAGGAAGTCGATCGTCTTGCCACCGCCGAGGATCATCGGGAGCGAGCGCCACGCGACGCGCGGCGATAGCTCGCCGAGCACGGTACCGATCGCGATCGCGCCGGCCTTCTTGCCGATCCGCGCGTGATCGCGGTGCGGGTTCGTTTGGTACGCGACGAGTGCATCGACCGCGTCGACGCGCGCCTGCGTGACGTTGCCGTGCAGGTCGTGCGACACGACGAGTGGCACGTTGCCGATCACCGAGCGCACCGAGCGCACGAGCCGCGTTTCGGGATCGGTGATACCCCGCGCGCCCATCGCACCGTGCAGGCACAGGTACATGCCGTCGACGCGACCGGCGCGGCGCAGCCCGTCGAGCAACCGTTCCTCGAGCGCCTCGAAGCAATCCTTCGCGAGCGGACCTCCCGACGACGCCCACGCCGACAAGATCGGCACCGGCTCGATGTCGGCCTTGCGCGCGCGTGCGGCGGCGATGAAGCCGGCGAGCTCGGCGCGCTTGAAGAAGCCCGGCACTTCGGGACCGTCAGTCGTTGCGCGCAGCAGCGCGTCGCCTTCGAGGTAGTGGCTGCCTTCGAAGTCGTGCAGCGTGGTCTCGACGGGAGACAGCGCGTTCGTCTCTTGCGCGATCCGCGCGTATGCGATCCGCTTCACGACGTTTCCCCTGCATAGAGATCCGCGATCACCTTGCGCACGTTCGCCGCGACGAGCCGGCGCACCGGCATTTTCGCGGCCATCCCGTACATCGGCGCGGTGCCGCTCTTCGCGAGGTTCGGATTCGCGCGCACCTCGGCGAGCGCCGCGCGCAGATCGGCGAGGTAGTCGTCGACGATCGCGGCATGGCTTGCCATCACCGTGAGATGAATCGACGCCGGTCGTTGCTGGCGATCGATCGTCCAGCCGCGCGCCTCCATCCGATCGGCGAGCGCATAGACGTCGGCACCGAGGGCCGCGTAGCTGACGATCGTCGAGTCGCTCTTGCCGAGCACCGCGAGCCCGGGAATCGCCGCGATGCCGGCGCGCAGCCGATCCGCCGCATCGGCCGCTTGCAGCGCGAGCGCGCGGTAACCGTCGACGCCGAACGATTGCAGCGTCGCCCACGCCGCAGAGATCGGACCGCCCGGCCGCGTGCCGATCATCGTCGGCGACGCGTAGATGCCGCCGGGAAAATCGGTCGCGACGAAGATCTGGTGGCGCATGTCGTCGATCGATCGCCACACCAGCGTCGACGCGCCCTTGCCGGCGTAGGCGAACTTGTGCAGGTCGGCGCTGATCGAGGTCACGCCGGGCACGCGGAAGTCCCACCGCGGGATCGGCCGGCCGAGCTGCTCGAGCCACGGCAGGATGAAGCCGCCAACGCACGCATCGACGTGGAGCGGCAGCCGCTTCTTCTGCGCGAGCGCGCCGAGCTCCGCGATCGGATCGACGACGCCGTGCGCGTACTGCGGCGCCGACGCGCACAGACCGATCGTCTTCCACGTGATCGCTTTGGCCATCGCGTGCACGTCGGCGCGGAAGTCCGGACCGACCGGCACCTTGACGAGCTTGACGCCGAAATAGTGCGAGGCCTTGTCGAACGCCGGATGGATCGTCGTCGGCACGACGAGCTCGGGCCACACGATCCACGGCCGCTTGCGCCGCGCGCGATCGCGATACGCCGCGACCGCGCACAGGATCGACTCGGTGCCGCCCGAGGTCACGGTACCGACGCAGCTCGCCGCCCCGTGGAACAGCCCGGCCGTCATCTCGATGATCTCGCGCTCCATCTGCTTGAGGCTGCCGAACGCCATCGGATTTAGCAGATTCGTCGACGCATAGAGCGCGTGCGCTTGCTCGAGCAGCCGCTGGTGCTTCTCACCCGCGTGATAGACGAGCGAGAACACTTTGCCCTCACGCCACTTCGTATCGCCCGCGCTCTTCGCGCGCAGATCGTCGAGGATCGCGCCGGACTCGCGACCATTCGTCGGGATCGACTTCATAAGCTCGCCTCCACAGACAGCGTCATGATGTTGTTCATTCCGCGGCCGCGCACATTCGACGGCGGCAGCGTGACCGAATCGGTGATCGTCGGAATCTGGTAGCGGTAATAGATGTAGCTCGCGCCGAACCGATAGCGGCCGACCGAGTAGCGCGCGCCGGTGTGCAAGCCCCAGTGCGTGAACGACGGCTGGTCGAGCGTCACCGTCTTCGGCGGCGCCGGTGACTTGTCGTAGTTGAAGCCGGCCATCAGATCGAGCTTCGGCGCAGCAGCGAGATCGTGCACGCGCACGCCGGTCGACGCCTCCCACGAGTCGCTGTAGTTCTTCTCCGTGTTCAGCTCGCGCACGAGGAAGATGCCGACGACGTCGGTATGCTGGCGCTCGTACTGGCGATACAGCCAGTAGCGAAATTCGCCGCCGAGCTCGACGTTCGGATGGACGTCGACGTGCACGCCCGCCTGCAGCGTCCACGGCAACAGCTGCTCGGTGGTCTGCTGGCCGACGAGCATGTCGCCCGGCGACGACGCGTCGTCGCTGTAGGTGATCTCGATCGGCCCCTTCAGCGTGGCATCGACGCGGCTGATCAGCGACGCGCCCCACGTCACGCGCGGGTGCGGCTGGCCATACGCCGACACGCTCCAGGTCGGCGCCCACGCTTGGCCGTCGAGCACGAGCTCCGGCTTCGTCCCAGCGAGGCCGCTGATGTCGTTACCCTCGACGATCGGGAACACGTAGCGCCGGCCGTGCACGCGCATGTGGATCACGCCGGCGGTGACGGCGAGCGCGAGGTCGTCGCGCAACTTGTACGCGGCCGCGACCACGAGCTGCGGCGCGACGATGTAGCCGTCGATCAAGTGATAGTGCGTGACCGCGTCTTCTTCGAACGCGGCGCCGGTCGCGTTGCCGACATAGATCGCCGCGCCCGCGTACAGCTTGTTCCACACGTGGCCGCCGGCGGCGAGCATCGGCACCACGCCCATCGCGCGGCTCGGCTTGACCGCCGAGTAGTAGCCATTCGATTCCGGCATCGTGCCGAGGAACTCGTCGCTTCGCTCCCATGGCGCGAGCTCGAACTCGGTCGACAGCATCGAGACGCCGGCCGACATATAGAGCCGCCATTCGTCGGCGAGCACGAGCCCGGCGGGGTTGTGATAGAGCGCCGACAGCTCGTCGGGGCGACCGACCACCGTGCTCATCGCGGTGCGCCGCACGCCGATTTCGGGGATGCCAAAGCCACCGGCGTGCGCGGCTCCTGCGAGCGCGCATAGTGCGAACAGCAAACTGCAGAACCGGGGCACGATTCGCAAGTACCCCGCGGAGTGCGAGCCGTCTACGAATATCAACGGCTTGTCAGATTCTATTCGGCGAGGCCCTCGTTCATCTTCTGCAGCAAATTGCCGTCGCGCGCGGCGTCGTACGCGATGCGATCGCTCGGCGACGTCTGGCACGTATCCGGGCCGCAGCGTCCGCCCGCGCAGCACTGCAGCGGAAAGAACACCGGCATCATGTACGAGTAACCGAGGCGCTGCTGCTCGCCGGCGTACTTCGCGATCACGCTGCGCCGATAGTCGGCGTCGCCGTTGATCCACATGAGGCCCTTGCTGCCGGCCTTCTGCGGGTTGTTCTCGATGTGCACGAGCACGGGCAGCGCGGCCGGAAACGTGGCGATCTGTTTCTTGATGTACTCGAAGCCATCGACGTTCTCGCGATCGAAGTTGTCGAGCGCGACGAAGTCCGAGCCCGGCGGCACTTCGAGGCCCCACACGTTGCCGCCGACACGCATGTTGAGCGTCTTGCGGATGTAGCGCACGCCCTCGGTGAGTCGATCCTTGTACCAGTCCTTGTGCGCGTCGCTGCCGTTGTAGGGCGAGTTGAAGAAGTCGAAGAAGATGATCTCGGCGCCGAGTAGCGCCTTGATCTCCATCGCGCGCGTCTTGAGCGCCGCGAGTGCCTGCGCGCCGGTCGCGTGCCGCTTGTTGTCGGCGTAGTGCTCCGCGTTGAGAACGACGTCGAACTTCGCGTTCGGTACGCACGCGCGCACGCCCTTGAACACCGCGATCTGATCCGCCGTGAGCGGCGCATCGTCGTCGAGCCGCAACAGACCGCTGACGTACGTCGGGTTCAGCTGCGTGTACGCGGCGCAGATGTACGCGACGCGCTCTCCCGGCGTGGTGCCTGCCTGCGGCAGCGTCCAGTCGTTCTTTTGGTAGCCGCGCCCGAGCACGACGCGCTTGAGCAAGTCGTTGTTGACGTAGCCGAGCGTCTCGACGCCGTCATCGTCGTCGAACCCGACCTCGCCGATGTCACATGCGGTCAGAACCGCGACGACAGACGCGAGCACGATGTCATGCTTCATGCGCAGTCCGATAAAGCACGCGACGTGCCGGCGCGAAGCGGTCTGGTTTGGCCCGCTTGCGTTAGCGCATGTCCGAGGCCGGTGGGTGAGGACTGCAAACGCCTGGCGTCAGCCTGCTTGCAGCGCTGCCTGGATCACGCTCGGCGAAGGGAGCTCTGCGTCACGGAACGCACGTGCGAGCGCGATGGGGCTGCCGTAGCCAGCGAGCTTTGCGACTTCCGCGACGGTCGCTTCGGGCGCTGACAGCAGCAACACCGCGACCCGCAGCCGCAGCATCAACAATGCATCGCGGTAGCCGCCGCCGATCCCGAATGCCGCGGAAATCTCCTTCGCATCGCGACCGACCTGCCGCTTCGACATGCCGAGGCTGGACGCGAGCTGCTTGAGCGATGTGGTCGCGCCGTAGGTCGAGTAGAGCGGTTCGAGCGCGGCCCAGATCCGGCGAAACCGCTCGGGCTCTTCACTGATCACTGTCTCGGTGATCGCGGTCTCGACCACGCCGGCGCTCGCGAGGCCTTCCATCACGCGCGCGAGCTGTGCGGCATCACCGCGCGGGGCGTCTGCGACGAGCGCAGCGATCGCGTCCCAGCACTCGGGCGCGAGCGCGAGCGGTCCATGGCTGATGCCGATCGGCGCACGCAGGCTCGATTTCGCGATCCGCAGCTGCACGACGTCGACGTGCTCGCCATCGGTGCGGAACGTACGCGCGCCCTTGTGAGGCCGCTCCATCTCGTCATCGGCGAGCAGAAACCCGACCGGGCCCTGCAGCGCTTCGCCGGTGTCATGGACCCAGCGCCCGGTGAGCATCAAGAACAGGTGACCGACCGGCTCCGGCTTGCCGGAGGCTGCCGCCGCATATTTAGTGTCGAACACGAGTGACTTCCGTCTCACTACGGTGCCGCGCACTGCTCTTTCGAACAGCAGGGTCGACCGCACGCTAGCGCCGCCGATCCTGACCTCGCTAGTCGCGACGAGCACACGCAGATCGTAATAGATTCGCAGTCGAATGCGACTGCTGGTGGTGGCCGTTGTGCTGGCTGTTTCAGCCCAGGCCGCCGAGGCGGATCCGGATCGCGTATTGCGCGGCGTCGTCGTCAACGAGGCGACGAACGTCGCGATCGAAGGCGCGCTCGTGATCGGCCAGTACGACACGGTGACCACCGACCAAGACGGCGGCTTCGCGATCGTGGTCAGCGCCGACGAGCGCCACCTGATCGTCAGCGCGCCCGGCTACGCGATGCGCAGCGTAACCGTCGAGAGCGCGTATCGCGTCGAGCTCGTGGTCTCGCACGAGGTGATCGAGGTCGAAGGCACGGCACCTCGCGGGCGCAGGCCACCGCCGCCACCACCACCGCCGTTGCCGCCGCGCCCCGCCGCGCAGAGCTACGAGCTATCGGCCGCGGATCTGAGGATGCTGCCGGGCACCGCGAACGACGCGTTGCGCGCCGCGCAGGTGCTGCCCGGCGTCGCCCGCCTCCCCTATTCATTCGGCGGCATCGTGATGCGCGGCAGCTCGCCGCGCGACAACGTGGTCTACCTCGACGGCATCGAGGTCCCGCTCGCGTTCCATTTCGGCGGCATCTCGTCGTTCTACCCGAGCAGCATGCTCGAGGGCATCGAGGTCAGTAACGGCGGCATCGACCCTGCGTACGGTCGCGCGCAGGGCGGCATGGTCACGATGACGAGCCGCGAGCCGCGCGGCGGTCACTGGCGCACCGGCGGCTCGGTCGGCTTGCTCGATACGGCGGTCGTCGCCGAAGGTCCGTATCGCGGCGGCGCCGTGCTCATGGGCGTGCGCCGCTCGTACCTCGATGTCGTGATGGCGCCGTTTGTCGACGAGGATATCCCGCTACCGAGCTACCTCGACGCGCAGGTCAAGATGTCGTTCGGCAAACCGTCGCTCACCGGGCGGGTCACGCCGATGTTGTTCCTCGCGTTCGATCATCTCCAGGCCACGACGCCGAAGGAAGATCGCGAGGACGAGAGCACGGTCACCGCGTTCTTCATGCGCTTCGCGATGCCCTACGAGCGCCGCTGGGGCCGGCTCGGGCTGAAGTTGACACCGTGGATCGGTACGAACCAGCTGCACTTCACGAGTCGCGTCAACAACGTGATCGAACGGTTCAAACGCCCGATGTATCCCGGCGGTGCGCGGCTCGACATGCAGCGCGACTACGACTGGGGCGACGTTCGCTGGGGCATCGATCTGCAAGGCGGCCGGCTGACGCACTTCCAGGCCGGCCTCGGCCACAAGGGCGACATCCTCGAACAGCTCAACGGCGACACGACGATCGATTGGATCGATGGCGCGATGTATGGCGCAACGCGGTTCCAGCTCGGCCGCCTCGATCTCGCGCCTGGCCTGCGCCTCGAGCACTACGGCCTATCGAACGAGAGCGTGATCGATCCGCGCCTCTCGCTCAGCCTGCCTCTCGCGAGCTGGCTCACGCTCAAGGAATCGGTCGGCCGCTACCATCAGCCGCCGACGCCAGGCGACGTCGATCCGAACGGCGGCAATCGCAACTTGAAGAGCTCGTACTACGACAGCGCATCGCTCGGTGCCGAATTCAGCGACGGCGTGCTGTCGGGCTCGGTGACTGGCTTCTACAGCCAAGGGTTCGATCAAGGCGTGCGCACGATCGAGACGTTCGACTTCTCGAACCTCGGCTCGCTCGGTCCTACGTTCGCGCAGCTACTCGAGAAGCAGCTCGGCCTGACGTTCTATCGCGAGAACATCGGGCGCGCCCGCAACTACGGCATCGAGCTTCTCCTCAAACGCTATACGAAGCACTGGTTCGGGCTGGTCTCGTACACACTCTCGAGAGCGCAACGCGTCGACGACCCGAAGCTCGGTCGTGGCTGGCGGCCGTTCGACCTCGATCAGCGCCACAACCTCAACATCGCGGGCTCGATGGTGGTCGGCAAGTGGCGGCTCGGCGGCCGCATCCAGTACGGCACCGGCGCGCCGTACTCGCCGTTCCTGGGGCGCACCGACGACGAGGTCTTTGTCGACCCGTATGCCGGCAGACTGCCGGACTTCTTTCAGCTCGACGTGCGGTTCGACCGGATCTGGCAGCGCTGCTGGGGCACGATCGACCTCTACTTCGACATCCAAAACGTGACGAACCGGCGCAACGTCGAAGGGCGCGACCTCGACGATTTTGACGTGGAGACCGATGTCCCGGGATTACCGATCCTGCCTTTCATCGGCGTCGAATTCATCCCGCGGTGATAAACATACCCATGCGTTGGCTCCCGCTCGTCGCGCTGGTCGCGTGCAGCAAGACGAGCACCAATGCGGTCAGCGACGCGAGCATCGACGCGAAACCGTTCTTCGATGCGCGGATCGATGCACGGCTGCCACTCGATGCGTATGTGCCGCGCGCGTGCGACGCACCGGCGATGTTCGCCGAGGGGCTCACACCGACGCGCGTGATCCATGTCTACCCCGGCGCGATCAACGGCGACGGCAGCGCGGAACGGCCGTTCGGCTCGGTCGCCGCCGCGGCCGCCGACGCCACGCCCGGCACGTTCATCAAGCTCGCGCCCGGCACGCACGCCCCGAATCAATTCATCGCCGACCTCACGGGCACGGCTAGCGCGCCGATCTGGATCGGCGGCGACTACAGCGCGACCCCGACCGCGAAGATCGCAGGCGGGGCCGAGGGTCTTCACCTGACGCGACCGAAGTACGTCGTGATCCAGAACCTCGAGATCGGGTTTCAGGGCGCGAACGCGATCAACATCGAGGACGGCGTCTCGCACAACGGCGCGCACCACGTCGCGCTCGTCAACGTCTACGTGCACGACGTGCCGTCGACGAGCGAGACCACGTGCATCAAGGCCATCGGCGTCGACAACCTCCACATCTACGACTCGCGAATTCGGCGCTGTGGCGTCGGCCTCGAAGCGATCGGCGTCCACGGCGCCGTGGTTGCGCGCAACGTCTTCGATACGACCGGGATCAGCGCTGCTCGCATGCGCGGCGGCTCGACCGACATCGATTTTCGACAGAATCGCATCCTCGATGGCGGCGTCCACGCCGTCAGCCTCGGCGGCTTTACACCGCTGTGGCAGTTCCGGCCTGCACTGTCGACCACATCACCAAATGCAGAAGCGCGCCGCATCCGCGCGTTCAACAACATGGTCTACGGAGAAATGGCCGCGCCGTTCGCGTTCGACGGCTGCGTCGACTGCATCGTCGCGCATAACTTCGTGACCGGAAGTCCGAACCTGTTGCTTCGCATCTTGCACAACACGACGTCGCAGGGCAGTTACGCGTTCGAGCCGACGAAGAATGGCCTCGTCGTCAACAACTCGTTCACGTGGTCGCTCATCACCCTGGTCAATCATGTCGAAGTTGGCGTCGGCGCGAGCGCGTCGACGTTCACGTTCTCGCACAACCTGTGGCACTGCAACGATGTGCCGAGCTCCTCGATGCCGCAGCTACCGGTCGGCGAGCTCGGCTCGGTCATCGGCACGGGGACCGGCTATACGACGGCGCTCGGCAGCGTGTACTGCGTAGGACCGGAGGCGGGTGCGGCGACGCAATTTCTCTCCGTGGTGGACGGCACGATCGAAGGCAACTGCCGGGCCGGCTACCCGCCAACGATCGGTCCGCACGCAGCCGGCGCGGGGTGCGAGATATGAGCGACGACGAGCTCGAGTGGCGCCTCGGCATCCGCCTGCCTGGTCACGACTACAAGGTGTTCACCACCGCGTTCGTCGATGGCGAGCATCCGCGCGCCGGCAAGAAACGGTTCTCGCTGATCGAAGCGGTCGACTGGGTCAACGTGATCGCGTTGACGCGTGACGAGCAGGTCGTGTTGATCCGCCAGTACCGAGTCGGCGTCGGCAGGGTGTGCCTCGAGATTCCAGGCGGCATGGTCGACCCCGGCGAAGACGCGCAGACCGCCGCCGCGCGCGAGCTCGTCGAAGAGACCGGCTATACGGCGCAGCGCTGGGAGCACCTCGGTAGCGTCGCGCCGAACCCGGCGCTCCAGAACAACACGCTGCACAGCTACCTCGCGTTCGACGCCGAGCTCACGCATGGGCAGAAGCTCGAGGGCAGCGAGGTCGTCACCGTCGAGACCGTGCCGCTGCGCGATGTCACCGAGCTGCTCAAGCGTGGCGCGATCGAGCACGCGCTCGTGGTCGCCGCGTTCGGGCACCTCGCATTCCGGCTCGGCGAGCTGCGCAGGCCCGAAAGTGCGTAGACAGGCCGCGTGAGTGGCGCAAAGAGGCGGTTTCTGGTGTGATGCGCCGGTTATGCCCCCCAAGACAGCCTGCCCCGTTTCGCTGACGCAGTTCCTGGAGAAAGCCGAGCCCCTCAAGGTCTCGATCAACGGCCAAGAGATGCTCGCCGAGGTGAAGCAGTTCTCGACGGGCAGCTTCGGCTGGTACATGAACGGCAAGACGGTCGTCAGCATCGACGGCAAGGCAGTCTCGGTACAGATCGGCATGAACCTCACGGTCGTCGGCAGCAAAGACGCCGAACGCTAAGCGGTCATGTCGAGCACACGTATCGCACTCGTCCTCGCTGGACAGGTCGAGGTGGGCAGCCGCGTCACGATCGAGGGCTGGATCCGCACGCGCCGCGACTCCAAGGCCGGTCTATCGTTCCTCGCGATTCACGACGGCAGTTGCTTCGAAGCGCTGCAGATCGTCGCACCGCAGGAGCTAGCGAACTACCAGAGCGACGTCCTGCGCATCACGACCGGCTGCGCGGTCCGCGCGACCGGCGAGCTCATCGCGTCGCAAGGCAAAGGACAATCCGTCGAGGTGCGCGCCGACACCATCGAGGTGATCGGCTGGGTCGACGATCCCGATCACTACCCGATGCAGCCGAAGCGCCACACGATGGAGTACTTGCGCGAGGTCGCGCATCTGCGGCCGCGCACGAACGTGATCGGTGCGGTCACGCGCGTGCGTCACACGCTCGCCCAGGCCGTGCACCGCTTCTTCCACGAGCGCGGCTTCTTCTGGATCCACACGCCGATCATCACGGCGTCGGATGCCGAGGGCGCGGGCCAGATGTTCAAGGTGTCGACGCTCGACTTCGCGAACCTGCCGCGTACGCCCGACGGCAAGATCGATTTCGACAAGGACTTCTTCGGCCGCGAGACGCGACTGACGGTGTCGGGTCAGCTCAACGTCGAGACGTACTGCATGGCGATGAGCCGCGTGTACACGTTCGGGCCCACGTTCCGCGCCGAGAACTCGAACACGCGCCGCCATCTCGCCGAGTTTTGGATGATCGAGCCCGAGATCGCGTTCGCCGATCTCAACGACGACGCGCTGCTCGCCGAGGAGTTCCTGAAATACATCTTCCGCGCGCTGCTCACCGAGCGCAAAGACGACATGGCGTTCTTCGAGAAGTTCGTCGACAAGGACGCCGTCGTGCGGCTGTCGGCGATGGTCGAGTCGAAGTTCGCGCGCATGGACTACACCGACGCGATCAAGGAGCTCGAGAAATCTGGACAGAAGTTCGAGTTCCCGGTGAAGTGGGGCATCGATCTGCAGACCGAGCACGAGAAGTACCTGACCGAGACCGTGATCAAGGGGCCGGTCGCGGTCGTGAACTACCCGAAGGACATCAAAGCGTTCTACATGCGGCAGAACGCCGACGGCAAAACGGTCGCCGCGATGGACGTGCTCGCGCCCGGTATCGGCGAGATCATCGGCGGCAGCCAGCGCGAGGAGCGGCTCGAGGTGCTCGACGCGCGCATCGCGGAGATGGGCCTGCACGCGAAGGACTACTGGTGGTATCGCGACCTGCGCCGTTACGGCACCGTGCCGCACGCCGGCTTCGGCCTCGGCTTCGAGCGCGCGATCATCTATGCGACCGGCATCGAGAACATCCGCGACACGATTCCGTTTCCGCGCGCGCCGCGCCAAGCGGAATTCTAATGACCGACTGGGTCCACGCGGTCGAGCGCGCGTACGTGGCCGCGGCCACAGGTGGCACCGCGCTGCCACCGGCGCCGACCTCGGCGCGCGCACTTGCCGCAGCAGGCGCGGTCGCGTCGCACTTCCTCGCGGTCGGCACACCGCGCAGCATCGGCCTCGTCGGCGGCGACGACGCGGCGCACTCGCTCGTCGCGCACGGCGCGTGGTTTCATCCGACCGACATCCGCTGCACGTCGCCGTCGCTCGCTGCGGCGGTCGCAGGTCGCGTGGTCACGCTCGCCGAGGCGCTGACCGCCGACATCGTGTGCATCCACGTGCCGCTCGCGCTCGTCGCAGGACAGCTGCGCCGCGGCACGCACGTCAATGCGCTCGCCATGATCGAGCTCGACGACGAGCTGCGCAAGCTCGCGACGGTCGTCGACGAGCCGCAGGGCTTAGCAGCGCTCGCCGCGGGGCTCGTCGATGGCCGTCAGCTCGACGAGCTGACCGTGTTCATCGCCGGTAGCGCATCCGTCGCGGCCGCCGCGCTCGCTCACGGCGCCACCCCGTAGATCGTCAACGACTGGAGCTCTGTCGAGCTCTGGGTCAGGCTGATGCTGACCGCGCCGCCCAACAACGCGTCGGCGCTGGTAGCGCTCGTCGACGCGTTGCCGTCCGAGATCGTGCACCGGGTCAGATTGGTGCCGGCGCGGAACAGCGAGACGCGCCGAAGCATGGGTAACAACGTCGACAGGCTGCCACTCTGTGTCGGGCCCACGGAGACGCACATCCCCGGCATGACGCCATCGCAGTGCCTGCCCGAGACCTCGCAGACGATCGTCGAGTCGATCCTGATCTGCAGCTTCGCGCTGGCGTCTGCGCCGGTCATGCCCAGAACGACGAGCTCGATGCGGGTGTGCGGGTAGACGGTCTTCGCCGTCATCGCCGTGTTAGCAGGAATCTGCAGCTTTCCATTGTCGGCGGTCGAGTGAGCGATGTTGCCGCCGATCACGACGAAGTCCGAGAGGTCGTTGGTGCGAAATGTCCAGTACGCGAGGATCCTGTCGCGACCTGTCGGCGAATCGTTGCGATCGCACGCATTCGGCAGACCGTCGCCGTCCGTGTCCAGCTCGGCGCTCATGATCGTAGGGCATGCATCGCACCCGTCGTCGCGGCCATCGGTGTCCTCGTCGTGCCCGACCATCACGCAGGGCATCGCGTCGATCTGCGCATCGTCGTCGGGCCCGATGGCGGAGTCTCCTCCTCCGCCGCCGTCCTGGCGCGACGGCAACCGATCGAGATCGAACAGCTTGTCGCAACCCGCAAGCGCGAGCGTCAGCAACACAAGCCGCGTCACGCCCAGCCGTTAGAACGCAACCAGCGCTCGAACCGCGCGGCATACACGAGATCCATCACGGTGATCGCGTTCTTGTCGTGCGTGTGGATCGTCAGCAGCATGCCGGCGTACTCGAGCAGAATGCGCGGGTGGTGATCCATCTCGTCGGCGAGCTTCGCGGCGTACGCGGCGGCCTCGCCGCACTTCGCCATCACCGCGCCGCGCAGCTCGCACTTGAGGTCGACCCCTTCAATCGACCAGCGCGTGCCGAGCGCGGCCACCTCCTGGCGCAGCTGCTCGTCGGTGACCTGAGAACGACTGACGGTGTTGCTCGCGATGGAGTCGAGGTCTGCCACGGGCCAACGCTATCATTTGCGGTAGCCTGCGCGCATGCACATCTACGACCTGACGGTGCCGCAGCTGGTCACCACCCTGCGAAATCTCGACCGCTGGCTGACGGCTGCCGAGGCGCACGCGCACACCGAGCAGATCGCCGTCGAAACGCTGATGCATGCACGGCTCGCACCCGACCAGTACGTCTTCGTGCGCCAGGTCCAGGTCGCCAGCGACAACGCGAAATTCATCGCGGGGCGGCTCGCCGGCAAGGAATGGCCGTCCCACCCCGATACCGAGACGACGTTCGAGCAGCTGCGCGCCCGCCTCGCCTCGGTGATCGGATACCTCGACACGTTCACGCGCGAGGACTTCGCCGAAGTCGAGGCGCGCAAGGTCAAGCTGCCGTGGATGAAGCCCGACCAGTACCTCTCCGCGTACGACTATCTCGTGGGCTTCGGGCTGCCGAACTTCTACTTCCACGTCGTGACCGCGTACGCGATCCTGCGCCACAAGGGCGTCAAGCTCGGCAAGCAAGACTTCATTGGCTCGCTGCCGATTCAGTCGTGATCAATGCAGTGCGTTGCTGGTGTCGTCGCTCGCGCGGCGCCAGCGCGGCAGCTGCTCGCCGGCGATCTCGCGGTAGGCGCCCGAGGTCGGCGTCGCCGGCAGCGGCGCCGAGTAGGCCTGCTGCGGCCCGGTCGCCGCGCCGAGCTGCTGCACGTGGGCGACCCGCCAGCAGGTCGCGTGGTGCTCGTCGACGAGGTCGCCGTACGGCGGCGTGGTGTTCGCGTCGAGGAACGCCGTGCACTCATTGCGCGCGGTCTCCGAGAGCAGCGGCAGAAAGAACTGGCCGACGCTGTCGACGGGCAATCCCATGTCGCGCATCACCGGCACGGTGCTGTCGTCGGCGGCTTCTTCCGTAGAAAAGTAGCGCAGCGTCGTGATGTCGCGGCCGGTCTCTTGCTGCAGCAGCGCCGCAACCTCACGCATCCGGCGGTGGCGATCGCCCGCGAGGTACGTGATCTGGTCGACGACGTGCTTGCCGGCGACGGCCACTTGCTCGGCCATCGGGAACCGCTCGGCCACCTGTGCCGGGGTCACCCCGAACAGCTCCGCCATCAGCTGGAACACGTCGAGTGTCGAGCCGGCGAGGCAGACGTCGCGCAGGTCGGTAAGGAATGCGCGCGTGAGCTGGCTCAACTGCGCCTTGTCGGCGGCCGTCGGGAGCTCGAGCAGGTTTGTGAGCGGCGCCGTGTGAGCGGCCATAAACGCGGTCAGCGCGTCGACCGCAGTGACGGTGCTCTGGCAGGTGGACAGGTCAGCCTTTGCAACCGCTGCGTTCAACACCGAGGACAGCAGCGAGCCGGGCGCCGGCATGCCATTGAGCTCGGCATACGCGTACGCACCGGCGTCCTCGCCGAGCGCGCGCCATGCCGTGATCGCTTCTCTCGCGCGCGGATCGTCCTTCTGTTTGTACCCGAGAGGCTCGGGGTCGCCCGGCTCGATCTGATAGTGGATGCGCACGCGGTCGCCGGTGCCCGGCAACACGTGCAGCTTCGTCGCATGCGTGAGCTCGTGCATGACGACGCCGAGCAGCGCGTGATCGGGCTGGTTCGCCATCGCGCCGGTCTGCACCATCACCACCCACGCCGCCTTGTTGCTCGCGTGGTCGCGCGCGACAAACGCGTTCGCGACCGGATCGTCGATCACGACCAGCTCGGGCGGCTGATCGATCAGGCCGACCGGCATGTGCTTCTGATAGCTCGCCCAGCCGCGATCGAGCAGCTCGCGCATGCGCTTGAACCGCGCGTCGGTGGTGGGAATCAGCGCGCGTGGCTCGCGCACCTCGGTGGTCGCGAGCCTGGTCTCGAGCTGCGAGAACCACGAGCTTGCCTGGGCCTGATCGTCGAACATCACGAAGCAGTCGATGTCGGCCTCGGGACACTCGGCGTCGCACGTGCCGTCGTTGTAGCGAGCCTCGGCATAGCAGCGGTCTTTACCGCCATCGCACTTGCCGCCTTCGCATTGCACGTCGTCGCCAGATTCGGTGATCGCGCAGCCGGCAAACAAGGCAGTGATCGATAACAGAGAGGTGAAGCGATACATGACAGACACTCCGGGGTGGTTCGCCGGCTAAGACACGGAGCTCGAGGTTCGTCGCGCGCTGAACAGCGCTTATTTGCTGGCTACTCGAGCAGCCATAGGTCAACGCGCGCGAATCATTCAGCGAGCAATCGACTGACCGAGATTTCGATCTGACCGGCGAGCTCGCGCAAGATGCTGTCGACGGTGCCTTCACCGATCGCGAGCCGATCGCGCAAATTGTTGCGCGTCTCGGTCAGCAGGTGCTCGCGTGCACTGCTGATCCAACGCGCGATGGTAGCGCGATGCACGCGAAACATCGGTGCGAGCTCGTCGACGGTGAGCCCGTGCAGGTGATGCATGCGCAGCAGATTGCGCTCGCGCGCCGTGAGCTTCGCGAACGCGGCGCGCAGCGCGTCGCTACATGCTTGCCCGTAACGCGCGCGTGCCTCGCGACGCTCGTCGTCGCTACCGTCCGCCACGACGTCGAAGAATGCTTCGTCGTCGACGAGCATGTCCTTCTTGCGGTCGCGCAATTGGTTCATCGCGATCCGCATCGCTGCGATCCGCACCCATGCGCGCAGCGGCCCCTGCCCCGCGTAGTCGGCGATCCGCGGCTCGGCACCATCGCTTGCGATCAGCAGCCGCTCGCGCGTGAGCTGCGTGATCTCGTCGACGAAGTGCGGCGAGCGTTCGATCTTCTGCGCCGCGTTGGTGACGACCGGGATCAGCTCGCGATCGAATGCCGCGAACGCTCGCGGGTCGCCGGCGGCGCATGCACACGCGAGGTAGAGATCGGCTGCGTGTTCGGGCTCACCGGCGAGCGCGATGCCATGGCGCTGCAGGTGGTGCTCGAACTTCGCGGGCTCGAGCACGATGTCGGGGAACTGCGCGCGGGCGAGCGCGAGCCAGCTCTCGATATCGGCAACTCCAGTAGCCACCGACGACGAAGCTATCACGTCGCTTACGTTCGCTACGTGCGCTTGGTGTGCGCGCCAAACGTCAGCGCAAGCCAGAACGGAACTGATCGAGCGAGTGTTATGACGCGCATGTGACCTGCCCTGCCGAGAACACATGGATGCGCTACGTCGGTGGCGCGCTCGAGCCGGTATCGGTCAACGCGATCGAACAGCACCTCGACACGTGCGAGTCGTGTCGCTTCATGTTCGTCAACCTCGCGAAGGGCTCGGCGAACGATGCGACGCAGCCGCAAGACGGCACAGATGCGACGCAGCCGGCGCAGCACGGCACCGATCCGACGGTGCCCGCGAAGCTCGCGCGGTTCGATCTGCTCGCGCCGCACGAGCTCGTGCGCGGCTCGCTCGTCGATCGCTACGTGATCCTCGGGACACTGGGCCGCGGCGGTATGGGCGTCGTCTACAAGGCGTTCGATCCCGATCTCGATCGGCCGATCGCGCTCAAGCTCGTCGCCGTCGGCAACGGCTCCGACGCCGACGACTCGCGCGCCCGCCTGGTCCGCGAAGCGAAGACACTCGCGCAGCTCTCGCATCCGAACGTGGTTGCAGTGCATGACGTCGGCTCGCACGATCGCGACGTGTTCGTCGCGATGGAGTTCGTCGCGGGTCGCACGCTGCGCGCGTGGCTGCAGGACAACCATTCCCCGCGCGACATCCTCGCCGTGTTTCGCGCTGCAGGCGCCGGCCTCGCCGCCGCACATCGGCTCGGGATCGTGCACCGCGACTTCAAGCCCGAGAACGTGATGGTCGGCGACGACGGCCGCGTCCGCGTGCTCGACTTCGGGCTCGCGCGCCCCGGCCAGCGCAGCGTGGCGCGACCTTCGCTGCCATCGATCAGCGCCGGGCAAGACGCGGACCTCACGCGTGCCGGCGCGATCATGGGCACGCCGGCGTACATGGCGCCTGAACAAGATCTCGGCAACGAGGTCGACGGCCGCAGTGACCAATTCAGCTTCTGTGCTTCGCTCTACGAAGCGCTGTATCGCCAGCGGCCATTCCTCGGCTACACGTATGCCGAGATCGCGGATCGGCGACTCGCCGGCGAGGTGCAACCGGTATCGCGCGTCCGCGGTGTGTCGTCGCGGATACGGCGCGCGCTGCTGCGCGGACTGCGAGTCGATCCGGCCGAGCGCAACGCGTCGATGGACGCGTTGCTCGTCGAGCTCGGCGGCCCCCGCAAGCGCACCAAGCTCGCGCTCGCAGCACTTGCACTGACCACGCTCGGTGCCGGCGGGTGGGCAACCTGGGTCACGACACACGAGGCGCCGAGCACCGACGAGCTGTGCGCGACGTCGGCATCCGAGATCGAGCGCATCTGGAATCCCGCGCGCCGCGCGGCGCTGATCAAGAGCTTCGAACGGCTCGGCGCACGCGACACTGCGCTGCAAGTCACGGATCGCTTCGATCGCTACGCCGCGGATTGGACCTCGCGACGCGCCGGCGTGTGCAAGCAAATGGTCGATGGCGACCGCGTCCGCAACCATGACGATCACGTGTCGAGCCGCATGCAGTGCCTACGCAGCCGCCTCATCAAGCTCGACGCGACGGTGACCGTGATGATCGAGGCGCCCACCGAGCCGATCGTAAAGCGCGCAGGCGAGGTGGTCGACGAGCTGCCACCGCTCGCACCGTGTGATGGTAATGACAGCACGCCGGTCGTAACCGACGAGATCCGCGATCGCTGGACACCGGTCGTCAAGGAGCTCGTCGAAGCGCAGACCGCACTGGCGACCGGCAAGCTCGAAGAAGCCGAGCGACTCGCGCGACAGGTGGTCGAGCGCGCGAAGGCAATCGACGATGTCGAACCGATCGCGGCCGCCATGATGCTGCTCGGTCGCATCCAGACCCGCAACGGCACGCCCGCGGCCGAGGCGAAGGCAACGCTGCTCGAAGCGGTGCGCGCTGCAACGGCTGCGCGCGAGGAGACCACGGTTGTCGAGGCGTGGAGCGAGATCCTCGGGCTCGCGTTCACCAACCGCACGATGCTCGCGGAGCTCGACGACGAGATCTTTGCCGCCGAGGTCGCGGCGCTCCGGCTGTCTGACGACAGTCCTCGCCGCACGGAGCTCGCGTACCGACTCGGCAGCGTGCAGCTGCTGCGCGGCGAGATGGACGCTGCGCTGCCCAAGCTCGAAGTCGTGCTCGCGGCGTATCAACGCGAGCCCGAGAAGTACAAGTACGAGATCGCCGCCGTGCAGAATTCTCTCGGCGCCGCGCACACGTATCGGGGTGACTTCGCCAAGGGCCGCAGCTTCTTCGAGCATTCGTACGCGACCTGGGACTCGATCTTGTTCCCCCATCCCAACCTCGCCACCACGATCGGCTGGTTCGGCGAGCTCGCCGTGCTCCAGCACGACTATGCCGGCGCGTTGCCGCATTACGAGCGCCAAGTCGAGCTGTTCGGAAAGCTGGGCAAGGCGGGCCACGCGCAGCTCGGTAAAGCTCGCTTCCAGCTCGCATACACGCACGCGCGCAACGGGCAATGCGACAAGGCGCTGCCGCTGTTCGCGCAGGCCCGCGACGAGCTCATCGCGCAGCACGGCAAAGCCACGGCGTTCGTCGGGCTCACGCTGCTCGGCGAAGGCCATTGCGCGCTCGCGGCGGGCAACCGGCGCAAAGCGATTTCCTTGCTCGAACGCGCAGCTACGCTGACCACGCCGGCGGCAACGCTGCTGCAGAGCGCGTACACCGACTTCACGCTCGCTCGCGCTTTGGTGAAACGCGACAACCGCCGCGCGATCGCGCTGGCCGAGCGAGCCCGCGACCGGTTCGCGCGGTTCCCTGGTGCCCGCGCCGACCGGCAGGCTGTCGAAGCGTGGCTCGCCGCGCAGCGGTAGGCGTATGATCGCCGAGTACCAGTGACTACCAGCTCGCCTGCGTCGATTTGATGAACTCGTACGGATAGCCGAGCTCGAACGCCGACGCCTTGTCGAGCGCCTCGACATGGTTCGCCGACAGCTTGAGCTCCGCGCCCGCGACGTTCGCGTCGAGCTGCTCGATCGATCGCGCGCCGAAGATCACCGACGTGACCTGCGGCTTTGCGAGGAGCCACGCGATGCTCACCGCTGCCGGCGTCGAGCTGACCTCGCTCGCAACGGCCTTGACCGCATCGATGATCTTCCAGTTGCGCTCGTTGTCGTAGCGCGCGAACCGATCCGGCTTCGCGCCGAGGCGCGCGTCGGCCGCCGGCGCCTTGCCGCGCTCGAACTTGCCGGTGAGGAATCCGCCAGCGAGCGGCGACCACGGCAGGATGCCGAGCCCGTTCTCGCGGCAGAGCGGGATGTGCTCGCGCTCGAGGTCGCGCACGACGAGGCTGTACTGCGCCTGCAGCGTGACGAACTTCGCCCAGTGCTGGGTCTTGGACAGCCACAAGCTGTGCATCAAGCGATACGCCGCGTAGTTCGAGCAGCCGGTGTAGACGACCTTGCCCGCGCTCACCAGATCGTCGAGTGCGCGGAGCGTCTCCTCCTCCGGCACCGTGATGTCCTGCATGTGGATCTGGTAGAGGTCGATGCGATCGGTCTTGAGCCGGCGCAGCGAATCCTCGCAGCACTTGACGATCCGAAACCGCGACGCGCCGCTGCGATTCGGGCCATCGCCCATCGTGAAGCGGAACTTCGTCGCGAGCACGACCTTGTCGCGCGCGCCTCGCGCTGTCATCCAATTACCGAGCACGCGCTCCGACAATCCGTCCTGGCCGTAGACATCGGCGGTGTCGATGAAGTTGATGCCGGCAGCGAGTGCGCGATCGAGCACAGAGTGCGACGTCGCCTCGTCCATTCCGACCTTGTGCATGAACGATTTTTCGTCGGCCTCGCCGAACGTCATCGCGCCGAGACACAAGCTCGACACCTTCACGCCGGCGGCCCCAAGGTTGCGGTATTGCATGCCCGCAATCTACTCCTGACGGAATCGTGACCGTCGGGTTCCCGGCCGTTTTCTATCCTCGCGGTAAGCGATGAGTGTGACTCCCGTCGAGGCAGCCCAGGCGAAAGGGTGGCGCCACGTCTACTTCAATGCGCTCTCCCTGCCTTTTTGGGGAGTGCACGTGCTCGCGGTCGTCGGCATCGCGATCACCGGCTTCTCGTGGCTCGGCTTGCTGTGGTGCGCCGCCATGTACTGGCCGCGCATGTTCTTCGTGACCGGCGCGTATCACCGCTACTTCTCGCATCGCAGCTACAAGACGTCGCGCTGGTTCCAGTTCCTGATGGCGCTCGGCGCGACATTCACCGCTCAGAAGGGCGTGCTGTGGTGGGCCGCGCATCATCGCGTCCATCACAAGCTGTCGGATATGCCCGGCGATCTGCACTCGGTCAAGCAGTCGGGCTTCTGGTGGTCGCACATGGGTTGGATCCTCGCGCGCGATCTCGAAGGCACCGACTACTCGCGCATCAAAGACTTCTCGAAATATCCCGAGCTGCGCTGGCTCGATCGCTACTGGATGCTGCCGGCGGTCGCGGCCGGCGTGATCGCATTCCTGATCGGTGGCTTCTGGGGCCTCATCTGGGCGTTCGCCGTTCCACAAGTGCTGTGCTGGCACGGCACGTTCACGATCAACTCGCTCTCACATCTCTGGGGCGGCCGCCGCTATGCGACCGAAGACGACTCGCGCAACAACCTCGTGCTCGCGGTGATCACAATGGGCGAAGGCTGGCACAACAATCATCACCACTACCAAGTCGCGGCGCGCCAAGGCTTCTACTGGTGGGAGATCGATTGCACCTACTACGTGCTGCGCGCGCTCGCGGCCGTCGGCCTGGTCTGGGACCTCCACGGCGTGCCGGCTCACATCAAAGCCCCCGCCGACGCAGACGAAGACGAATCGCCGGCGCTCGCCGACGTGGCATAGTTCGCCCGTGCGGTTCCCGCCCGCAAATCTGCAACTCCGTCGAGCTCAGCTCGTACTGATGCTCGTGGCACTGGTGCCGACCGTCATGATGTCGGTCGTCGGCATCGTGCTCCTCGCCTCGGGCAGTGGCTCGACCCACAGCATCGTCGCGGGCGTGCTCGTACTGACGTTCTGCGGTAGCGGGATCACCGGCTACATCCTCGGCTCGATCTTTCTCGGCAAGGGCGCATCGCTTGTCCGCGTGCAAAACGACTTCGTGTCCGCGGTCAGCCACGAGCTGCGCACCCCGGTCACGTCGATCCGCCTGCTGCTCGAATCGCTGCGCGATGGCCGGCTCGCCGATGCCGATCGCGAGCAAGTGCTCTCGCTGCTCGCGCGCGAGACCACGCGGCTCGAGCAACTCGTCGGTCGCGTGCTCGAGCTGTCGCGGCTCGAATCCGGCGCGCACGTCTACGCGCGCGATCACGTCGACGTCAAAGAGCTCGTCGACGAAGCGATCGCCGCGTTCGATGCCGTCACGCTCGAGAAGCCGACGCCGATCGAGATCGAGCTCGAGCCAAACCTGGTGATCATCGGCGATCGCTCGACGCTCGTGCGCGCGATCCTCAATCTGCTCACCAACGCCTGGAAGTACACCGGCACGAAGAAGCGCATCATCATCGAGGCGATCAGCGCGGGCCGCTGGATCGAGCTGCGCGTGCGCGACAATGGCCCCGGCATCGACCGCGACGACCAGCGCGCGATCTACGAACAGTTCAAGCGCGGCCGCGCCGCACACGAAACCGGCGCCCCGGGTGTCGGCCTCGGTCTCGCGTTCGTACGTACGATCGTGCGCGGTCAGCGTGGCAAGCTCGACTTCGAATCGCGCCCCGGCGAGACCACGTTCCGGATGCGCCTCCGCCGTGCGCGCGAACCGATCGAGCAGGCCGCGCCGCTCGCGCAAAAGGCCATCTCATGAACGAACGCATTCTGATCGTCGAAGACGACGAAGCGATCGCCACCGGCCTCGCACTCAACCTCAAGCTCGCCGGCCGCAGCACCACGATCGCGCGCGACGGCGACGACGCGATCCGCCAGGCCACCGACGAAGACTTCGCCCTCATTCTCCTCGACATCAACCTGCCGAAGAAGAACGGCCTCGAAGTGCTATCCGCGCTGCGCGCGACCGACAACCTCGTCCCCGTGATCGTGCTGTCCGCGCGCGACGGCGAATACGACAAGGTCGCAGCGCTCCGCCTCGGCGCCGACGACTATGTCACCAAGCCGTTCGCGCTCGCCGAGCTACTCGCGCGCATCGATGCGGTGCTGCGGCGCGCCGGTCAGATCACCGCGACCCCGGTCGCGGCCACGCCCGGCGACCAGCTCGAATTCGGCGACGTCGTGATCGTGCCCGCGCAACGCACCGTGACGCGCGCCGGCAACGACGTGAAGCTCACGCACCTCGAGTTCGAGCTGCTGCTGTTCTTCCTGCTGCATCCGAGCCAGGTGTTCTCGCGCACCCAGCTGTTCAACCTCGTCTGGGGCCAGTCGGCGGGCTCGGTGCGCACGGTCGACAACTTCGTCGGTCAGCTGCGCAAGCGCTTCGAAAAGGACCCCGAGCAGCCGCGCCACTTCATCACCGTGCGCGGCTCGGGCTACCGATTCGATCCGTAGCGCGGATCGTGGTTGCGGTGGTTGCGGTTGCGTTTCGGCTGCTGCGGCAGCGGCTGACTGGCGCATCTTTGCCACCGGCGACCGACATGACATTCCGATCCGGCTCGGGTGGCAACCGGTGTTCTGACGACCCGCAAGCCTGCGAAAGCTCTTTGGTCGGGCCATGGCACAAGCGGTGCTGTTTCCCACAAACATGATG
>DATDCH010000534.1:0-20119 GCA_036524455.1 Kofleriaceae bacterium | reverse complement strand
GCGCCGGTGTTGTTGGGCCAGGACACGTTCGCAAAGCTCTCCGCGTCGATCTCGAAGTTCCAACCGCTCGGCAAGTACATCGTGGTGCGCGCCGACGCTCGTTATGATCACGGCTTTCCGTTCGGTGGCGCGGTGCTGCTGCCCGAGGTCGAGCGCTTCTTCGCCGGCGGCGACAACACCGTGCGCGGCTATGCCGACGACCGCATGGAGACCGAGATCATCCAGGTCGGCGTGCCGCCGTTCGACAACGTCAGCCAGATTCGCGTCATCCCATCGCCTCGGAACATCCGCGTGCTCGGTAGCCTCGATGCCCAGGCGCGGATCTACAAGCTCATGGCCGGCGCGCTGTTCGCCGATGCCGGCCTGCTGACGAATCAGTGGGGCTCCGTCACCGTCGAGGACATCCGCCCCGCCGTCGGCATGGGCCTGCGCGCACTGACCCCGTTCGGCATCGGTGCCCTCGAATACGCGATTCCGCTACGCCCGAGGCTCGGGGACGACCCGCGTGGAAGAATTCACTTCTACTTCGCCGCGCGCGCGCAATTTTAGGTATAAGCGTCGCCCTATGGGACGCGGAGACAATCGTAGAACCTGGAAGATGCGGCGCAAGAAGCGCCAGGTCAAACTGAAGCGGCGCACGAAGAACCGCATCGCGACTGCCAAGGCGGCCAAGAAGCCTGCTGCGCCGGCAAAGAAGAAGTAAGCTGCGGGCGTGACGCCCGAGCAGACGCGCTGCGTGATGACGCAGATCGTGATGCCGATGCACACCAACGGTGTCTCCGGCGTCATGTTCGGCGGCATCATGATGCAGTGGATCGACGTCTGCGCCGGCGTTTCGGCCATGCGCCATGCGTCGGGCGCGGTACTGACCGCGTCGATCGACCGGCTCGACTTCCTGTCACCCGTGCGGGTCGGCGAGGTCGTCGTGCTGCAGGCGATGGTCAATTACACGGCGCGCACCTCGATGGAGGTCGGCTGCCGCGTCGAGACCGAGGACATGACGACCGGTCAGCGGCGCTACGTCACGAAGGCGTACCTGACGTTTGTCGCGGTCGACGGTCACGGCAAGCCGCGCGCGATTCCTGCGCTCGAGCTCGTCACCGAGGACGATCAGCGGCGCCATGCCGAAGCCGAGCGTCGCCGCACCGAGCGGCTCAAGGCCGCGGGACGCGCTAAGGACAAGGTATGAAGATCGACCGCAGCAACTGGGGCCGCTTGCGCCTTACGGGTGGCGATCGCGTGCGCTTCCTGCAGGGCCTGACCACGGTCAACGTGGAGTCGCTCGCCGATGGCGCGCATGGCTGGGGCGCGATGTTGAATCCCAAGGGCCGCGTGCTGACGGTGATCGATATCGCGAAAGTCGGCGACGCGTTTTTGCTCGCGAGTGAGCCCGCACTCGCCGACAAGACGCGCGCGCTGCTCGAGCGCTACGCCGTGATGGACGACGTCGAGTTCGAAGTGCTCACCGGTCCCGCGCATCAGACGTGGGAGGAGCCGGTCAGCGTGTGGCGCGCGCCGATCGTCGAAGGCGCCGGCGAAGTCGCCGAGACCGACGACGCGGTCGAGCGCTTGCGGATCCGCGGCGGCTTTCTGCGCTACGGCGTCGACGTCGGCGAGGACAACTTTCCGTTCGAGACCCCGCTCACGCAGTTCCTCGATTACGAGAAGGGCTGTTACGTCGGCCAGGAGCCGGTGTTCCGCGTCCACGCACAGGGGAGCTCGGCGCGCGTGCTGCGTGGCTTCGTGATCGAAGGCGACGCGCCGATCGCGCGCGAGACGCCGATCAAGCATGCGAACAAAGAGAAGGCCGGCGCGATCACGTCGGCGATCGCGGCCGGTGACGGCACGACGATCGCGCTCGGCTATCTGCACCGCACGGTGTGGGACGTCGGTGGCACCGTCACGATCGATGGCCGCACCGCGACCGTACGTGAGCTGCCATGGTGAAGCGCGCGCTCGCCGGCGCGGTCGTGCTCGCGCTCGCGGGTTGCGACTACCTGACGAGCAGCTTCGACACCAACGAGTTCTCGGGCGATGAGTTTCCGATCCTGGTCGACGACTCGAGCGGCGCGATCATCGTCGGCGTGCAGGAGGCCGGCGACGACGCCAAGCGCATCGCGGTGCTCGACGTCTTGGCACCGTGGACGTTGATCGACCGCGGCGCCGCCGCTCCTCAGGCGATCACGACCACCGATCTCACCGTCCTGGGCCTGAGACCGTCGACCGGCGAGCTCGACCTGCCCCGCGCGCGTTTCGTCGAGAAACAGGTGCTCACGTTGCACCCGTGCCGGGAACCGGAGTGTGCCGTCGGCACCCCGATCGGGGTGCGGCCCTTCAACGCGCTGATCGGGCTCGATTCGTTTGCGGGCGACGCGCTGCGGATTCGGCTCGCGACGGACGAGATCTTCATCCTTCCCGACATCGCGGGCAGCGCCGAGCGGCGCGCGCGGGTGTGCGACTCGGTGATGGAGTCGCCGTTCCGCGGCGGCGGCACGCTCGTGATCGGTGGTACCGAGCTCGGGTTCACGAACCGGCGGATCGCGCTCGACGCATGCATCGCGCCCCACCCGGCTCGGCTGCTCACGCAGAGCGCCCGCGGCGTCGACGCGCTGTTCGTGCTGTCGACCGCGATCGGAACGTCGATGATCGGCTTCACGGCCTACGAGCGGATTCGCCAACTCGATCCGAGCATGCTGCCGATCGATCAGCTGCCCGAGCACACGATCTTTTTGCCGTCGGGCCCGGTCGCCGGTGCGCTCGCGACGCTGCCGAGCATCGCGCTCGTCAGCAACTCGGGCAGCAACCCGCGCGCGCCCTGCCGGCAAATGTGGGCGTCGCACCTGCTCGCCGCACGCGACTGCGAGCCCGGCGACGACTGCCCGTGCACCGATGCCGTGTTCTGTGGCGTGCCCGCGCTCGTCGAGCTGAAGCCGCCGTTCGGGATCTCCGTGCTGATCGTGCCCGACACCGAGCCGACGCTGCATGCGCTGCGCACCGAGCTGCGCCCGGATCGCCCGGAGGTCGACGGCATCCTCGGCACCGAGGCGCTCGCAGCGCTCGAGCTCGACATCGACTACGCGCACGATCGCTTGCTCGCCCGCTGTGTCGATCGCATGACGTGCGGCGCGCGCGTGGCGATGCCGACGCGCGAGTTTCGGACGTACGTCAACAGCTGCCTCGGCGACATGCCAGGCCCGATCGTCCTCGAGGACTAGCCCGACTCGCTTGCTGAGCAAGTAGTATGATCAGGCGATGAGGCAGAGGGCCGACGACGACCGGCGTCGCGAAGCGCTGCGAAAGCTCATCGCTGACTACGAAGCACAGCACGGCGTGATCACCGACGAGGAGATGCTCACAGTGGCTCGGGCAATGAAAGCGCGGGCGATCGTGGTGCGACGGCGCAAGCGTTCGAAGCGTGCGGCGGCGCGAGGCAACCGCTGAGTTACTCCTCGAGGCTGGTCACGCCGGCGAGCACTTCGGCGGGCTTGCCGCGCGCAACCACCTTGCCCTTGTCGAGGCGCACGATCTGATCGGCGAGCTGGCGTGCCTCGGCGATCGAGTGCGTGACGTGGACGATCGGCACCGTCAGCTCGCGCGATAGCTCGCGCACGAGCGAGACCAGCTGCGCGCGCAGGTCGCGATCGAGCGCGGAGAATGGCTCGTCGAGCAGCACGAGCTCGGGTGAGCGCGCGAGCGCACGGGCAAGCGCGACGCGCTGGGCCTCGCCGCCGGAGAACGTGCGCGGGCGGCGCTTCGCGAGGTGACCGACACCGACGCGCTCGAGCAGCGCCAGCGCCTTTGCCGTGCGCTCGGCCCGCGGCGTGTCGTGCATGCCGTACTCGACGTTGTGCACGGCGTTCATGTGCGGGAACAGCGCGAGGCCCTGGAATACGTAGGACAGGCGACGCTGGTGCACGGGGACATCGATGCCCTGATCGCGATCGAGCCACACGTGGTTGCCGACCGCGACGCGCCCGCGATCGGGCGTCTGCAAGCCGGCGAGCACGGCGAGGATCGTCGACTTACCCGAGCCGGAGGGACCCATGATGCACGTGATGCCGTGCGGGCACGCGAGCTCGACGTCGAGCGCGAAGTCGCTCGACCGCGCAAGCGTGATCTTGGCGACGAGGTCAGGCACGGTTGGGGAGCATTCGTCGCGTGAGTCGGTTGGCGAGGTAGAGCATCGCGACGCCGACGACGGTCATCACGAGCGACATCCGGCGCGCTCCGGCTTCGTTGTTGCCGAAGAAGAAGTCCATCACGGCGATCGAACCGGTCGGCACACCGTCGATGCGAGCGCCCGCGAAGAACATCGTCGCGCCGTAATCGCCGAGCGCGCGCGCGAAGCCGAGCATGGCGCCCGCGATCACGCCCGGCGCTGCGAGCGGCAGCACGATCGTGAAGAACACGCGCAGCGGCCCGGCACCGAGCGTGCGCGCGGCGGCGGTGTAGTTCGGGTCGACCGACTCGAGGCCGACGCGCACGGAACGCACGACGAGCGGCAGCGAGCCCAGCGACGCCGCGACGACCGCGCCCTGAAACGTGAAGATCAGCGGGCCACCGAACACCGCTTCCCATGCGCGACCGACCGCGCTCTCGGGTCCGAGCGATACGATCAGGTAGTAGCCGAGCACGGTCGGCGGCAACACGAGCGGCACCGACGTGATCGCATCGATGAGATCGCGGCCGGGCAGCTTGCGCCACATCAGCAGCACGGTGAGGCCCGTGCCGACGACGAGCGTCAGCACCATCGATATGAACGCGATCCGCAGCGACAGCGAGAGCGGGTTCCAGACCACGCCACCCTGCGACTGTACGTACGCGATCACGCCGATCACGACGGCGATCGTGATCGCGAAGCGAGCGATTTCGCCGCGCTCTGCGAGCAGTGCGTCGAGTCGCGAGCTCTCTTTGGCCATGGCTATGCGCCGGGTAGCGTAACCACAAAGACGGCACCGAGGTCACCGCGCTCTTCGACGCGAATCGTGCCGCCATGCGCTTCGATGGCGAGCTTGCAGAAATAGAGGCCGAGACCGCGGTTCGCGCGCGCCGATGCGCGGCGCCGCTCGACCTGGAAGTAGCGACCGAAGATCGCGTCGCGGTCGGCAAGCGGCACCGGCGGACCGTTGTTGCCGATCCCGATCTCGACGGCGCCGCCTTCGCGTTTCGCGCTGATCGCGCAGCGGCCGCCGCGCGGGGCGTAGCGCGTAGCGTTGTCGAGCAGGTTCTCGAGCACGCGGCCGAACAGATCGCGGTCGAGCTTGACGGTCATCTCGGGCTCGACGCCGAGATCAAGCCGCAGGTTGCGCACCTCGAAGTGCGCGCGGTTGCCGATGCGCGCGCGCTCGATCAGCTCCATCAGCCTCACCGGCTGCGTCACGGCGTGCAGGATGCCGTCTTCGAGCTCGTCGACGTCGAGGATCGTCGCGACGAGGCCGAGCGCTTTGCCGACGAGGAGGTTCGCATCGTCGAGATACTGCAGCACGCCCGGCTGCGCGTCGGGACCGAGCTCCTCGCGCAACAAGTGGAGATAGCCTTGCACCGCCGACAGCGGGCTGCGCAGGTCGTGGACGACGAGCGAGGCGAGTACGCGCTTCTTCTCGCGCAGCTCCTTGGCGCTGTCCTCTGCTTCACTCCCCGCCCGCACGACCTCTCTGCGATGAGGCATCAGCCGACCACGCGATTGCGCCCGCCTTCTTTGGCGCTGAAGAGGTGAGTATCGGCTTGCTTGATGAACTCGAGTGCGTCCTCGATCTCGGCGCGCAGGCTCGCGACGCCGATCGACACCGTCACCGGGATCACCGCGTCCTCGAACTTGAACTCCGCCACCTCGACGAGCTTGCGGATCTTCTCGGCGAACTGCATCGCGTTGTAGTGGTCGATCTCGGGCAGCACGATCGCGAATTCCTCGCCGCCGTAGCGCGCGAGCACGTCTTCGCGCCGGATCCGCGTCTTGATCACCGACGCGAGATGTTTCAACACGTGGTCGCCGGCGAGGTGACCGAAGCTGTCGTTGACGCCCTTGAACCGATCGATATCGAACATGATCAGCGACAGGTCGCGGCGGTAGCGCAGCGCTCTCCCTATCTCGCGTTCGAGCGTCTCGACGAAGTAGCGGCGGTTGAACACCTGCGTGAGGCCGTCGACCGTGGTGAGCCGGTAAATCTCCTCGTGGTAGGCGTTCTCGATGTTGTTGCCGCTGAGAAACTTGAAGATGCAGCGGCCGACCTTGATGAAGTCGCCATCGCGCAGCACGTACTCGTCGATCATCTCGTCGTTGACGTAGGTGCCGTTGGTCGACCCCATGTCGCGCAGCATGATCGCGTTACCGGTGTTGATGATCTTGCAGTGATTGCGCGAGACCGCTTCTTGGTCGATCTGGATGTCGGCTTTGGACGAGCGACCGATGATGATCTGCGGCCGGTTGAGGTTGAATTTCTTGCCGAGCTCGAGCCCGTAGATGACGACCAGGCACGCCTCTTTCGCGACCGGTCGATCGCTGATCTTCGAGATCGCGGTGACGACGGTCTTGTTACGGCCGGTATCGCTCACCCAGTAGGTATCCTATCAAGAATTCAGACAGTTCACCTATCTGTGTCGGCGCAATCCAGCCGGTCGTCGGGCGCCCGCTTACACTGGAGCACGTCCTCGATCCGATAGCCGTCACGCACGAACCGATAAGACTGCAGCAGCATGCGATTGCCGCTCTGCTTCCAGTAAGCGCGCACATCGCTCATGTTGTCCTCACCTCGGGACGCAAGCGTCTCCAGCGCCGACCCGGCGAAGGTGCCGGCGTAGCGCGCACACTCACCCGGATCGCGCGGCCTGCGGAATACGTTCCAGTAGCAATTGCCGTCCTCGCTGCACTTCGCGCGGTCGACGACGATGAGCTCGGCGTGGCCGTCGCCGTCGAGGTCGCGGTCGGCGTGATCGACGCGCGGCTTCTCGCTCATCACGCCGTCGCGCTCGGGCTCGGCACACGTACCCGGTTGCACGGATGCCATCGGCACGCGGACCGTCGTCGGCGCCGGCTTGCTGCGCGTACAGGCGGCAAGCAACACGACGAGCGCGACGTGCCTACAGGACATATTTCGGATCCGGCCCCGGTGCTTTCGACATTTCGAGCGCAAGTGCTTCGTAGCCTGGCCGACCGAGTGCTGCAAACGCGAGTCGCTTCGCCTCTTCGACGCCGGGTTGGTCGAACGGATCGACGCCGTAGAGCGGACCCGCGAACGCGGTCGCACACTCGAGCAGCATGAGTAGCTCGCCGACCGCTTCGGCCGATACCTTCGCGAGCGTCAGCCGCCCGACGGGACGATTGCGACGCACGAGCGACGACATCGTGCCGGTCAGCTCGGCGTCGAGCAGCTCGCCCATGCCGTGACCGGCGAGGTAACTGAGCTCCGCTTGCGACTCGGCGAGCGCACCACCGGGGATCTTGATCTCGCTGCCGCGATCAGCCGCCGACAGAAACAGAAAGACCTTGTCGTCCGGACCTTCGGCGTAGAGCTGGAGCTGGCTGTGCTGATCGGTCGCGCCGCGCGCAGCGATCGGCGTCGGGCCGACGTGGACCGTACGACCGTCGGTCGACTTCTCCTTGCCGAGGCTCTCGGCCCACAGCTGGCGAAACCAATCGGCGATGTCGTAGAGCCCGTCGACGTACGACATCATCACGGTCATCGCGCGGCCGCGCACGATGTGATGGTGATGCAGCAGCGTCGCGAGCAGCAGCGCAGGGTTCGTTGCGAGATCGGGGACGAGCGCGCGATCGCGCATCCGGCGCGCGCCATCGAGCAGCCCCATCACGTCGAGGCCAGCGAGCGCGGCCGGCAACAGACCGACCGGCGTCAGCACGCTGAATCGGCCGCCGACGTTCGGCGGAATGTCGAACGCGGGATACTTGCGCTCGCGCGCGATCGCACGCAGCGCGCCTTTCTCCGGATCGGTCGTGCACACGATGTGCTTGCGTGCGCGCTCGGGACCGAGCCGCTTGTCGAGCTGCTCGGCGATGACGAGGAACTGCGCACAGGTCTCGGCCGTGCCGCCCGACTTCGTGACCACGTTCCACAGCACGCGATCGAGTGGCAGGCGCTCGATGATCGCGCCGAACGTGACCGGATCGATATTGTCGGGAAAGAACAGGCGGCGCGGCATGCCGGCGCTGCGTGTCGCGAGCTGATCGAGCGGCGGCGCGAGCGCCGAGTACAGCGCGCGCGGCCCAAGGCTCGAGCCACCGATGCCGAGCGTCACCACGGTGTCGATGAACGGATCGAGGTGGCGTGCGAAATCCATGCACGCACGTGCGCTGCTCCGATCGTCGGGCAGATCGATGAAACCGATCTCACCGCGCTGCCTACGCGCAAGCGTGTGCTCGAGCGCGCGCTTGGCTGCGTCATCGAGGCTCGTGAGCGCCTGGTGATCGGGGCCCTTGTCCCCGATCCCGGCCGCGGTCAGCGCAGTTGCATCGAGAACCAACTGATTAGCCGACATCGGGGCGAACCCTACTGCAAAGTTCTTGTGCTTGCGAGCAGATGCAGCTACATCCGAAGTAGATGCGTCGCGCAGTCCTGCTGGCTGGAGGTGCTCTGCTCGCCGGTGCGGGTCTGTTCATGGGCGGCGCGGGTGCGGACCGGCAACCCCCGAAGGCCTCGATCGACGGACCCAAGCTCGACAGCAAACCGACTCCCGAAGAGGTCGCGAAGTTCGAAGCGCTCGCAGAAGATTCGATCAAGCACGCCACGGTCGATCTGCAGCTCGACAAGATGGAGCTCAAAGACGGCTACTACGAGGCGCCGCTCCGCGATGGGCGCAAAGCGAAGCTGACGCTCGATCCGGATCTGCAGAAGCTCGCCGAGAAGCTGCTCAACGAGTCACGCGCACCGCGCGGTGCGATCGTCGCGATGACGCCCGACGGCAAGATCCTCGCGTTCGCGGGACGCCGCACCGAAGAGCCCAAGGGCGGCAAGACCGGCACGTTCGACTTCAAGCTCGTCACCGATGTGTGGGCGCCGGCCGCGTCGATCTTCAAGCTCGTCACCGCGAGCGCGTTGCTCACGAGCGGCTTCGATGCCGAGGCGAAGGTCTGCTACCACGGCGGCGTGCGCTCGGTGATGGAGTCAAACCTCGTCGATCACAAGAGCGACCACAACTGCGAGACGCTCGGTTACGGCGTCGCGCATTCGAACAACGCGATCCTCGGCAAGCTCGCCTATCAGAAGCTCGAGCCGAAGAAGCTCGATCACGCGGCGCGCGACCTCGGTTGGACGAGCCTCGTCACGTCGTCGTCGCTCGGCGTCAAGGCGACGTGCGGCGAGCTCGACCTGCCGAAGGACAAGGATCTCGAGTTCGCGAAAGCGGCGGCGGGCTTCAAAGGCTCGAAGCTCTCGGTGCTCGGCGGCGCACTGCTCAGCGCGACGTTCGCGGCCGGTGGCGAGCAACCGGTCCCGCGCATCATCGATTCGATCAACGGCAAGCCGTTCAGCGCGGCGAAGCCCAAGCGCGTGCTGCCGGAGAACGTCGCGAAGTCGGTCGCGAAGATGATGGAAGGCACGTGCATCTCGGGCAGCGCGGCCAAGACGTTCCGCAAGCGCAAAGTCGATGTCGCGGGCAAGACCGGCACGCTGACCACCAACAAGCCGTTCTACATGGAGCACTCGTGGTTCGTCGGCTTCGCCCCGGTCGAGAAGCCGGAAATCGTGGTGTCGGTGCTGCTCGGCAACCCCGAGAGCTGGTGGTTGCGCGGACATGAAGCGGCCAAGCGGATGATCGATCGTGCCACTCGGCGTGAGGCAGATCGCGAAGACAAGCCGGAAGCAAAGCCGGTAACTAAGCCCTCCGACAAGCCTCGCAAGGCGACGCCCAAGCGGACCAACAAGTCGACTAAATCGAGCGCCCGCGCGTCTAAGCGCCATCGGTGATACGATCTCGTCGTCGTCCCGGGGAGGAACTATGTCTAGGCTACCTTTGCGCTTGCTGCTCGCTTCGTTGCTGATCGGCGGCGTCGCGTATGCGGAGAGCCAGGCCGAGATCGCGGCGCGTCTGAACGAAGAAGGCAAGCAGCTCATGTTCGCGGAGAAGTACGCGGAGGCGAGCGCGAAGTTCCAAGACGCGCACGGCCGCGTGCCCGAGCCGAAATACTTCTTCAACCACTGCACGTCGCTGACTGCCGAGGGCAAGTTCGGCGAAGCGCTCACCGCTTGCAACGCGGCCGACAAGAACGCGGACGCGAAGCTCAAAGAAAAGATCGCGAAGCTCGTCGACAAGATCAAAGAGACCGCGAAGCAGCAAGGCGTCGACCTCCAGCCGGTCGGTGGCGGTGGCGGTCCGGGCGACACTCCTCCCGTCGACCCGAACAATCCGCCGCCCGATCCGAACAATCCGAACAACCCGCCGACGGGTCAGCCGCCGCAGCAGCCGCAGTACGCGGTCGGTCGCCCGGTCGGCAACCAGCTGTTCGCGACCGCGGCCCCGGAAAACAAGTACACGTGGAGCGTCGGCCTCGACCTCTTCGGTGGCTCGGGTCGCATGGGCCGCTCGGGATATTTCGGTAAGTCGACCGGCGGTGGTCGTCTGCGTGGCGATTACTTGTTCATGCCGAACAAGCGCATCGGCGCGCAGGGGTACTTCCAGATCACGCGGTTCGGCGAAGGCCAGGACATGGCGACGGGTGCGTACTCGCTCGACGTGTTCGATCTCGGCATCGCTGCCTACAAGCACCTGTGTGGGCCGCGCTCGCGCGCGTGCATCACACCGCTCGTCGGCGCCCAGCTCGCGCTGATGTCACCGGCCGATGAGACGGATGCGTCGACCGGCGAGCAGGTCTTCAACTACGCGTCGCTCGGTGCGCGCCTCGAGCTCGGGCTGTCGTACGCGCTCGGTCGCCGCTACGAGCACGTGATCGGAATCGTCGCCGGCCTGAACGCGTACACGAAGGCGTTTTCGGAACCTGCCGAAGGGTTCACGGCGATGGACTGGGGCCTCGACAAGGGCGGTGCCGCCGGCTACTTCGGCATCGGCTACACGTACCGGTTCAACACGCCGTTCGGTAGCGCGCCGTTCGTGACGCTCGAATAGTCCGTTGGGTAATCCCAACATCTTCGGCTCGACGGCCCCCGACCGTTCGTGACGCGTCACTAGCCTCCCGCGTCACGAGATCGGGTATGGTCGCTCGGCACTGCAAGGTAACGCAGTGCTGCAGGAGACCGTCATGGCCGAGAAAGTAACAGCCAAGCTCGTCCTCCCCGGAGGGAAAGAGACCCAGCTGCCGGTGATCGTCGGTACCGAAGACGAACACGCGGTAGACATCCGGTCGCTTCGCCAGGACACCGGCTACATCACGCTCGACAGCGGGTTCATGAACACGGGCTCGACCACGAGCGCGATCACGTACCTCGACGGCGAACAAGGCATCCTGCGGTACCGGGGCTATTCGATCGAAGATCTGGCCGAGCACTCGGACTTCGTCGAGACGAGCTATCTGTTGATCAACGGCCAGCTGCCGACGAAGAACGAGCGCGAAGCGTTCCGCACCAAGCTGACCCGGCACAGCCTCATCCACGAGGACATGCACTACTTCTTCTCGGGGTTCCCGCCGACCAGCCATCCGATGGCGGTGCTGTCGGCCATGGTGACGTCGCTCTCGGCGTACTACCCCGACAGCCTCGATCGGAACTCGAGCATCGAGCTCCACATCACGCGCATCTTGTCGAAGGTCCGCACGATCGCGGCATTCGCGTACAAGAAGTCGATCGGCCAGCCGATCGTCTACCCGAAGAACTCGCTGCGCTACTGCGCGAACTTCCTCCACATGATGTTCGCGGTGCCGAGCGAAGACTACGAAGTCTCGCCGGTGCTCGAAAAGGCGCTCAACCAGCTGCTCATCCTCCACGCCGATCACGAGCAGAACTGCTCAACCTCGACGGTGCGCATGATCGGCAGCTCGGGCGCGAACCTGTACGCCGCGATCGCGGGTGGCATACTCGCTCTCTGGGGCCCGCTGCACGGCGGCGCGAACCAGGCCGTCATCGAGATGCTCGAAGAGATCCGCCAGTCGGGCGGCGATCACAAGAAGTTCATCGACGACGTCAAGAACAAGCGCGACAACCGCCGCCTGATGGGCTTCGGTCACCGCGTGTACAAGAACTACGATCCGCGCGCGAAGATCCTCAAGAAGATGTGCGACGAGGTCCTCGTCCACCTCGGCATCAAGGACCCGCTGCTCGACATCGCGAAGTCGATGGAAGAGATCGCGCTCAAGGACGACTACTTCGTTTCGAAGAAGCTCTACCCGAACGTCGACTTCTACAGCGGCATCATCTACCGCGCGATGGGCATCCCGACGAACATGTTCACGGTGATGTTCGCGCTCGGCCGCCTACCCGGCTGGATCGCGCACTGGAAAGAGATGGTCGAGGATCCGAACACGAAGATCGGTCGTCCTCGCCAGGTCTACACCGGGCCGAAGCACCGCAAGTACACTCCGCTCGATCAGCGCAAGTGATGCGCGCGCTCGCGCTCGTCTGCATGCTCGCATGCGGACCACTGCTCGCGTGCAACAAGAAGGAGCCGACGCCGTCTGCTGGCTCCGCCGCCGGTTCGGCCGCGGGTTCCGCCGCGGGCTCGAACGATCCGTGGTCGAAGCCCGCCGCGCCCGCCGCGCCCGCGCCCTGCGACGACGCCGAGATTCGCAAGCACATTGATGTGAGCCTCAAGGTCTCGCTGACCTATCTCACCGCGCTCGAGGCGAAGACGAAGAAGTGGGACAAGAACTGCGACGTCGCGATGATGGACCTGATCGCGCTCGAGCCCGACGCGAAGAAGTTCATGGACGAGATGCTCGCGTTTAAAGCGTGGGGCGAGACGCTGTCCGAGGCGTGCCGCGCGCGGGTCGGCGAGCTCGGCGCAGCGATGGATGCGACGCGCGACATCGAGAAGCGCACGCCGGGCCTCGAGGCGAAGGTCAAACCCATCCTCGAGAAGTGCAAAGACCACGTTGGATTTGCGGACGCCGCGGCCAAAGGGCTGCGCGTCATGCACCGCAAGCGATAGGGTCAGACACAACTTGCACAACTTCCTCCCCGGACGTCCGGTGGGCAAGTTGTACAAGTTGTGTCTGACCCTACTTCTTACAGCTCGCGGGCAGCACTTGGTTGCGGTACTGGCCTTCCCAGTTGCCCGGTGGATCGTAGGTGCACACGTAGATGTCGTTGCCCTTGCAGGTCACGTGACCGCACCCGACCTGCTTCGTGCTGCGCCACACCACCTGCGTGAAGTGGCCCGTCTGCGCCGAGAAGCCGCCGTTCGGAAACTTGTAGAGCCTGATCTCGTCGTACCACATGGCCACCGTGCTCGACGGATCGAGCGCGCCTTGGGTGCCAGCGGCGAGGTTCTCGCCGTACTTCGCGCCCGGGCTGTGGCCGAACACGCAGCCTTTGCTCGCGAGCGTGTTCGCCCAGTTCTGCGCGATGTCGGCGAGCTTCTTCGACCACGTCAGCGACGGCGCGCAGTGCTTGGCGCGCACGGCGTTGTGCGCGTCGATGAATTGCTTCGCGACCGGATCCATCGAGTCGGCTTTCGTCGTCTTCGCCGGCTTCGCCGGTTTCGCGGGCGCGGCTCCCTCGACGGGACGCGACATAGGCAGCGGTTCCGTCGGCGGTGGCGGCTGTTGATTCCTCGGCAAGCACGACAGCATGTGCAGCGATCCGAGCAGCACAGCGAGGTGCGAAGCCACGCGAGTGGGCGACTTCATGGTTCGATCATGACACGCGCTTGTTCGCAGCGCGCTTCGTCTTCGTGCCACCGCCGGTGCGCTTGGCCACAGCTTTACGTTGGTTAACACGAGCGCCAACCTTGCTTGCTGCGTCGATCGCCGAGGCCGACGCGCCACCAGCGTCGAGCTCCTTGACCAACTTTTTCGGAGCCTGCGCGCGATAGCTCTCGTCGAGCCATTGCTTGAGCATGTCGACGTCGATGGCGTCACCCGGACCGAATTGCGCGCTGACCCAACCGCTCTTACCGAGGCCGTACGCGGCCGGTTTGCAGAACGGCAGCATAAGCGCGACGTGGGCCGTGCGCGGCAGCTTGCACCCGATACCGAGCGGCTCGCCCTCGAGGCTGAGATACGCGAACGTCTTGTCCTTGACCGCGAGGTCCATGTGACCCGGCCACGGGCTCTTGTAATGCGCGCCCGGGTACGCGAGGCCGAATGCACGTAGCTCGTGCAACACCTTGTCCGTGACCTGGGCCTTCTTCTTCGGCATGGACCGAGTGTATGGTGGCCGCGTGCCTCGACCAACCGTCGCGGAGTCAACATCGCAAGCCCTCACGCAGGGCATTCGCGTCCGCGTTCAGTCGATGTACCTGCCCGAGCAGTCGTCACCGAATGACGATCGCTACGTGTTCGCGTACACGATCACGATCAGCAACGAGAGCACGTTCACCGCGCAGCTGCGCACCCGGCACTGGATCATCACGGATGGTCGCGGCGGGGTCGAAGAGGTGAAAGGCGACGGCGTGGTCGGCGAACAGCCGCGACTGTCACCGGGCCAGAGCTTCCAGTACACGAGCGGCTGCGTGCTCACGACGCCGATCGGCACGATGCACGGCACCTATCGGTTCTGGCGTGATGACGGCACCTACTTCGACGCGGTGATCGCGCCGTTCTCGTTGGCATCGCCCGTGCGCAGCGAAGAAGCGAACTAGAATCGGCACTTGGCCGCGTGCGCCCATGTGGGCGGGAAAAACGCCAAGCCTTCACGTAGGCTATGCGTCTAACGGGTTGAATGACGAACGCCGAGCGTGAGGCAGCAACCGCGTCCGCACTGGTCGCGGCGGCGAAGACGGGGGATACGCGAGCGTTCGAAGCGCTCGTGAAGCGTTATCGCAAACGCATCTACGCGCTCGCGCTGCACATGACCCGCTCGGCCAGCGAGGCCGACGACATCACGCAAGAAGTCTTCCTCAAGGCCTTCCGCGCGCTGCCGCAGTTCGAGGGTCGCTCCCAGTTCTTCACCTGGGTCTACCGCATGACGGTCAACCGCTCGCTCAACGCCAAGCGCGATCGGGCGCGGCGCGGCGAGGACACGATCGATGACCCTCGTCTCGAGCTCGCCGTCGCGGTCGACGCGCGCGGCAACCCGGGACGCGAAGCCGAGCTGCGCCAGACCTACGCGCGCCTGCTGCGCGCACTCGATCAACTTCCGATCGACATGCGCACGACGGTCATTCTCGTCAGCCTGCAAGGCATGTCGCACGCCGAGGTCGGCATCATTCAAAAGGTCTCGGACGGCACCATCGCGTGGCGCATGCATGAAGCGCGGCGGCGCCTGCACGATGCGATGGCGCCCGAGAAGGTGCAGCGCAAGCGCGGCGAGCTGTCTGCCGAGCTGTCGCGCGCGCTCAGCGAGTACGGCCTGCTCGTCCCCGGCAAAGCGCGCGCCTGATCAAAATCGGCGGTCGCCGACGGTACGCGATCGATCAGCTCATCATGTCGTACGGGCCGCCACGCTCGAGCGCCTTCTTGTAGGCGGGGCGCTCGTGCATGCGCGCGACCCATGCCTTGATCGCCGCCGGCGCATCGGGAACCCGCGCCGCGATCGCCTCCATCGGGAAGCTCATCTGGATGTCGGCCGCGGTGAGCTCGCCGCCCGCGAAGAAGTCGCCCTTGCCGAGCTCGCTCGCGAGGAAAGCGATGTGGCGCTCGAGGTTCGGGTCGACGAACGTGCCGTCGATCGTGCTCGAAATCTTCTTCGCGATCGGGCGCACGAGGAACGGTGCGCGCCGCATCTTGCTCGTGATCAGCTTGAGCAGCAGAAACGGCATCAGCGAGCCTTCGGCGTAGTGCATGAAGTAGCGGTAGCGCCGGTAGTTCGGCGTGTCCTTGTGCGGCACGAGCTTGCCGTTGCCGTATTTCTCGACGAGGTACTCGAGGATCACGGCGGACTCCGCGAGCGTGGCTTCGCCATCGGTGACGACCGGCGACTTGCCGAGCGGATGGATCTTCTCGAGCTCGGGCGGCGCGAGGTTCGTCTTCTTGTCACGCTCGTACTTCACGATCTCGTAGGGCACTGCCAGCTCTTCGAGCAGCCACAGCACACGCTGCGAGCGCGAGTTGTTGAGGTGATGGACGGTGAGCATTGGCGGGACTGTACTATCTTCGCGAGCAGATGCTGACGCGTCGCGCATTCATCGGCGGATCGCTCGCGACGCTTGCCGCATGCCGCAAGGGGCCTGTGATCGCGACGAACCGTCCGCGGATCACCCACGGGGTGCAGAGCGGCGATGTGAGCCGGCGCGCGGTCATCTGGGCGCGGTGCAGCGAACCGGCGCGCATGCTCGTCGAGTGGCGCACGTCATCGCGCGCGGCGTGGCAGCGCGGCAGCCCCGGCAACGTCGTCACGCCCGACAGCGATCTCGCCGGCCGGGTCGCGCTGCTCGGGCTGCCCAGCGGCCAGACGATCGAGTATCGCGTCGCGTTCGAGCGTGAAGCCGCGCGCGGCATCAGCGAGTGGGTCAGCGGCCGATTCGCGATGCCGCATCCGACGAAGTTTCGCGTCGTGTGGACCGGCGACACCTGCGGGCAAGGTTTCGGCCGCAATCCCGACTGGGGCGGCCTGCGCGGCTACGCGGCGATGCGCGCGAAGGAACCGGCGCTGTTCATTCACTCCGGCGACATGATGTACGCCGACAATCCGATCCTGCCCGAGGTGAAGCTCCCCGACGGTCGCGTCTGGCGCAACGTCTCCAACGAGCGCGTCGCGAGGGTCGCCGAGGAGCTCGCCGATTTCCGCGCGCGGTTCGCTTACAACCTCGAGGACGAGCACGTGCGTAAGTTTGCCGCCGAGGTCCCGGTGATCGCGTCGTGGGACGACCACGAGACGCGCAACAACTGGTGGCCCGGGCAGCAACTCGAAGACCCTCGCTACCAACGCGAGCGGGACGCGTCGAAGCTCGCCGCTCTCGCACGGCGCGCGCTGGACGAATGGAACCCGCTATCGGCGCCGTCGTATCGCGTGATTCGTTACGGCCCGCTGCTCGACGTGATGGTGCTCGATGCACGGACGTTCCGCACGGCGAACGATCGCAACGACGGAGATCCGCGTGCGATGCTCGGCGAAACCCAAGCCAGGTGGCTCGTCGAGGCACTCGCGACCTCGGAGGCGCGATGGAAGATTGTCGCGTGCGATCAGCCGCTCGCGCTCGTGATCCCCGACGACGATCGCCACGAAGGCTTCGCGAACGCGGTGCCGGGCGAGCCGCGCGGGCGCGAGATCGAGCTGGCCAATCTGCTCATCGCGCTGCGCGAGCGAAGAGTCAGGAACACGGTCTGGCTCACTGCCGATGTTCATTACGCCGCCGCGCATCGCTTCGATCCAACGCGATCGAGTGTTCGGTTCGATCCGTTCTGGGAGTTCGTCGCCGGTCCAATCCATGCGGGGACGTTCGGCCCCAACGAGCTCGATCCGACGCTCGGGCCCGTGCTCGAGTTCCAATGGGCGCCGCCCGCGGGCACCGGCAATCTCGCGCCGTGGGACGGCCTGCAATCGTTCGGCACGATCGACGTCACGCGCGATGCGCTCAGCGTCGCGCTGTGGGGCATCGAGGGTCGCGAACGCTACCGCGTCGAGCTGCCTTGGACGCCGTGACGCTGTTAGATTCCCGGCCATGCGAGTCCTACTCTCTGCAGTCCTGCTAGCCGGCTGCGCACAGCTGATGCCGGCGGCGAAACAAGAGCCGTTCCCCGTGATGGACGTGAAGGCCGAGCGACCGCCGCCAGGTCCTGCGCGCGTCGTGCTCACTGCATCGAACATCGCGATCATGGACAAGGTGCAATTCGAGGTTGGCAAGGCAGCGCTACTGCCTGCATCGCACGCGCTGCTCGACGAGGTCGCGAAGATGCTCAAAGACAACCCGCAGGTCGAGATGATCTCCGTCGAGGGACACACCGATTCGACGGGCTCGCCCGAGGTCAATCGCAAGCTGTCGCAGCAACGCGCCGAGTCCGTCGCGAAGTATCTGTCGAGCAAAGGCGTCAAGGCTGCGCGCATGGAGCCGAAGGGGTTTGGTCCCGACCGCCCCGTCGCCGATAACGAGACCGATCCAGGACGCGAAGCGAACCGCCGCGTCGAGTTCAACATCCTCAAGCAGGGTCCGAAGAAAGTGCTGGTGAAGGATGAGTAAGCTCAGCCTCCTCGTCATTGCCGTTGCGCTGGCCGCGTGCGCGAAGCAGGGCATGACGCCCGAAGTGCGCAACCAGATCAGCGCGAAGCTCGCGTCGACGCAGTCGCCGATCCAGCAGTGCTATCAGCGCCAGCTCGCGACGAACCGCAAGCTGCGCGGCATGGTCGTCGCGCAGGCCGCGATCATGCCCGACGGCCAGTTCGGCGAAGTGTCGCTGCGCCGCGACGAGCCCGCCGATCCGGTGCTGCGCTTCTGCATCGTGCAGGAGATCGCGAAGCTCGAGCTCGACAAGCCGACCGGTGAGCGCGTCGTGCTCGAGAGCATCCCGATCAAGTTCGAGTGGTCAAACCCATGACGAAGATCCCGACGCGTTCGCCCACGCACGAAGACGTCGATCCGACGCGCCTCGCATCGATGGGCCTCGAGATCGAAGACATCGCGGATGGCGAGACCGTCGCGCTCCCTGCCCTCATCGAGCTCGCAGAGGATCGCGGCCGTCCCGTCAGTCACTACCTGGCGGCGATTCCGCTCGCGACCGAGCTGCGCGTCGCGGGAAGCGCGCCGCTCACGCTCAAGGTCTGCGCGGGCACGTGCCAACGCTGGGGCGCACTCGACCTGCTCGACCACCTCGCCGAGCGGGCGACGCGGGGCGCGAAGTTTGCGCTCGTACCCGTCAGTTGCTTGGATCGCTGCGATCAGGCGCCCGCATGCGAGGTCCACGGGCCCCATGGGCAGCTCGTGGTAGCGCCCGCTACGACCGCAACGCTCGACGAGGCGATAGATCAGCTTTCTTAACAATTTGTCCCATGTGTCGCACCACGTCGCGCACTGGCGGCGTGGCAAGGCAAGCGCTAGCCTGGGTACGCCGTCGTGTTGCGCCTGAACAAGGTGAACAAGTATTACCAGGTGGGCACGCACGCCCTGCATGTGTTGCGTGACATCGAGCTCGAGGTCGCCGACGGCGAGTTCGTCGCGATCATGGGCGCATCCGGGTCCGGCAAGTCGACGCTGCTCAACATCCTCGGCATCCTCGACGACTACGACTCTGGCGAGTATTGGCTCGGCGACACGCTGATCAGAAAGCTCTCCGAGACGCGCGCCGCCGAGTATCGCAATCGCTTCATCGGCTTCGTGTTCCAGTCGTTCAACCTGCTGCCGTTCAAGACCGCGCTCGAGAACGTCGCGCTTCCGCTCTATTACCAGGGCATCACGCGCCGCAAACGCAACCAGATCGCGATGCAGTACCTCGACCGCGTCGGGTTGCGCGACTGGGCCGATCACACGCCGTCGGAGATGTCGGGCGGTCAGAAGCAACGCGTCGCGATCGCGCGCGCGCTGATCGGCAAGCCGCGATTGATCCTCGCCGACGAGCCGACCGGCGCACTCGACAGCGAGACGAGCCGTCAGATCATGGATCTGCTGACCGAGATCAACCAGACCGGCATCACCGTGCTCGTGGTGTCGCACGATCAAGAAGTCGCCGCGCGCACGCAGCGGATCATTCGCCTGCGCGACGGCAAAGTGATGAGCCCCCACGAAGCGAGCGTGTCCAATCCGGGCATGCCGGCCGCACGCGATTCGATCCCACCGGCGGCGGGAACGTAGATGCCGCCCGAGCTGAAACTGATCGGGGCGGGAATCGCGCTGATCCTTCTGCTCGCGGTCGTGCTGTTCCTGGTCACGATCGTGCGGATGGTGATCGTCAGCGTCGTGCAGTGGCGCGACATGTTCTCGCTCGATCGCTGGACTGAAGTGTTGATCACGATCGGCAGCAACAAGCTGCGCACCGCGCTGACCACGATCAGCGTCGCGTGGGGCATCTTCGTGCTCGTGCTGTTGCTCGGCCTCGGCAACGGCCTCAACGAAGGCGCGCGCCACGAGTTCGCGCGCGACGCCACGAACGGGGTGTGGATCTCGGCGAACAAGACATCGGAGGCGTACG
>DATDCH010000533.1:0-6082 GCA_036524455.1 Kofleriaceae bacterium | reverse complement strand
CGGCGCCCTTGCCCGCCGCGGCACGCAGCTGATCGTGAATGCGCGCGACGGCGCCGAGGTCGACGCCGCGGGTCGGCTGCGCCGCGACGATCGCCGCGAGCGACGGCCGTGATAGCTCGCGCGCGATCACGACCTTCTGCTGGTTGCCGCCCGACAGCGCGCTGACGATCACGTCGCGATCGGTGGGGCGAATGTCGAGCGCCTTGATCTGCGCGTCGGCAAACGCGGCGACCCGACTACGATCGACGCGGAACCGACCGGTGATATCGGGCCGCGCGAGCACGATGTTGTCGGCGACCGACGCGTCGAGTACGAGACCACCGTGATGGCGGTCTTCGGGAATGTGCGCGAGACCGGCCGCTAGCCGCGCGCGTGTCGACGCGGCAGATACATCGCGACTGCCGATCTGCACGCGGCCGCCGTGCGACGCGAGGCCCGCGATCGCGAGTGCGAGCTCGCGCTGGCCGTTGCCATCGACGCCGGCGACGCCGACGATCTCACCGCCGCGCACGGTGAGCGAGACATCGTGCAGTGCACCTCGCACGGAAGCGCGCTCGAGCACGAGCGCAGTGCGCGCGTCGGCGGCGGGCTCGGGCGCCGTCGTCGGTGCCGGCAGATCCGCACCGATCATCGCGCGCGCGATCGCGGTGACGTCGAACCGCGCCGGGGGACTGCGCGTCGGACCGTCGGCGACGACACCGAGATCCGCCTGGATCTGTGCCCCCTCCGCCGCGAACGTCGCGACCGTTGCGCCCGCGCGCAGCACCGTAACGGCATCGGCGACTGCGCGCACCTCGTCGAGCTTGTGGGTGACGATCACGATTGTCGTGCCGTCCTCGGCGAGCTTGCGCAGCGTTGCGAGCAGACCATCGACCTCGATCGGCGTCAGCACTGCGGTTGGCTCGTCGAGCACGAGCAGCTTCGCGCCGTGATGCAGCGCCGAAACGATTTCCGCGCGCTGCGCGGCGCCGAGCGAGAGGTCCTGCGTGCGCGCCCACGGATCGACCGGCAGCCCGATGCGTTTGCCGAGCGCCCGCAGTGCGCTCGCCGTCTTGTCCAGCTCGAGCACGGGCCAGCGCAGCAGCGGCTCGACCCCGAGCACCGCGTTCTCGACGACGCTCAGCGTGCCGGCAAACGCACCGTGCTGTTGCACGATTCCGATGCCGGTCGCGCGCGCGGCCATGCGATTCCACCGGCGCAGCTCGACTTGCTTGCCGTCGATGGAGAGCGAGCCACCGTCGGCGCCGAGTACGCCCGCGATGATCTTGACGAGCGTGCTCTTGCCCGCGCCGTTCTCGCCGACGAGCGCGTGCACCGTGCCGCGCTCGATCGAGATGCGCGCTTGCTTCAGTACCTCGCGCACGCCGAAGCGCTTCGTGAGCTCGGCTTCGATCACTGGTACGGCACCACGATCTTGCCGGCGATGATCTCTTCGCGCAGTGCCTTCGCGCGCTGCACGACCTCGAGCGGCAGCAGGCGGCCTTGGTTGCGTTCGTCGGCGACGAACGTCACGCCGTGCTCGGCGAGCCCGAGCTCGCGCATCCCGCCGGTGAACTTGTGATCGATCACCTGCTGGATCACGTCGACGACGGCGACGTCGACGCGCTTGACCATGCTCGTCACCACGCAGCACGGCGCGTTGTCGAATTGATCGCTGTCGACGCCGATCGCGCGTGCCTTGCGTTGCTTGGCGGCCGCGAACACGCCGTCGCCTGTCTTGCCGGCCGCGTGATAGATGATGTCGGCGCCCTGCCCGTACTGCGCGGCGGCGAGCTCCTGGCCGAGCGGCGGATCGGCGAACGCCTTCGGCTCGCTGCCTGCGTAGGCACTGAGCACGCGGCACGTCGGGCACACGTGACGCACGCCCGCCTCGTAACCCGCCTCGAACTTGCGGATCAGCGGAATCTTCATGCCTCCGACGAAGCCGACGATCTTCGTGCGCGTGATCATGCCCGCGATCGCGCCGACCAAGAAACTGCCCTCGTGCTCGCGGAACGCGAGGCCAGCGAGGTTCGACATCGGGCCGACACCCTGCGATGGCGAGTAGTCGATGCACGCGAACTTGACGTCGGGGAACTGGCGCGCGAGCCGCTCGATGTCGGGTCCGAAAATGAAGCCGACGCCGATCACGAGGTCGACCTTGCGCGCAGCGAGCGATCGCATCGCGCTCTCGCGGTCGGCCCCTTCGCTCGGCTCGATGAACTCCGCTTGCACGCCGAGCTCGACGCGCGCGCGCTCGAGCCCGCGCCACGCGGCCTCGTTGAACGACTTGTCGTTCTTGCCGCCGATGTCGAACACGAGCCCGACGCGAATGCCCTTGCCGGCGGCCTGCTCGCGCGCCGGCACGAACGCGACGCCGGCAATGACCAGCGCGGCGTTGAGCGCGACGAGGATGACGATGAGCCGCCCGGGCGTCACGCGGCGCAGATTAGCTCATCGCCACGGGATTCCCGCAGTCCCGGGCCGCGGCCGCGCACCCGCGCGAGAGCCCTTCGGTTGGCCACGATCGTGGTTAGCGTGTGTGCTAGGTTACGAGCCGCTTTGGCTATCGGCTAAGGAGCACAACGCATGGGGATCATCTCGTTCATCAAGGGTGGAGTTGCCGAGCTCGCGATTGCGCGACCGGACTCGGCAAAAGACTTCTGGGTTTACAAGCACCCGGATCAAACGATTCCGATGAAGGCACAGCTGACCGTCGATTCCGACGAAGTCGCGCTGTTCTTCAAGGACGGCAAGTACGTCGGCAGCTTCTCTGCCGGTCGCCACACCCTCGATGCATCGAACATCCCCTTCCTCGGCCAGCTCGTCGACAAGTTCACGGGCGGCAACGTGTTCATCTGCGAGGTGTTCTTCGTCAACACGCGCGAGATGCCGTCGCTCAAGTTCGGCACCTCGATCGGTGACGTGCAGGATCCGCAGACGCAGCTCCGCGTGCGCCTCATGGTGTACGGCGAGTTCTCGGCGAAGGTGATGGACCCCACGAAGTTCGTGATCGGCCTCGTCGGTCAGCGCGCGACCACGAACGATGCGTTCCTCGGCTGGTTCAAGAGCCAGGTCCAGAAGACGATGAAGGACGGCATCGCCGAGCTCATCGTCAAAGAGAACTGGCCGATGATGAAGGTCACGTCGGGCGCGTACACCGATGAGATCGAAGCGTCGACGCTTACGAACGTGCGCAAGAACATCGAGCCCTACGGCGTCGAGATCATCCGCTTCGGCGACTTCTCGATCTCGATGGATCAGGCCGACAAGGAGCGCCTCGACAAGCTGGTCGAGCGCATGGCGTACGTCAACGCATCGGGCGGCATGGCGGGCTACCAGCAGCTCGCGCAGGCCGAGATGATGATGGGCGCGGCCGAGGGCATGAAGAAGGGCGGCGGTGGTGGCACCGCGCTCGAGGGCGCCGGCATCGGCATGGGCTTCGCGATGGCGAATCAGATGGGCGGCATGATGGGTCGCCCGGCCGCCGCACCCGGTGGCGAGAGCAAGGACCAGATCATGGCGATGCTCAAGCAGCTCGGCGAGCTCAAGGCCGCGGGCGTGCTCACCGACGCCGAGTTCGAGCAGAAGAAGAAAGAGCTGCTCGCCAAGCTGTAGCCGGCTCGGGCGGCAGCTTCCGGCCGTAGCCGTTCTAGATGTCCATGTCGCGTCTCGATAACCGCGCCTACTACGACGACTTCGCCGGCTGGTACGAGCGCGAGCGTCACCTGCCCTATCACCGGATGCTCGATGATCTCGAGGTCGAGATCGTCGAGCGCTACGCGCGCGGCAAGCACACGCTCGAGGTCGGCTGCGGTACCGGGCTGATCCTCGGCCGCGTCGCCCAGTTCGCGAGCCATGCGTCGGGCATCGATCTATCGGGCGGCATGCTCGCGAAAGCGGCGAGCCGCGGCCTCGCGGTGGCGCAGGCGTCGGCGACCGAGCTGCCGATCGCGAGCGCGTCGGTCGACGTCGCGTACTCGTTCAAAGTGCTCGCGCATATCCCCGACATCCAGGGCGCGATGCGCGAGATGGCGCGCGTCGTGCGCCCAGGCGGCTACGTGCTCGCCGAGTTCTATAACGCGCGCTCGCTGCGCCGGCTGGTCAAGGCGGTGAAGCCGCCGACGGCGGTGTCGGATCAAACGCACGACGAGCACGTGTACACGCGCTACGACGATGCGCGCGCGATCAAGAGCTACCTGCCACCCGAGCTCGAATGGGTCGCGACGCGCGGCATTCGCGTGATCACGCCGGTCGCCGCGGTGCTTCGCGTGCCGCTGCTCGGCGCTGTCGTGCGGTGGGCTGAGCACCGGCTCGCCGACCTGCCCGGCGCGCGCGACCACGGTGGCTTTCTCGTCGCGATCTGCCGGCGGCGTTAGGCCGAGCTCCGGTGCCCAGCGCGAAGCGCCGCGCCGAGGCCGCGCGGCCACTGACGGCTCGACCAGTCTCTCCGCAATGCGAGCATGGGTGAGCCACGAAGGCACGAAGGTCACGAAGATCGGAGTCGAGGGTCGAGGGAGTGGCCTGGCGCGCCTCACGCGCAACCATTCCTCTGGCCTTCGTGGGCTTCGTGCCTTCGTGGCCAGCTCTTGCTGCGGTGCGCGGGTCTGGACGACGCGTCCGCGATCGAGGCTTCTCGGGCTCGGGCTCGGGCGCGGGCGCGGGCTCGGGTAGGATCGCGCGATGCCCGCGAAGTGGCGAGCGTTCGTGCCCGCGCGCGGAGCGTGGTGGCGGCTCGTTGCCGCGGCGTCGAGCTACGTGCTGCTCGTCGCGCTCGCGCTGACGATGATCGCGAAGCTGCGGGTCGTGCGCGGCGCCGACGGCGTCGACTTCTGGCTTGGCCGCTGGCTCGCGGTGTGCGCGGCCGACGTCGTGTGGTTCTGCACGCTCGCTGCAGCGTGCGCGTTCGCGGAGCGCTACTCGCGGCTCGTCCAGCTGATCACGATTCCGGTCGCGGTGATCGTCGCGACGTGCGCGCTGATCAACGCCGGCTACTTGTCGATCAGCGGCGAGCAGCTCAGCCCCGCGGTGATCGCGCTCGGCGTCGAGCGCATCAACGATGTCGGGCGGATCCTCGACGCGACGCTGTTCGCGCGGCCACTGCCCGTCGCGGCCTGCACGCTCGTGCTCGCCGCGATTCCCGTGCTCGCATGGTGGCGGCTGCGGCCGGCGTGGCGCGAATCCGCGCAGCTGCGCGCGCACGCGGCGGCGACCAGCGCGGCGTTCGCGCTCGTCGTCATGTTGATCGCACCTCGCTCGCAGGAGTACGGCGTCGCGCGCCTCGACGAGACCGCGGTGCCGCGCACGCTGTGGGGGCTCGTGCGTGGCGATGCTGGTGGCACGGCCGCGCTGTTCGCCGGCTACGTGCCGCGCGACCTCGTCGACAAATCAGCGATCGAGCAGCTCCGCGCGGGCGCGCGCCCGAACGTCGTGCTGGTAATCCTCGAGTCGGTACGCCGTGACGAGATCACGCTCGCGTCGCCGACCGCGCCGGCGCGCGCGCCAAACCTCCTGGCACTCGCGGCGCGCGGCCTCGAGCTGACGAACGCGCGCGCGGTCGTGCCGCACACCACGAAATCGGTGTGGTCGATGCTGTGCGGCCGGCTGCCGCTGATGCAGACCGCGATCTACGAGGCGTCGAGCACGATCGATGCGCAGTGCGTGCCCGAGATCCTCGATGCAGCGGGCTGGCGAACCGGTTTCTTCCAGAGCGCGATCGGCACGTTCGAGCACCGCCCTCGCCTCGTGCGCCGGCTCGGGTTTCGCCACTTCGTCGCGGCAGAGCACATCTCGAACCAGATCACCGGCTACCTCGCCTCCGACGATCAGACGCTGCTCGATCCGGTGACGCGCTGGATCGACGAGCAACCGAACGCGCCGTTCATGGTGACGGTGCTGACGTCGGGCACACATCATCCGTACGCGCTGCCGCCGGCGGTCGCTGCACGCGTGCGCGCCGAGGGCTCGCCGGGCGGAACAGATCGCGAGCGCTACCATCGGCTCGTGGAGAACCAGGATGTGCTGCTCGGCGGTATCGTGCGCGCGCTCGAGCAGCGCGGCTTGCTGGAGCGCACGATCATCGTCGTGCTCGGCGATCACGGCG
>DATDCH010000532.1:0-21465 GCA_036524455.1 Kofleriaceae bacterium | reverse complement strand
ATCGCCGCGCGACAGGACGTCCCGGCCGTCACGCTCAAGGACCCGAAGCAGTTTCGCGTGATCGGCAAGTCGCTCGATCGACTCGACATGGCGCCGAAGCTCGACGGCAGCGGCATCTATGGCATCGACATGAAGCTGCCGAACCTCGTCACCGCGGTGCTGCTGCGCCCACCGGTGCGCAGCGCGAAGCTGCGCGCGTTCGACGCGAAGGCGGCACGCGGCAAGCGTGGCTTCCTCGATGCCGTGCGGATCGGCGAGGCCGTCGCGGTCGTCGGCACCGGCTACTGGGAAGCGCGCACCGCCGCCGACGTCGTCGAGGTCGTGTGGGACGAAGGACACGGCGCGACGCTCGATTCCGACGCGCTGTATCGATCGTATCTCGCGCTGGCCGAGCAGCCCGGCAAGCGTGCACGCAACGACGGCAACGCGCAGGGCGCGCTCGGTAAGACCCCGATCGAAGCGGTGTACTCGGCGCCGTTTCTCGCGCACGCGACGATGGAGCCGCAGAACGCGACCGCGTGGATCCACGACGGCCGCTGCGAAGTGTGGGCGCCGACGCAGTCCGCGGGCATCTCGCAGTGGCGCGTCGCCGACGCGATCGGCTTCGACATGCGCGACGTCGCGATCCACACCACGATGATCGGCGGTGGGTTCGGCCGGCGCGGGCTCGTCGATTACTGCGTCGAGGCGGCGCGGGTCGCGCAGCGGATCGGCAAGCCGGTGAAAGTGATCTGGTCGCGCGAGGACGATCAGGAGAACGACTTCTATCGGCCGATGGCGGTGTCGCGGTTTCGCGGTGCGGTCGCGCCGGGCAAGCTCGTCGCGTGGCACAACCGGATCGTCAGCCAATCGCTGTCGAGCGAAGAGGGTGGTGACTTCATCGGTGCGCTCGCGCCCACCGGTACGCCGCGCGGCATGCGGCGGTGGGCGGCGAACAGCACGCCGCGGATCTTCGCGCGCAACGTGATGGTCGATCCGACCTCCGTCGAAGGCGCGGCCGATCTGCCGTACGCGGTCCCGAACCTGCGCGTCGAGTACACGCCGGTCGAGCCCGGTGTGCCGGTCGGGTTCTGGCGCTCGGTCGGTCACTCGTTCAACGCGTTCTTCACCGAGTGTTTCTTCGACGAGCTGTGCCACGCCGCGAACCTCGATCCGTATCGCGCGCGCTACGACTTGCTCGCGAAGCATCCGCGTCATCGCGGCGTGCTCGAGCTCGCGGCGACGAAAGCGGGCTGGTTGTCTCCGCTGCCCGCCGGTGTCGGCCGCGGCATCGCGGTCGCCGAATCGTTCGGCAGCTACTGCGCGCAGGTGATCGAAGCGTCGGTCGAGGGCGGGCGCGTCGACGTGCGGCGCGTCGTTGTGGCGATCGACTGCGGCCGCGTCGTCAATCCGCAGCTCGTCGTCGCGCAGGCCGAGAGCGCGGTCGTGTTCGGCCTGTCTGCGGCGCTCAAGCAACGCATCACGCTGCGCAAAGGCCGCGTGCAGGAGACGAACTTCCACACGTACCGCGCGCTACGCATGTTCGAGTGCCCGCCGATCGAGACGTACCTCGTGCCGAGCACCGAGAAGCCAACCGGCGTCGGCGAGCCGGGCGTGCCGCCCGTCGCGCCCGCGCTGTGCAACGCGATCTTCGCCGCGACGGGCAAACGGATCCGCCGGCTGCCGATCGAACCGGAGCTCGCGTCGTGAGGGCAATGCTCGTCATCGCCGCGGTGGCGTCGCTGATCGGCGCCGGCATCGTGATCGCGCAGCCGGCCGCGCCAGCGAAGACCGCCACGGGCAAAGAGGCGTTCGGCACCGTCTACAAGGTGCTGCTGTCACCGCGCTGCATGAACTGCCATCCCAAAGGCGACGCGCCGCTGCAGCACGACGACAGCCGCCCGCACGGCCAGAACATCACGCGGCTGTCAGAGAAAAACGGCGTGACCTGCGCGACCTGTCACCGCGAAAAGAACGGCACGCGTCCCGGCACGCCGCCGGGTGCGCCGCACTGGCAGCTGCCGCCGAAGGACGTGCCGATGATCTTCGAGGGCAAAACGCCCAAGCAGCTGTGCGAGCAGCTCAAGGATCCGAAGCAGACCGGCGGCAAGGGCGTGCAGGCGCTGATCGAGCACGTCGACAAGGACGCGCTCGTGCTGTGGGGCTGGTCGCCGGGCCCGGGTCGCTCGGCGGTGCCGGTCGCGCACGACAAGTTCGTCGAAGCGATGAAGATCTGGGCAAGCACCGGAGCACCATGTCCAGACTGACCTGCACGCGCTCGTTGCGACGCTAGGCCACGGTTTCGGAGTGCTCGAACGCCGATTCCATCCGCTCGATCTGGCGCTTCGAGATCCCGTGCTCGGCCGCCACCGTGCGCCATCTCGCGATCGGCTTCGACACCTCGCCGATGATCGCCCGTGCTTTGGTTGCCGTCAGCCCGAACTTGGGCGCGACCTCGCGAGCGAGAACGAGCGAGCTCGTCTGATCGGATTCATCGATCGCGAGTGCGTGAATGCGCGGTCGCACATCGATGGGTACTGGGTTCAGATCGAACGCCGGGGCTAGCCGCCATCCGTCGCGCGCACGCAGAAACCCGTGGTTGCGCAAGTGGTCGTCGGTGTTCGACACGAGGATGTTGAACACGATCCTCCTCCACAGCTGCTCGAGGTCGACTCTCGTCGCGCCGCCGTCGACGCGCAGGAAGTTAGCCAGCTCGACGTAGCTGCGCACCTCTCCATCTCTCGCCGCGAGCGCGGTGAGTGCCGACATATAGGGTTGTCGCTGTTCACCGTGCCGATCGAAACGATGCACGAGCAACACCGGCTTGGCGATCACGGTAACCAGGCGGTGTGGCGCGACGTCGACGCCCGCGGCGCGTGCCATCGCCAATGTCGCGGCTTCCCATCGTGTGACCGGCCATTCGTCGTCCCGCGCAGGAAACTTCGCGATGCCGAGTTTCCCGTCGTTGTCGCGCACCGAGGCCTTCGGGCGCGCACCGCCTAGTGACGTGCCTGGAGCGAGCAGGAGTGCGAGGTCTTCGTCGGTTTCGTCGTCGGCGAGCACCGCGGCGCTCGCCCGCAATAGCCGCGGCAACTGGACGAGTGGTGGAACGCTGCCGCCGACGGTCAAGTATACGCTCGCGCCGCGATCGCGAAATCGCTGCGCGCCGAGCCGGGTGGCGTCGTCGACGAGGACAAGAAAGTCGACAGCCAGCAGCGTGCGAGGTGTTCGTCGCTCCGCACGCGCGCGGGCGCGTTCTTGCCGTCGCAGCAGCGTCTGCCCCCATCGATCCGGAGCCGGATCGGTGAACACGTTGAACAGTGCACGGTCGGTGTGGAACCGGCCGCCGCCGAGTGGCAGCTCGGGATCGAGAGCGAACGATCGCGAATCGTGGAGCCAACTGGGCGCGTATTCAAACGAGGCCGTCTCGCGAGCGCCGCGCGCGCGGGCCCACAAGGTCCCGACCAGCAGGTCGGTGCCGTCGCGCGCGAGGCAGACGTCGAGCTCGCGCTCCATCAACGCCTCACTTTTGCCGGGCGGACACGTTCTGGCAGTTGCTCGTCCTCGAGGATCAAGCCGAGCCGGTCGGTGCTCGCGTCAGCGAGGTTGGTCAGCCGGTCGGTCATCCCGAGCACGAACAGCACCGTGGCGTAGATGCCGAGTGACACGGCAGGATCGCCGCGTTCGACGCGCGCGATCGTCTTGCGCGTCACGAACGCACGCTCCGCCATTACCGCCATCGTGATCCGGCGGCGGCGCCGAGCGGCAGATAGGTCCTCACCCAGCTTCGCGATTGCGCGAACGATCGGCGCTGGAAGAGCAGTAATGGCTGCCGACCGTTTCATGGGTCATGTAATACCCCTTAACCGTGATAAGGAGTACCAAATGACCCATTATGATGTACAACCTAGCGGAAGGACAGCCCACGTCCTCGGTCCAGACTGACGCCGGGCCGCTGCCTTTCGCAGCCAAGTCGGCCTATGCTCGGCCCTCCGTGAGCACCCGGTGCCACACCTGCGACGAGCCACTCGACGACGACGCGCGGTTCTGCGGCGTCTGCGGGGTGAGCCTCGTCGACGAGAATTTCGGGCGCACGATCGGCAATCGCTACGTGCTGCGCCAGCGTGTCGGCGCCGGCTCGCTCGGTGCGGTCTACAAGGCCGAGCAGACCGGCATGCGGCGCAAGCTCGCGGTCAAGCTGCTGCCGGCGAGCGCGCAGCACAATCCGCTGCACGTCGAGCGGTTCCGCCGCGAGGGCCACGTGCTCGTCAACCTCCGCTCGCACCACACGGTCACGACGTACGAGTTCGCCGGCGAGCCCGATGGCTCGCTGTACATCGCGATGGAGCTGTCGCCCGGGCATAGCCTGGCGCACGTGCTGCGGCACGAGGGACCGTTGCCGTGGCAGGTCGTGCTGCGGATCGTGCTCGGGCTGTGCAACTCGCTCGGCGAGGCGCACATGCTCGGCGTGATCCATCGCGATCTGAAGCCGGAAAATATACTGGTCGAGCAGCGACCCACCGATAAGTACTTCGTCAAAGTCTCCGACTTCGGGCTCGCGAAGATCCTCGGCGCGAATCTCCGCATCTCGCCGGTTGGTCAGAACGTCGGCTCGGTCGAGTTCGCCTCGCCCGAGGCGCTGCTCGATCGACCGATCGACCAGCGCAGCGACCTCTACGGCATCGGCGTGCTCGCATTTCTACTGATCACCGGGCGCCACCCATTCGCCGAGTCGCGCACGTTCGGCGAGATGGTTGCCGCGCACATCAATGCGCCGCCGCCGACATTGCGTTCGGTGCGGCCCGAGGTGCCGGGCGACGTCGATGCGATCGTCGGCTGCTTGCTCGCGAAGGATCCGAACCGGCGCTATCCCGATGCGTCGACGCTCGCGGCGCAGATCAATCTATTGTTGCAGGGATCGCCGCCCCAGCCGGGCGCGACGATCCGCAGCGACGCCGGCGAGGACGATACGCACCTCGCCGAGATCCCCAAGAAGTAGCAGCCGTTACTTCTTCTGCTTGGAGACGTCGCCCGCGTCGACGATCGCGAACCGCTTCGGATCGACATACTTCTTCGCGACGCGCGCGATGTCGTCGGCGCTGACCGCCTGGATTTTCTCGCGCAGCTCCTTGGAGAACGCGGTCGTGCGGCCGCGGAACGTCTGGCGCGACAACATCGACGCGACGTAGCTGTCGTTGGACAGGCTCGTGTCCTGCTCCTTGGTCCAGGTGTCCTTCGCGCGCTTGAGCTCTTCGGCAGTCACCTTGGTGACGAGCATCTTCTCGATCTCTTCGAGCAGCGCCGTTTTCGCCTTCGCGAGGTTCTGCGGCGCGACAATCGCGTAGCCGCCGATGCCGCCGACCGAATCGAACGAATCGGCGTACGCCCAGACCGCGGCGCCGTACGACAGGCCTTCCTTCTCGCGCAGCCGCATCCACACGCGCGACGACGCGTCGCCGCCGAGCACCTGCGACAACATCAGCCACGGCGCGTAGTCGCCGTCGGTGTCCTTCATCGGCACGTCGTGCGCGAGCGCGAGCGTCGTCATCTCCTTGTCCTTGATGTCGACGGACTTCGTGATTCCGGGCACCGCGAACGTCTTCTGCGCGAGCCGCGTGTACGGCTTCTTCGTCTGCCAGCCCTCGATGTGCTGCTCGAGCTGCGTGGTGATCGCCTTCGCGTCGAAGTCACCGACGACGACGAGCTCGCCGTGGCCGGCGCCGACGAAGTCTTTGTAGAACTGCTTGATGTCGGCGAGCCGCACTTTCTTGATGTTCGCGATCTGCTCGTCGGTGGTCTCGGTGTAGCGCGGGTCGCTCTTCGGCCACTTCTCGGTGAGCTGGTTGATGGTCTGGAACGCGACTGCCATCGGGTCCTGGCGCTGCTGCTCGAGCTGCGCGAGTTGTTCCTGGCGCACGATCTCGAGCTCCTTGTCGGGGAAGCTCGGCGTCTTGAGCATCTCGAACGCGAGATCGATCGTCGCCGGCAGGTTGTCGCGCAGCGTCTCGATGCTCAGCGTCATGCCTTCGGCGTTTGTCGAGAACCAGATCCGCGCCTTCAGCTTGTCTTCGAGGTCCTGGAGGTCCTGGTACGACTTCTTCGCGGTGCCGCGCAGCAGCATCGGGCCGACCAGGTCGGCCTGCGTGCTCTTGTTCTGCAGCGACTTCTCGTCGCCCCAGTGCAGCGCGAGCTCGAGCTGGACCTTGCCGCCGCGCGTCTTCTTCGGCAGCAGCGCGGCCTTGATGCCGCCCTTGAGCTGCACGCGCGTGGTGCGCTGCTCGATGTTGTCGAGCGTCGCGCTGAACACTTCGCCTTGCTCTTTGACCTCACCGCCCTCGATGCCTTTGACGTAAGCGGCGACATCGGGCGTCTCGGTGAGTGGCGCGCGATCGATCTCTTTCGTCGGGAAGAACTTGCCGAGCGTGCGGTTCGACGCGCGAAAGAACGTCTTCGCGACGCGCTGGACGTCGGCGACGCTGACTTTCTCGACGCGGCTGCGATACGCGAACATCGTGCGCCAGTCGCCGAGCGCGGCGTACTCGGACAGCTCGACCGCGATGCGCTCGCTGTCGGCCATCGCGAGCTCGAGGTTCTTGAGCGTCGCGATGCGCCAGCGCTCGACGGCCTTCTCGTCGATCTTCGACGCCGCGAGCTTCTCGATCTCGTCGAGCAAGATCTTCTCGACGGCGGCCAGGTTCTTGGCGTCGCGGACCTGCGCGCCGAATTGCGCAACGAACGGATCGTGCGTCGTGTACTGGTAGCCGTAGACCGACGCGGCCAGCTTCGGCTCGACCAGCTTCTTGTACAGCCGACCTGCGGGCTCGCGCGTCAGCACGTCGATCGCGGCCTCGACCGCCGGATAGTCTTCCGACGTACCGGCGACCGTGTGGTACGCGAGCGCGATCACGTGGACGTCGCCGTTGCGGCGCAGCGTCACCGTGCGCTCGCCATCCTGCGGCGGCTCGACGGTGTACGTCGGCGACAGCTCGCGCTTGGGCCGCGGAATCGCACCGAACGTCTTCTGGATCGTCGCGAGTGCGGCTGCCTCGTCGTACTTGCCCGACACGACGAGCACCGCGTTATCCGGTTGGTAGTACTTGTCGTAGAACGCACGCAGCGCCGGCACCGGCACCTTCTCGATGTCGGCGCGCGAGCCGATCGTCGACTTGCCGTAGTTGTGCCAGAGGAACGCGGTCGACACGATGCGCTCGTCGAGCACGCCCTGCGGATAGTTCTCGCCCATCTCGAATTCGTTGCGCACGACCGAGAACTCGGTCTTGAGGTCGTCGGGCGAGATCGATGCGTTGCGCATGCGATCGGCCTCGAGGTTCAGCGTCCAGGCGAGGTTCTCGGGCGTCGCCGGCAGCGTCTCGTAGTAGTTCGTGCGATCGAACCACGTCGTGCCGTTCGCCGAGGCGCCCTTCTCGCCGAGCAGCTTGAGCACGTTGCGGTGCGTCGGCGTGCCCTTGAACAGCATGTGCTCGAGCAAGTGCGCCATGCCGGTCTCGCCGTAACCTTCGTGGCGCGAGCCGACGAGGTACGTGATGTTGACCGTCACCGTCGACTGCGTCGCGTCGGGGAACATCAACACCTGGAGCCCGTTGTCGAGCCGGTACTCGGTGATGCCCTCGACGGTGCGGATTTTCTTCGGCGGCGCGACCGGCACGGCCGTGCTCGCGGCGGCAGGCTCCGCGGTGGCGACGACGGGGCCAGTCGCGGTGGTCGGCGCCGGCGGCGACGGCACGGTGGCTTCGGGTTTTGCGCCGCCGCATGCGGCGAGCAGCAGGGCAGGGACCAGGACGCGCAGGTTCATGGGGCTCGTCGATAACATGGCGGCGAGCGGTAGGACACGAGCCTGCGGGTTGCAGTTGCTAGCAGCCCGATGTCAGCTTCTAGCCGCCTGCACGGGATGTGCAGCGATCAGAACTCGAAGTCGACGCCGGCGAACCAGGTCGCATCACCGACGGAGAGCTTCTTGTCGGAGCCGAAGCCGTCGACCTTGCCGAGGCTGTATTCGGCGTAGAAGCCAGCATGCTCGATGCCGCTCTCGCGCATCGACCGTGCGGCGCCCTCGTCGACGCGCTCGGCGCGCAGGGATAGTCCGACCGATCCGACGAAGCCCAGGCTCGCACCGGCGGCCGTGGTCTTGGGGCAGTCCGGGTTGGTGTTCGGTCCGAGGCACGATTTCGCGAAGTCGCCGTTCGGCGCGGTCACCCACCACACGTAATACGCGAGGCCGCCGCGCAGGTAGGGCACGAGCGGAACGCCGAACTCGTCGTCGAAGTAGGTCAGCCGGTACACCGCGCTCAGCGAGAACGGGATCAAGCGGAACTTGTTCCAGTCACTCGCGCGCTCGCGATTCGGATCCATCGGATCGCTGCCGTAGATCCAGGCATGCTCCTTCTTGCCCATGTAGCCGACTGATGCACCAACGCCGAGCTGGCCGAAGCTGCGCAGGAAGAAGTAGTCGATGTCGATCATCGGCATGATCGAGTAGCCGCCGAACATCTGCTCGTAGGGCCCAGCATACTTGCCGATCGGCATATCGAGCTGCGCGTCGATGCCCGGCACGTACGGCCCGACCCGAATGCCTGCGTGCCAGTGCACACGCATCGGATCGCCGGGCGGCAGCTCGGTCTCGCGGGTATTGAACTCGTTCTCTTCCCAGTACGGCGACTGTGCGTGTGCGCGTGCGGGTACGAGCGCGACGAGCGCGATCGTTGCGGCCGCCGCGAGCCGGGCTTGCGCGAACCGCAGCCGGCGCTTGCGAACGGCGAACGCGAGCGCGGTGAGCCCGAGCAGTCCGGGCAGCGTGAGCAAGTGCCAGAGCAGCGCGAGCACCACGAACGGCAGCAGCACGATCCCGACGACGACGCGCAGCGCGATGCTGCCGTGCAGATCGATGCGGCCGACCGTGCCGTAGTAGACGTCGATCAGCCAGCGGCCAAACGCGGTGTCGGCGAGCGTGTGGTCGCGGAACGAGCGCAGCGTGTCGGTCAGCGGGTTGCTATCGCCATACGCCTGCGAGAGCAGGCAGAAGCCGCCCTCGACGTCGCTGCCTTGATCGTGGAGGTCCTCCCAGAAATCGGTCACCGGCTGCGGCACGATCGCCGACGAGAAATACGTACCTGCGACGTTACCGGCCTTGTCCATCCACAGCACACCGACGATGTACGCGGTGCCGTTCTCGAGGCCGTCGATGCGAATGCCGGTCGCTGTGCTCGTCGCACTCTCCGCGCACAAGTACGTTGGATTCGCCTCGGTCCAGCCCGGGGGCAGCGTGAGCGCGCCGCCGGCGTCGTCGGGATCGACGCCGCCTTCGATGCTGGTCTGCACGAGGAACGGGTCGTCGTTGATCCCGCACAGCTGCCGGCCAGTCTGAAAGCGCGGTTCCATGCCGCCCTTGCCGGGCGCCAAGCTCGACTGCACCGCGCACATCGCCTGGTAGTACGCGGTGTCACTTGCGTCCTGCGGCGCGGTCCACGAGATCTCGATCGCATTCTCGGCGCCGACGGCCGCGAAGTTGGTGGGCGATGACGGTGCCTGGGTATCGACCGTGACGCCGGTCGACACGCTGTAGTCGAGTATGCCGTCGACGGGCTCGCCGTCGGCGAGCACCCACGTCGCCGCCGAGAGGTCGATCTCGTTGCAGCCCTGCGCCATCGGCTGCGGGAACATCAGCTTGTGGATCGGGATACTGACCTGGGCCTGCATGTTCGCCGCGATCACCGAGACGGTCGGCGTCGTGGCGACCTCGGAACAGTTCGTGTCGCGCAGCTGTTCGTCGTTGCAGCTGGTGCCGGTCCAGATCGACAGCGGCCGATCGATCGGCACCGAGAAGTTCTTGACGATGAGCTCGAAGCCGAATTCGTGCGCGGTGAAGTCGGGGATCGGCGTGATCGAGTTCGACAGACTGCACGCGCAGTGCGCGAAGTTGAAGTAGTGGTCGAGCACCTCGTCGGTGCTCGCCTCCGCGAACGTCGTGCTCCGCTTGTCCTCGTGGATAAGCAGCTTATTGAACTCGATCTCGGCGCCGCCCTCCAGCATGCCCTCTGCGCGCGAGATGCTCGCCCCCAGACCGAGGAAGGCCAGCAGTACGTAACGCATCATCGGCGCTGCTCTTTGCAAGGGGTTTGCCGTCGCCCCGAACCAAGGTGGACCGACGACAATCGTCGATATCACGGGCAGATCGGCGTTTCAATTTCGCCGGCGCGCCTGCCATTCTGGCACGGCTCCCTCGTGGGCCACGTCACGGGGGCAGCGGATCAACTCGCGGACTTGGCCGCGTCCCGGAGCGATTTTCGGATCGCCAGCGCGAGCTCGCTCGCCCGCGCCTCCGCCGCCGGATCGCGACGGCCACCCCACTCGGCCGCGTAATACAGCTCGGTCAGCTCGCGCAGCTCGGTCGCCGCGGGATTGCCCTTCGCCGCGGCACGCTCCGCCAGCTCGCGCGGCGTGACTCCCGCGTCACGGTGAGTACCGTGCTTTGCGAGCTGTTTGATTACCTGATCGTAAGCCGCCGCGATCGGCGAGCGCGCGCGCGGTCGCACGATCCGCGCGCCGGGCTCCATGGCGCGCCCGCGCCGGCGACGCAATACGAAGAATCCTGCGATCGCCGCTGCGACCCCGGCGAGAATCGGCCAATACGCGACAATCCCGACGATCGCATCGCGCACACCCGCTGCTGCACGCTTGAACGCGCGCCCGATATCCTTGAACAGCGACAGCTGCGCGACGAGGTCGTACTCGATCACCCACTTCGACCACTGGAAGCGCAGCGTATCGACGAAGCGACCGAGCTTCGCGCGCCAGCCGCTGCCGCCGCGGCCGAGCCCGCCGCCCGGTGATGCGGGCGTCGGATCGAACGTGACCCAGCCGCGGCCGGGAAAGAACACTTCGGCCCACGAGTGCGCGTCGCCCGCGCGCACCGCGACGTAGCCCTGGTACTCGTTCCATTCGCCGCCGAGGAAGCCGTTGACCTGGCGCGTGTGAATACCGGCCGCGCGCGCGAGCACGACGAACGCCGACGCGAAGTACTCGCAGTGTCCCTTCTTGCGATCGAACAAGAAGAAATGCACGGGCTCGGTCTTGCCCGGATCGACGAGCTGCAGCGTGTAGCTGAGGTTCGTCTCGAGCCAGCGCTCGATCGCGATCACCTTGTCGTAATTGGTCGGCAATCCCTCGGTGAGCCGGCGCGCGAGCTCGTAGGTCTCGGGCGTGATCTCCTCGGGGAGCTGCAGATACACCGCGTAGCTCGGCGGTGACGTGCCCAGCGGCGCGCGCAGTAGCTCGGGCGGCGGCTGCTGCAGATCGGACCACACCGTGTAGTGCAGCGTGCTGCCGTGCTCGAGCCGAAACTCGTCGTTGAGCTGCAGCCGCGGCTTGCGCTTGCGTGCGATCGCGGCGGTCTCGATCACGTGCGGGTTGCTTGCGCCGAACAACACGTCGGAGTCGAGCGGGTCGAGCCAGATGTCTTGCTTGACGCCGTTGCGAACCGCCTCGTTCGGCATCCTGCTCGCTTCCCAGTTGATCAAGAACCGCTCGATCCCCGCGCGCTCGATGTAGCGCAGCACTTTCGTCTCGGGCGCGAGCCGCGTCCGCGTCCAGCGGCCCGCCGTGTAGTTGTCGAACGCGACGCCGCGCCAGTGAATCTCGGCCTTGTCGCGGCCGCCGTAGCGCGGATCGATCTCGACGCGCATCACGATCGTGTCGTCGTGCTTGATCACGCCGTGACCGCCGAGCTTCACGCCGTCGGAGAACCCACTCAACGTGAGGCCGCCGCGACCCTTCAAGAAGAAGCCGAAGCCGACGCGCGGAATCGCGAGGAACACGATCGCCGCGATCAAGAACACACCAAACGAGAGCAGCCCGGTGCCGAGGAAGAAGCGGCCGCCGACGATGCGCTTGCTGTCGAGGATGCGCCGGACCTCGACGCGCTCGCTCGCACGATCGGCCGCGTGCTTGACGAGCAGGTTGTCTTCCATCTCGCGGCGCAAATGAAACAGCGTGAGCGCCCACGTCGCCGCGATCACGAAGCCGAGGAAGCACAGGCCATACGTCAGATCGGCGTTGAGCACCGAGCCGGCGACCAGCATCAAGAACGCGAGCAGATACATCTGCTGCCAGTCACGCGCCGCGCGCCGGTTATAGGCCTTGGCGACGACGAGCCAGATCAGGAACTGCGCGCCGACGCCGAGGAAGTCGCCGGTGACGACGGCGGTCAGCACGCTATAGACGAGCGCGAACACGCTCGCAGTGGTCCACACCCACGACCAGCGCTCGAACTTGATGTTCGGCGGCTCCCACCACCACGAGCCGACCAAGCCGACGAAGCCGGCGAGCGCGATCATCCCGGAGACGCCGCCGCCCGCGATCATCGCGAGGTAGGCGAACCCGACCATCAGATACGTCGCGGCTTTGTGGGCGACGGCGAAGCGCACTAGGCCTCCATCACCGTCTGCACGGAGGGCCGGCCTTGGGCCGGGACGCCACGCGGTTGGACGAGCACGCTCTCGATACGAGCGGGCAGCGGAGCGAACGCGACCTCTTCGCCGGCGTAGGGCAACAGCGCGAGCTCGCGCGCGATCCGCGCCTCGTGCATGCGGCCGGTGCCGGGTGGCACGTGAACACCGCGCGACACGAGCTCGACGGTCCAGCCGGATTCGAGATAGGTCGACGCGAGGCTCGACGCGATGCTGATCGCGCGCTCGACCGCCGAGACCTGGGCATCATGTGCGGGGGTGAGAGCACCGTCGGTGACCGCGTCGCGTACGGCTTGCGGAAGGGCGTTATCGACGGCGATCACGACGCGACGCGCGAGCTCGTCCTCGTACTCGCGCACGAGCAGACGGCCGCTGCGCGCCGAGGACTTCCAGTGCACGTCGCGGCGGTCGTCGCCGGGGCGGCGCTCGCGCAGACCGAAGAATTCGCCACGGCGGCCCAGGCGATCGGCGACGGCATCGCCGCGCGTGGCGGCGCGTGGAGGCGGGCGCGGGACCGCGACTCGCGCGGGATAGACGAGGACCTCGAGCTTGGCGTCGACGTCGCGCGATTTGCGGAACAGCGCGAACGGGAACTTGGTGGCGAGCCGGTAGCCGGTGAGCGTGTAGAGGCCGCGCTTGACGAACGTGTGGCGATACGACGTGCGCTGCGACTTGGCCTCGGGGATTTTGAGGAAGTAGCAACGCTTGTCGATCGGCGTCTTGCCTTGCAGGTCCTCGACCTCGATCGAATACGAGGCGCGGTTCGGCTTGCCGTTCTTGATCACGACTTCCATGAGGAACGGCTCGCCCGCGAAGATGCGCGGCGGCGGGCGGCGCTCGACGGTGAGCGCGCGCAGCGTGAGCTCGGAGAGGATGCCGGAGGCGATGATGAAGGAGAGCAGCCAGCCGAGCAGGAGGTAGAGCAGATTGTTGCCGGTGTTGATCGCGGCGAAGCCGACGCCGACCGACAAGATGACGATGATCTTGCCTTCGCGGGTGAACGAGAGGCGGCGCGGCGGGCGGAAGCGGCGGCGCAGGCGGGACCAGAACGACATTACGTGCCCATTATGTGGGCACCGCGACGCGGCCGATGATCTCGGCGATCACGCGCTCGCTATCTGCACGCGCGCGACCGAGCGAATCGTGCGCCTGCGCGAGCACGAGTCGGTGTGCGAGACACGCAATAGCGAGACCCTTGATGTCGTCGGGGATGACGAACTCGCGGCCGGCGGCGAGCGCGGCAGCTTGTGAGGCGCGGTACCAGGCGAGGGCACCGCGTGTGGAGATGCCGACCGCGATCGACGGATGGCGGCGCGTCTCTTCGACGATCGTCATCGCGTAGTCGAGCAGCGCGTCTTCCATGCGGATCGTTTCGACGCCGTCTTGCAGCGTGCGCACGTTCGCGAGGTCGACGACCGGCTGGAGACCGGCGACCGGATCGGCACCGTGGCGGTTCTTGAGCAGGTCGCGCTCGATGAGCTTTTGCGGATAGCCGAGCGAGACGCGGAGCAGGAAGCGATCCATCTGCGACTCGGGCAGCGGATACGTGCCGTAGTGCTCGGCCGGGTTCTGCGTCGCGATCACCATGAACGGACGCGGTAGCTCGTGCGTCGCGTCATCGATCGAGACGCTGCCTTCGCTCATCGCCTCGAGCAGGGCGGACTGCGTGCGTGGCGTGGTGCGGTTGATCTCGTCGGCGAGCACGACGTTCGCGAAGATCGGGCCGCGCTTGAGCTCGAAGATCTTGCCGTGCTGGTCGTAGACCGAGACGCCGACGATGTCGGACGGCAACAGATCGCTCGTGAACTGGATGCGACGGAACGTGCCGCCGAGCGCCGCGGCGAGCGCGCGCGCGAGCGTGGTCTTGCCGACGCCCGGGATGTCTTCGATCAAGAGGTGGCCGCGCGAGAGCAGCGTGACGACCGCGGCGCGGATCGCCTCGGGCTTGCCGCGGATCACGGTCGCAACTGCATCTTCGAGCCGCCGCACCCCGCCGATGTCAGTCGACGAGAGCGGGGCTGGCGCCACCACGGCAGACATTCGCACCATTATAGCCCGAAACGCAGAACGGGGACCCGATGAGGTCCCCGTCGCTACCCGTGCCAAAACGGCGGTTTTAGTCGCTACGCAGCGACATTAGGAGCCGGATCACGTACCAGAACATCGTCGCGACCGTCGAGAACAGCATCAAGGCCGCGGCGACGTACGCCGTTGGCGGGAAGTCCCTCATCACGAGCGACGTCTGGTAGAGGACGTAACCCGCCATCAACAGGATCATGATGCCGGCGAAGACCCCGCCGAGGCTAAAGCCGAACACGATCGACGCTACGATCACACCGAGCGCTGCGAACGTGCCGATCATCAGCGCGCCACGCATGAACGAGAAGTCCTTCTTCGTCAGGAACACCGTGAGCGTGAGCCCGACAAAGATCGCGATCGTGATGACCGCCGCCTGGGTGATCAGGCCTGCGCCGGACGCGACGCCGAGCTTTGCGAACACGAACCACAGCAGCGGCTGGAACAGGAAGCCGTAGGCAACGACGCCGATCGTGAGCCCGAGGAACTGGAGCGCGCGCGATGTCTCGGACCGCGCGAGCCGCTCGGAGATCATGCCCACGCCGATGAACATGCCGATGACGAGGAGCCAGTTGTAGCCACTGAGGGCCCACACGGTCCATTTGAAGCTCATCTCGGGCGCGAATCGCATCATGCCGAAGCAGATCGCCGCGAACGCAACGAGTGCGACGCCGAGGAGACCGTAGGTCTTGCGTAGGAAGTCGACGCGGTCGCTGACACCTAACGTGGCAACGGCGCCTGGAATCGGACGAGCGTGTTCTTGAGCGAATGCCATGGGATTGCCCCTTAGAAGAGTCCGGCTCTTTTGTAGCACGGAAGAGATGTATGCAACTGTCTCAACCGGCTCCCGCGACCTAGCTATTCCTACGGGATCACGGTGAATTGCTTCATAACGTCACGAGCCACAGCACCGCGAGTGAGACGATCAATGAGGGGATCGTAACGACCAGCCCGACGCGAATGAACGTACCGAGTGGGATCGCGACCCCGCGCAAGCGCAGGGTGTGCAACCACAACAGGCCTGCGAGCGAGCCGATCGGCAGCAGGCGCGGGCCGAGGTCGCCACCGACGAGGGCGGCGTAGACGAGCGTATCGGAGGAATCGGCGAGCGTGACCGAGTGGAGCAGCGCCATCGGATGGTTGTTGATCAGCGCGGAGCCGACGGCGGCGACGGCGGCGACGGTCGGCATCGGTGCCGGCGAGCGCGCGTAGAGCTCGGCGAGCGCATCGGTGACACCGGCGCGTGCAAGCGCGGTTGCGAGCACGAGCACGCCGAACACGAACGGGATCAGCTCCCAGCTGACGCCGCGTGCGACGTTGCGTAATGCGATGCCGCGGCTGAGCGCTGCAGCGACGCAGATCAGCGCGGTCGGCACGGCGACGATCCACAGCGGCTGCCCGAAGTAGGCAAGAATCGGATACGCGATGATGCTGCCACCGGCAGCGAGCAGCACGAGACGCGCCGGTGTATCGACCGGATTCGCCGTCGGCAACCGGCCGCCACGCGCGGGAGCCTCGTCGGCGAGCTCGGCGCGGAAGTACCAAGCGAGTGCGAGGTACGCGGCGATCCAACCGGCGAGTGCGACCGGGATCATGCGCAGCGCGTATTCGTTGAAGCCGATGCCGGCACGCTGCGCGACGACAAGGTTCATCGGATTGCCGGTCGCCAGCGGCGCGACACCGGCCGCGACGAATACCGCGAACGCGAACGCGAGCACGAACTTGCCGTGGCGCTTCGGATAGACCTGACGCAGTAGCTCGATCACGACGGGCGTGAACATCAAGATCGCCGCGTCGTTCGACAGCACGGCGGCGCACAGCGCGGCGAGCACGAACACGAGGCGAAACGCGTGACGCACCGGCCCACGCGTGCGCGGCTCGATCCACTCGGCCATGTGGGCAAATACGCCGAGCTCTGCGGCGCAGGCCGACGTCGTCATGATGCTCACGATCACGAGCAGCGGCCGCCACAGATCGATCGCGGCGTGCTCGACGTCGGCCGTCGTGGCTGCACCGCCCAAGAACGCGATCGCGACGCCGAGCAGCGCACCAACCGCAGGTGCCCACGCGTTCCGCCACGCAATCGCGACCACGAGAGTCGCTGCGAGCGCGCCGATGGCGCCTGCCATCATTATTCCCACGCTATCACCCAAGGCCGGCGCGGTCGCGGTGTCTCGGCAACGACGCGGCGCGCCTAGATCGATTTGCAAAGCGGCACGTTAGACCGACCACCGTCATGACCAAACTCCGTCTGTTCCTTGGTGCTGCCCTGCTCTCGACTGCCTCGTGCGCCGGCCAAGGGCCGCCGGCGAACGACGTCGCGGTGGTTTCTCCAATTCCTGCTGCCCAGTCGGAGCTCGACAAGTCGATCGCGGGGATGACACCCGCGAAGCTCACGGGCAGCGACAAGCTCGCGAAGATGTCGTCGCTGATCGAGGACTACTTCCAGCGCAATCCGTCGCAGCGCAGCTATGTGATGACCGACAAGCCGCTGTATCAGCCGGGCGAGACGATCTGGTATCGCGCCGACCTGCGCGCGACGTCGTCGCTGAACGCGAAGAGCGAGATGGGCATCAACATGATGCTGATGTCGCCGCGCGGCTCGATCGTCGCGCAGAAGCGCGTGCAGGCGAAGAGCGGCGTCGCGCAGAACGACTTCACGCTCGCGCCCGAGATCGAAGGTGGCGAGTACACGATCCAGCTCACCGCCGACGACGGCACGCACACGACGAAGAAGATCATCGTCAACACCTACGAGGCGCCGCGGCTCAAGAAGAGTCTCGAGTTCGTGCGCAAGGCGTACGGCGAAGGCGATCGAGTGAGCGCCGCGATCGAGATCAAGCGCTCGACCGGCGAGGCGTTCGCCGATAAGGCGCTGACCGGTGTCGTCACGGTCGACGATATCGAGGTCGCGCGCGTCGCGATCAAGACCGATGCGGGCGGCAACGCGACCGCGAAGTTTCAGTTGCCGGCGAAGATCGCGCGTGGCGACGGTCTGCTCACGATCCTCGCCGACGACGGCGGCGTGACCGAGTCGATCCAGAAGCGCATCCCGATCGTGATGAAGACGATGCAGCTGTCGCTGTTCCCCGAAGGTGGCGACCTGGTCGAGGGTGTTGCGGGTCGCGTCTACTTCATGGCGAAGAATACGATCGGCAAGCCGGCCGACATCGAAGGCAAGGTAGTCGACGATCGCGGCCAGCTCGTGACGACGTTCTCGTCGATTCACGACGGACTCGGCAAGTTCGAGCTGTCGCCGGACCCCGACCGCACGTACCAGGTCGAGATCACGAAGCCGGCGGGCATCACGCAGAAGTTCCAGGTGCCGGCCGCGAAGTCGGGCGGCTGTGTCGTGCGCAGCGTTGACGATTCGCCGACGAAGCTGCGCGTCGCGGCGCTGTGCTCGACAAATCGCACCGTGATCGTCGAAGCCGTGCTGCGCGAGAAGAAGCTCGCCGACGGCGCGGTCGAGGTGCAAGCCGGTAAGCCCGCACTGATCGAGCTGCCGATCAAAGACAAGGTGCAAGGCACCGCGCGCGTGACGCTGTTCTCGCAGAAGCAAGAGCCGCTCGCCGAGCGCCTCGTCTATCACGGCAAAGGTCAGGACCTGAAGGTCGAGCTGACCGCGGACAAGAAGCGCTACTCGCCTCGCGATCCGGTGAAGCTGACGATCAAGACGACTGATCCGGGAGGCAAGCCGGTGAAGGCGAACGTCGGTGTGGCGGTGGTCGACGACACGGTGCTGTCGTTCGCCGACGACAAGAGCGGTCGCATGCTGTCGAAGCTCTATCTCGAGCCGGAGCTCGGCGCGACCGATGCCGATCCGATCGAGGAGCCGAACTACTACTTCGGGAACAAGCCCGAAGCGATCGCGGCGATGGATGCGCTGCTCGCGACGCGCGGCTATCGCAAGTTCGAGTGGCAGCAGGTGTTCAATCCGCCGCCGCCCGTCGATACGTGGGCGACGTCGCTCGCGGAAGGTGCCCCGGGTGTCGCCGACGCCATGATGGCGCCGCAAGCAGCGCCGGTCGCCGAACCAGCGCCACCGCCGGCGGAGCTCGACAAGGCGCCGGCGCGGCGTCCCGCAGCGAAGGGCAATAAGGCGATGCAGCCCGTCGCGGGTGCCGCGGCCGTCGAGAACCGCCAAGTCATGCGTGACCTCAAACAGGGCGGCGCGAAGGACGAAGCCAAGAAAGCAGACGATGCCGAGTGGCCCGCCAAGGAGAAACAAGCGCTCGGCCGCGCGCGCGGCGATCGCAACTGGGAAGGTGAAGACGGGATCGCAGCACCGGCGGGCTGGTCGCCCGTGCGCGTGTTCCCGCTGCCGCAGTACACGAAGGGCTACGAAGGTCCGCGCACCGACTTCCGCGAGACGATCTACTGGAACGCGAGCGTCGATACCAACAGCAACGGCACCGCGACGGTGTCGTTCCCGGTGTCGGATGCGGTGACGTCGTTCCGCGCGACCGCAGAGGGCGTGTCGGCGTCGGGCGTGCCCGGCGGCGGCGACGCGATCATTCAATCGAAGATGCCGCTCGCGCTCGACGCGCGACTGCCCGTCGAGGTGACGTCGGGTGACTCGATCAAGTTGCCGGTCACGCTGACGAACGAGACCGACGCAGAGATTCGCGCCGATCTGACCGCGAGCTTTGGCGCTGCCTTCAAGCTCGGCGACAACCCGGCCGGCAAGATCATCTTGAAGGCCGGTGAGAAGAAGAGCTTGTTCTTCCCGCTCCAGGTCGTCGCGACCGACGGTGAAGGCAACGTCGCGCTCGAGGTTCGCGCGAGTGGCTTGACCGACAAGCTCGAGAAGAAGATCCGCGTCGTGCCGCTCGGCTTCCCGTTCGCATTGTCAGCGGCTGGTACGGCCGCAGCCGGCAAGGTCGCGAAGCACGAGCTCGATCTGTCGGGTGCGTTGCCCGGATCGATCACCGCGACGGTGAACATGTATCCGTCGCCACTCGCGTCGATGACGAAGGGCATGGAGGCGATGATTCGCGAGCCGGGTGGCTGCTTCGAGCAGACCTCGTCGTCGAACTATCCCAACATCATGGTGCTGAGCTACCTCGCGACGAACGACGCGGCCGACGCGGCGCTCGTGCAAAAGACGCAAGGCACGCTCGATCGCGGCTACAAGCTGCTCACCGGTTACGAGACGAAGCAGAAGGGCTACGAGTGGTTCGGCCAGACGCCGGGTCACGAGGCGCTCACCGCGTACGGCCTCATGGAGTTCGCCGATATGGCGAAGGTCTACGACGTCGACAAGTCGATGGTCGATCGCACCGCGGATTGGCTGATGAGCCGGCGCGACGGCAAGGGCGGCTTCCTCCGCTCGTCGACCGCGCTCGACTCGTTCGGCCGCGCTGGCGAGCCGACGACGAACGCATACATCATGTGGGCGCTCGCCGAGGCGAAGCGTACGAAGGGTATGGACAAGGAGCTCGGCGGCCAGAAGTCGCTCGGTGACTCGACGAAGGATCCGTACCTGATGGCGCTCGCGACGAACACGGCGCTCCTCGCGCAGCTGCCCGAGGCGAGCGCGTTCGTGAAGAAGCTCGCCGCGATGCAGGGCAAGGACGGCGCGTTCGACGGTGCGAAGGAATCGATCACGATGTCGGGTGGCGAGTCGCTCACGATCGAGACGACGTCGCTCGCGACGCTCGCGCTGATCAAGGCGTCACCGAACAACGAGTACGAGAGCCAGATCCGCCGCGCGGTCGATTTCCTCAACACGAAGCGCAGCGGGTACGGCCAGTGGAGCAACACGCAGGCGACGATCCTCGGCCTCAAGGCGCTGACCGCATACAGCGAGTACGCGAAGGCGATGCAGGCGAGCGGTTCGGCCACGCTGATCGTCAACGGTGTCGAAGCCGGCACGATCGCGTTCGAGAAGGGCCGCAAGGAAGCGCTCGTGTGGAGCGACTTCGCAGGCAAGCTCAAGCCCGGCAAGAACACGGTCGAGGTCAAGCTCGTCGGTCAGGCGGCGCTGCCCTACTCGATCGCGATCGACTACCGCTCGGCGCGCCCGCAGTCCTCGGCGGCGGCGAAGGTGACCGTGTCGACGCAGCTCGCGAAGCAGACCGTCAAGCTCGGTGAAGGCGTGAAGCTACGCGCTCGCATCGAGAACACCACGAAGGATGGCCTGCCGATGACGCTCGCACGCGTCGGTATCCCGGGTGGCCTCACGTTCCAGACGTGGCAGCTCAAGGAGCTGCGCGACAAGGGTGCGATCGACTTCTACGAGACGCGCCCGCGCGAGGTCATTCTCTACTGGCGTGCGCTCGCGCCGTCGGCGAAGAAGGACATCGATCTCGATCTGCTCGCGGCGACGCCGGGCTCGTACGAGGCACCCGCGACCAGCGCGTACCTCTACTACACGGCCGAAGACAAGGCGTGGACGGCGCCGGTGAAGGTCAACGTCGAGAAGTAGCATCGTTGCTCGATGTCGCTCACGACGAGAACGCGGATTGTCCTAGATCGATCCGCGAGATGGCGAGCTTGGCGTCTGCAAGACGCCTCGGCGGTTGATCCGGCGTTCGCGCTAACTGCGCAGCTGGTATCGTTGCCGTATTCCGGCAAGCTACTGGCAACGCGACGCTGATTGGCGGGATCGGTGGGTCGATGCGGCGATTCCGAGTCGCGTCGACTATCTGATCGTAGGCGGTGGGTTCGCGGGCCTGATGACCGCGATCCGGCTCTCCGAGCTGGCACCGCAGGCGGTAATCGCCGTCGTCGAGGCGGAACGGGTTGGTTACGGCGCGAGCGGGCGCAACGCCGGCTTCTTGTCGCCGCTCGCTGCGCCGGTGTGGTTGCTCGGTGCGGAGCGCTCGCCGGATCAAGCGTGGGCGGCAGCGCGGATCAACGCCGAGGTTCACGAGATCGCGGCATGGATCGCGGAGCACGTGCCGGACTGCGAGCTCGAGCGCGC
>DATDCH010000531.1:0-7032 GCA_036524455.1 Kofleriaceae bacterium | reverse complement strand
CAGGAAGTTTGGCATCGACTGCCCGTAGTTCAGCCCGCCCGCATTCGACGTTCGGTTGACCCGCGTTGCGGTCGGCGTCGAGAACGTCGCGGTAACGTATTGCGTCGTGATCGGTGTGCCAGTCGCGACGTCGTCGAAATTGATCGTGTACGCCGTGGGCGCGCGACCATCCGGCGGCGCGTCGGGAAACCACTCGCCGCTGTCGCTACCGACGACGACTGCGGCGTCCGGGCGCCCGTCGCGTTTCGGGCCGCCACATCCGACGAACATCGCCGCAACGACGACCGCTTCGAGCTTCATGGGGTGGACTAGGCCATGGCGCGCACGCGTCCTGCAACACAATCCTCGCAGATCGACCGTGCGTCGCTCGACAATCGATGAGCCTTCGCGTCCGGGACCGATTCCTCCACAATATCGCGATCACGCGACCCTTCACGATCGTTGCGCCCCGAGAGGTCGGAACGCGTAAGATCTTCGCGTGTGGATTCGTGGGGTCATCGCGCTGGCATGTTGTGCGTGCGGGCGGTTGGGGTTCCCGTCGACGTACGATCGCACTGACGCCGGCGATGTCGATGACGGCATATCACTCGATGACACGGGCATGGCGCTCGGTGACGGCGGCACGAACAGTGACGGCGGCACTGGCGGTGACGGTTCGTCCGGTACGTGCGTCGACCCCGGCAACGGCACGAGCTTCGACGGCACGATGCCGTGTCAGAACTGGGGCACGCCGCAGGTCGCGAGCGCAGTGCTCACGCAGATGAACAGCACGCTCGTGATCGCACCGAACCTGAGCACGAACGGCGCGACCGGCTCGTGCCTGCGCAACAACGTTCCGCTCGGCAGCACGGGCGCGATGGTCGAGGTGCTCCAGGTCGTGCCGTCGCCGAGCGGCAACACCGCGATGCGTCTCGGCGTGGGATCGATGACGCTGATGATCGCGGTGCGCGGCGGTCAGATCGTCGCCGAGAACGGCAGCGGCGTGGTCGCCATGCGGGCGTACTCGGCATCTGCGATGCGGTGGTGGCGCATTCGTCCAGTGGGAGCGATGGTCGTCTACGAGACCGCGCCCGATGGCCTCACGTGGACGAACTTCGCGTCGACGACGCAGGCGGTCTCCAACAGTTACAGTTTCAACGTGTTCGGGCAGACGCAACTCGTCGAGGCCACGCCGGGCACCGCCATCTTCGGCAGCGCGAACTTATGCCCGCCGTGAATCGCGGTGATCCGGGAGGCGGCGAGGTTCATCACTGGCGCGATCGCGCGGCGTCCTGCTCGATCCGGTCGGCACACCGCGACACCTCGTCGCTGATCGCCACGCCGTCCTCCATCGCCGCCGTCAGCTCGTCCGGAATAGGCTTGACCGCAGCTGTCACGATCTTGTGGGCCGCGCGCACGCACTCCTCGTCGGGACACGCGCACAGGACATCGCGTGCCCGGGCGAGGTCTGCCAGATTCTTGTCGACTGTCGCATCGCCGGTTGGTCGTGGTTTCGTTCGTCGCCCATAGTACGCGGCGAGGAATGCATCATTGCGAACTCGCTCGTCGACGGTGAGTGCACATGCGGGACCTCCACGAACGAGGTTATCGTCGTACGCCTTGGCGATCCCGGCACAAATGGCGGCCCATCGCTCGTGCGCATCCAGTGGTGCGTCCGCAGGCTCGCCGTGTTCAAGGTCCCTCAGCGTGTCCCTCAGCATGTTCGCGCTGCGCGGCGCACACGCTATCGCGCGTTTGACCAGCTCCTTCGTGGTTGCACAGATTGCAGCCACGTCGCCCGTGAATGCGACGGCGTCCTGTCGCACGGCCAGCTGCGCGTCCGTTATGACTGGTGCGGATCGGCGGCTCACAGCTGGAGCGTCGTCGCTCTTACCTTTGTCACAGGCGGCTGCGCCGCACAGGAGGGCGACCGCGCCGGCTGCTGCCGCTCGAGCACATCTCACGCCTTGATAGTAGCGCCACTACCGGTTCACGTGGTCATCGTGTGATCTACCGCGCTCGTCGCTGAGCACGACGAGGCTTCCGTGCTGCCGTGGGTCGGCGAATGGCAGCATCGTGATACGCCGTGAACACGATCCGCCCTCGAAGGGTTGCGACTCGGCGAACCGCATCGGCCTCGACCACGTGTGAGAGGTTCCAGACGCCACGGGCTAGCTCTATCCCCACGTTAAAGTCGCGCGTCGCTGCCGCATTCCACGCGCGCCGCCCCGACGCGTTCAGCCCTTCGATCACATCGGCGAGCTCGTGGATCACTCCGGTCGCGTTCGGCGCAGGGCGATCCGCAGCTCGGATGCTCGACGGGCCGAGGCTCTCGTAACACGCGTGATAGAGGCCGCGAATGCGGCCGAGATACATCTCGAAAAGCTTGTCGTCGAGCTGCTCGATAAGCGGCGCAAGCTGAGCGCGGGTACGCGCGCCGATTTCAAGGTCGACGTTCCGAAACCCATCATCTTTCGCCACAACCACAGTCTTCCTCGGCGGAATCCTCTCACAGCCAGGATCTCGAGACGCGGCTCGGCGGATCGTTGCTGACGGTCACTGCCCGCGTGGATGCGCCTGGAAGAAGCGCAGCGCCTCGACGCTGTAGTCGATCGCGGCGTTGCTGCACTTGTAGTTGCCGGTACCGTTGGGAACCGGCAGGCAGTGACCACCGAGGAAGTCACCGGCGCGATAGTCGTGCTGCCAGAACTCGAAGGCCGTGCCGTTCGGCGTCGTCCAGCGCGTCGCAGCATATTGAGTACCGGCGCTGATCGGAGTGGGCGCGCCGAAGCTCCACGTCGAGAGGATCGCGTCGCGCACGGGCAGGCCGAACAGCGACCACGGATGGATGTTGTCGGACGTGCCTTGCAGGTACAGGACGGGACGCTCGACCGACGGCGTTCCGGCGGTGCCGAAGCAGCCGTTGCCGGAGGCGGGCGCGATCGAGGCGATCGCATCGGCGTGCGCGCACAGCATGTGGAACGTGAGGATCGCGCCCTGCGAGAAACCCATGAAGTGCAGCCGATCGGGATCAGTGTTCAGCACCGCGGCAGTCGCGTTGGCGAAGTCCCAGAGCAGCTGATCGTGCGTGCCCTGTCCCCACAGGCCCGGCGCGGTGGGCTGGATGACGATGTAGCCGAGCGGCGGCGCGAGCTGGCGCATGCGCGTGTGCGTGTCGAGCTCGTCGGCCGTCATCGTGAAGCCGTGTACGTCGAAGATGATCCCGCAGCCACCTGCGACGCAGGCAGCGGAGATTTCGACGTCCATGTGCACGCCGCCGGGACAATCGATCTCTTGGTGGCCCGCCGTCGGCGTTGGAGCACAGGGATAGTGCACCGGCGGGGCGTCGATCCTGGCGTCGGCGACGACGGCAACGTCGGGCGTGATCGCGTCGGCGACACTGCTCGCGTCCGACATCATCATTGTCTCGGCGGCTCGACACGCCACACAGCTGGCGAGCACGACGAGCGCACACGACAGGCGGCCCATGGCCTGCACCATACGCATCGTGCGATCGAACGCGCAACCGCGAATGCGATCTGCGCACGCACGTTTCGCGCGAGAGGCATCACCTCGCACACGACGTGCACGTGTTCGGCCGACGACGCTCGAGGACGCGGACACCTGCCGCGCACGCCGAAACGTTAGTCGAGCGTGCTGCGCAGCGGGATGTCGTCGGCCCAATAGATGCCGCTCGCGCCCGCGGGGCGTAGGTCATAGGTGCGCGCGCCGGTGTAGCGAAGGAAGTCGAGCTTGACGATCGACGAGCCGTCGTACGCGTCGCCGACGCGAAAATCCTGGACGAGACCGTCGAGTGCCGGGTGCTGCGGCGAGACCGTGAGCGTGCGCCCGTCGGCGAGCTCGAGCCGCGCGACGTGATGCTCGCCGGTGATCTCGACGCTATTGACGAGCTCGACGCGTGTCGCGACGCGGCGACCGTTTGTATCGCGCGTCCAGATCTCTGTGCCGATGCGCACGTCTCGGATCGCCACGTCGCCGCTCGGTGTCGCGATGCGCGCGTCGGGCGGCAGGCACTTGGTGTGGCAGCTGACCTGACGCACACGCCTGCAGTGGCCGAGCTGCTCGATGATCTGTGTGCCGTCTTTGAGCTGTTTGACGATCGTGGTGTCGGGCTGAGCCGGTCCGCCGCCGAACCCGCACCATTCGCCGACCGGCCACGTCGCGAGCTCGCGGTCGCTCGGCAGCGGATTACATGCGCGCTTCGGTTGTGGTGGCGGCGCCGGTGGCGGCTTGACGACCTTCGGCGTGAACGGGCACGCTTGATACGTTGCGCCGCACGTCCCGCGATCGCTGGCGACGCACGTGAAGCTGCCGATCGATTTGCCGTCGGGACACAGCCATTGCGATGGAATGGGCAAATCGCAATCGGTCGGCTTGCACGTCACGCGCGGAGACGCTGCGGGACACACGAGGCCGCTCCAGTTGCATCCGTTCGCGAAGCGAACACACGGCCCCCGGCCGCCGGTGTGGATGCCGTCGCGGCAATCCTCGGTCGGATAGAGCGGCGCGGTGTTTGGGCAGTCCTTGACGCATTCGGGTCCCGTCGTCGGTAGTGATGCGGGCGGCGTTTGGGCGACGGGCGAACCGCCGGGCGGTGCCTGCGCGAATCCGCCGCTAGGCGCGACATGGACAGGTGGGTCCGCGGGAGGTGGCGCTTCGTAGGGCGGCGGTGGCGGTGGTGCCGGCGCGGTGCTCGTGTAGCAGCCAGCAAGCACGACCAATGCGCAGCACGCGATCCGACCCATCACACGTAGAACGATACACCCGCGCGGAACGATCTATATCGAGGAGCTCGTCACGCCAGATGGCACAACGCACGGCCGCGAACCCGGCACACCTGCTGCACTCACGGTGCGTATGACGCTGGAACCGGAACGAGCTCGCAATGTCTGCGCGCTGCTCGCACTGTACTTCGCATACTGCAGCCTCTACGCCATCGACCCTTACGTCACGTATAACGCACTGGCGGCGAAGACTTTCGGACTGATCGGTTTATGGTTTGCGCTCGTCGCTGCGTTCGAAGTTCTCGTCGACGATGACGCGCAGTGTTTGCAGCGGTGATCGCGCGTAATCAGATCGACGCACGGACCCTTGCGCCGAGCGCACGGTCGGGTCGCCGCCGAGGTCCCGTCCAATGCGCGATCGAGTCCGCGAACAAACGAACTTGGCTCCAATCCGTGAACGCATGGTCGCGACTCGTGTCGACCGGATGACCGTGGCGACTGCTGCGCACCTTCATCAGCAGACGGAGAATCGGGTTGTACTGGCGATAGGGCAGCGCACCAGCAAATGCCGCCGAGGAATCGGCTCGAAACGCGGTCGCGTACGTCGTCCCGTAGATGTAGCTGCCTGGGTCTGGCAGGTACGGCTTATCGGACGCGGTCAAGCTGACCGAGAAGAAGAAGCTTTGTCGCGCCTGCAGGGAGCTGAGATTGCGATCGATATAACAATGGATGACGGGGTCGTGCTTGCCGTGCCTGACGTGGGAACCCAGCCCCACGACGTCGTAGTCATCAGGCGGCGGCGGCGTTCCGGCAAGAGCGTCACATACGTCGACCTCCGCACCATGCTCGCGAAGCCGCGCGGCGATCGCTGCTGCGATCTTGGCGGTCTGCCCGTGCGAGCTCGCGAAGACGATCAGAACGCGAAATGGCGCCATACCGAGACGAACAGCAAGCCCGGGGCCGACGCATTGGCTCACAAACCAAGAGCTCACGCCCGCCCCGCCGCCGCGGTTCGCGCAGAGCATGCGTCGAGCATGCGGCGAACGCACACACTGCGCAGCCGACTACGACGGCGCGTCGCTGAAGCTGGGCGATCGGCCCGCGCGCGTGCTCCGCGTAATACCTGTGCGCTGAGATCCGGATGGCCTTTCGGGAAGGCGTGGGTCAGCGCGGCAGGTAACATCGGCGAACGATGGTCGGCAGTACCGACGAGGATAGCGACCCGGCGGTCGACGAGCCCGGCTCGCTCGACATCGGCTCTCGTCGGTTCGAGGTCCGGCGACGGCTTGGCCGTGGTGGTATGGGTGACGTCTACGAGGCGTTCGATCGGGAGACGGGCTGGACGGTCGCGCTCAAGACCTTGCGGGACCTCGATGGTGAGTCGCTGTATCGCTTCAAGAAGGAGTTCCGCGCGCTCGCGGATCTTGCGCACGTCAACTTGGTCCGCTACGGCGAGCTGCATTGCGAGAACGAACAATGGTTCTTCACGATGGAGCTGGTCGACGGCGTCGACTTTCACCGCTACGTCCGCACCGATGCGGCGTCGTTCGCTCAGCTGCCTAACAGCGTCTGGACGACCGAGACCCTGCTCGCGAAACCGCGATCGCAGCCGTCGTGCGGCTCCGACAACGCGACCGTCGACGTATCGCCTGCGTTCGACGAAGCGAGGTTGCGGGCGTCGCTCGCCCAGCTCGCGCTCGCGATCGACAGCGTGCATGCAGCTGGACGCGTGCACCGGGACATCAAGCCGTCGAACGTGTTGGTCTGCGCTGACGGCCGCGTGGTGCTGCTCGACTTCGGCCTGGTCGACGACGCCGAGGGCGTGCAGGCGAAGGGGCGCTTGTCTGGCACGCCACGCTATATGGCGCCGGAGCAGGTCCGCGGCGAGTCAGTCGGACCCGAGACCGACTGGTACGCGTTCGGTGTGCTGCTGTTTCGGGCGCTGACCGGGATCGAGCCATTCCTCGGGACGAACGACGACGTGCTCGCCAACAAGTGCCGATTAGCCGCGCCGCGCGTGCGTTCGATCGTGACCGGTGCGCCCGCCGATCTCGAGCTCTTGTGCCAGGACCTGCTGGAACGAGAGCGATGGCAGCGACCGTCGGGCGGCGAGATCTTGCGCCGACTCGGCGTCGCCGATCGACGCGTTGTCGATGGTCGGCTCGACGCCGAGGATACTTGGCCGTTCGTCGGTCGGAGCGCCGAGCTCGCCGAGCTCGAGCGAGGTTTCGCCGAGAGCGTAGCGGGCGCCACCGTGCCGGTGCTGGTGAGCGGAGAGCCCGGCATCGGAAAGTCGGAATTGGTCCGG
>DATDCH010000530.1:0-2055 GCA_036524455.1 Kofleriaceae bacterium | reverse complement strand
GAGCTCGCGAAGCTCTATCAGGTGCATCGCGCGACCGCCGCACGCCAGGTCGAGAAGGCGCGCGAACGCATCGCGAGCGGCGTGCGCAAGCTGCTCTCGCGCAAGACCGGCGTGCACGGCGATGAGCTACGCGAGCTCGCCGAGCTGGTCAGCAGTCAGCTCGACCTCAGCTTGTCGCGAGTGCTCGCGTCGCACGCGTGAGCGTCAGCGCACTTCAGCGTCGAGCACGGTCATCGCGAGCCGCGTGACACGCGCGAGGTGATCGAACGAGACATTCGCGAACACGTCGGTCGACTTGTGATAGTGCGGCGTGTGATCCATCGCGACGAACTCTTCGCCGACGCCCGTTGCCGTGAAGCCGGCTTCGAGGAACGCTTGGTGATCGCTGTACGCGAACGTCACCGACGAGATCGGCGTGCCGGCTGCCGAGGCGTGCGCTTGGTAGGCGGCCTCGACCGCAGGCGATGGTGACCACAGCTCGACCACGTGATCGCCGTCGCCGTCAAAGCTCAACATGTCGAAGATGTGCGCTGCCGTGACGTCCATCGGGTTCAGCGTCTTCACCCACTCGCGGCTGCCGATCAAGCCGAGCTCTTCCTGATCGAACAGCGCGAACACCACCGGATGCTGGCGAGTCTCGACTTGGCGCAGGTAGCGCGCGGTCGCGAGCACGATCGCGACGCCGGTCGCGTTGTCGGCGGCGCCTGGCCCGGCGGGAACGCTGTCGAAGTGGGCGCCGACGATCAGCGTGCCGCCGGTGCCGGCCGTCGCGTCGAGCCGCGCGATCACGTTCGCGCCGACGTAGCCGCCGGCGTTGCTGTAGTCGTGACGCTCCGCCGTGAGGCCGAGCGCGGTGAATTCGTCGAGCAGGAACTGGCGCGCGGCGTTGCGCTCGCCGACCGACGCGCGATGCGACAGCGTCACGCCGGCCGAGATTTCCTCGGCGCCCGCGAGCGCGCCAACGATGCGGCGCTGATAGCTATCGAGCCAGTCGCACGGCCCGAGCGGTGTGCAGGCCGCCGGTGGCGCATCGATCATCGGTGCAACCGGTGCGTCGCCGGTCGTCATCATCTCGCGCGGGGGCTCGTTGCTACAGGCGGCGGCGAGCACGAGGAGGGCAGCGCGTGACATGCGCGCAACCTACGCGAAACGCTCGACGAGTGCTAGCACATCCTCGACGCGGAACGGCTTGGCGAGTCGCGGGTTTGGCAAGCCTTCGAGCATGTCCTCGATCTCCGAGCCGAGTGCGCCACCGCTCATGAACACTATGCGAGTTGCGGCGTCGGGGTAGGTGGCCGCAATGCGGCGATGGAGCTCGTCCGCGTTCATGCCCGGCATCATCACGTCGCACAGGATCAGATCGAAGGTCGCGGTCGCGAGTGCGCCGAGCGCATCCTGGCCCTTCATCGCGACCGTGACGTCATGATCGTCGCGCAGGATCCGATCGAGGATCTGGCAAATCATTGGCTCGTCATCGACGATCAGAATACGCATGCGCCGTCCGCGCTTGATCGTAGCGCTGTCCTGCGGTGCAGGCACGCTCGGGCCGAGATGCTTGCGAAAGTGCACGCGAACCGTGGTGCCGACATTCTCGGTCGACTCGACTTCGATCTCGCCGCCGTACTTCTCGACGATCGTCTTCGACACCGACAAGCCCAGCCCCATGCCGTGCCCGACGTCTCGTGTAGTGAAGAACGGATCGAAGATGCGACTGCGGACCGCAGCCGGCATCCCTGCGCCGGTGTCACTGATCGTCACCGTTACGCGATCGTCGTCGTGATCGAGCGAGACGCGCACCACGTGCGGCGTGGTCGGGTTTGACGGTAACGCCTTGATCGCATTGATCAGCACGTTGACGAGCACCTGCTCGATCCGCAGCGCGTTGCCGTTCACCGGTGGCACCTTTGCGACCGCTTCGACGAGCTTCGCGGCGTGGCGCAGCTCGTTCTCGACCATCTTGAGCGCGCGCGTGGTGACAGCCTCGAGATCGACCGGCTCGACGGCATCGCCGTCTTGGCTGACGAACGTGTGCAATGAGTGAGTGATCGATGCGAC
>DATDCH010000529.1:0-7355 GCA_036524455.1 Kofleriaceae bacterium | reverse complement strand
ATGGACCTTCAAGAACGTTTGCTGCAGCAGGTCGTCGGCCACCGCGCGGCTGCGCGTCATCTTCATCAGGTAGCCGAGCAGGCGCGGCGCGACGAGCGCGTACAGCGCGCGAAACGCGGTTGCGTCGCCGTCTTGGTACTGCGCCATGAGCTCCCTGAGATCGGCCATTCGACCGCTGATGGGTATACGACGGCCTCGCCCTCTGGTTACAGGTCGCCCGAGCGATGTATAGACGCGGACATGCCTGGTCGTACCAAGCGCTCCCTCAAGTCCCGTCCGAAGTTCAAGCAGAAGCGGCGCCTCAAAGATCGCCGTATGAAGGCGAAGAAGGCCGCTGCACACAAGCGCGGCCTCGCGCGCAACAAAGCGCGCCGTCGTCGTCGCGGCAAGAAGTAGTCGCTGCGACGCGACGTCAGCAGAACGAAGGCCACAACGACCATGCGATGAGCAGCTGGCCTGCGTAGTACGCGGGCAGGCCCCATGCGCGATTGACGAAGCTCGCCCCGACGAACTTGTCGCGCGCGACCGCGAGATCGCTGACGAAGAACAGCGCGGCACCGGCGACGAGCAGCACGCGGTTGTCGTACGGCACCGCGGCGACGCGCCCGGCCGCGAGCGCAGCGGCCATCATCATCACGATCGCGATCACGTACGCGATCACCGGCACGCGCATCTCGCCCAGGCGCGGCCACAGGATGCGCAGTGCGGTGCCGCCGACCACGAGTGGGATCAGCGCGCGCAAATCGAGCCACGCCGCGGGTGGCGCGAGCTGCGCGAACGCGACGATGTACGAGATATGACCGAGCAGAAACGCGGTGAGCCCGACGAGGAACGCGCCCTGACTCTTGCCGAGCAGCGCGATGTCACCGGCCATGCCGAGCACGAGCCCGACGATGATGTAGAGCTGGTACTCGCCCCACGCCGGGATTGGTGATGTGCACCCGGTGATCGTCGCAAAGCCAAGCGCGACGAATGCGAGCGACGCGATCGGCTTGGTGATCCAGCGCGCGGTGTTCGCTCTCGCGTACTCGGCCGCGACGAGCGCGACGCATGCGATCGCGCAGATGAGCGTCGCGATAATCATCCGCGACTCGGTCTCCAGCCGCCGAGCGCACGCATCACGAGCTCGAGCCGATCTTGCCCCCAAAACAGGAACTGCTCGTCGACGATCCAGGTCGGCACACCGAACACGCCGACGGCTTTGGCGTGCGCGGTGCGCGCCGCGAGCCCCGCTTTGACCTCAGGCTGGCGCGTGCGTTCGATCCATTCGCGTGGCAGCCCCGCGTCGGCGACGAGCCCGCGCAGCGTGTCGTCGTCCTCGAGATCGCGTTGCTCGGCCCACATCGCGCGGCCGAGGATGTTCGCGAGCCGGATCGCATCGGCGCTACCGAGCTCGGTCGCGAGCAGGATCAGCCGTTGTGCCGTGACGGTGCGCTGCGGAAACTTCGCCGGCATCTCGAACGGCACGCCCCACCAACGCGCCCAGCGCGGCATCTCGCGACTCGTGTAGCGCAGCTTTGGCGGCGGCATCGCGAGCATCGGCACGTCGACTTGACCGATGTCGCGAAACAGCGCGCCGAGCAGGATCGGTTGCAAGCGTGGCGTGACGCCGGTCAGCTGCGCGAGTGCGGGCAGCTGCGTGAGGCCGAGATACGAGAACGGGCTCGAGACGTCGCAATACACGTCGAGCGTCGACGGCGACACGAAGCCTTGCGCGCCGGTGCCGAACGGCCGAGGGCCGGCAGGCGGTGCACTCGCATCGGGATCCCAACCGGCGAGCCCGGCGTCGACCCACGGCATGCGGTCCTGGCCCCAGATCAGCAGCGGTTCGCGACCGTCACGACGGAGGATCCACGCCGGGGCGCCGAAGATGCCGAGCGCGATCGCCTCGTCCGTACGTGCGCGCAGGTCGTCTTTCATATCGTCTGCCCGGCTCAAGGCGTCCGCGATGTCGGGGTCGCTCACACCTGATGTCCGCAGCGCGTTGGCGATGACCTCGTCTCGGGTCACGTCTTCGGCCCGCTCCCAGTAGGCGGCGTAGATCGCATCGATGGCGACGGGCCATCGGGAGTGGGGAAGCGCCAGGAGCGTCCGCAGCGCCCGAACTGTGCGCATCGGATGTGTGGATGGGAGCTGGAATGGTGCGCCGAAGATCTCGGCCCAGCGATGCATGTCGTGATAGTTGTGCGTGGCCTTGGCCCGACCAAGCGTGGGCATCGGCCCGTCGCCGGCGCCAATCCCACGGAACACGCCTCCGAGCAGCATCGGCTTGTAGACAAGCTCTGCGCCGGCGGCCCGGGCGATATGGGGGGCGCGCCGTGCCGCGAGGTACGCATACGGGCACGAAAAGTCGAACCACAGCTCGAGCTGCACCGTGAGTCGGAGACTAACCCTCTCTGGGCGCGAGACTGGTGTTCACGTGTAGGACGCGACCGCGATCACGTGGGAGTTGGGACTTTCCTGATTCAGGCCGCAACGGTAGACTGACAACGTTCGAACATGGCCAAGCTGGTCGACGGCTTCAAAGACGGGAAACCTGAGCTCGGGCGCAGAACCTTTTTGGTTCCGGAGAACCACTCCGAAGTGCTCGCGCTGCTCTATCACGAGCAGACAGGAATCGTCGGTGGGCTGCCCGTTGGCCCGGTGACGACCGACCCGTTCGGCGCGCACGGCATCCGCATGTATCCCGATCAAGATCCGGTCGTGCTTGAAGAAACCCGCCGTTATTTCGAGAAGCTCGCCGAGCGGTTCTCGAACGATTTGCCGAAGGCGTAGTCGAGGAGTACGGTCTCGCGCGTGAGAGTTTGGATGGCGGCCACGTTGGCCGTCGCGGGGGCGGTCGCACTGGTGGCCTGCTCCGGTACGCAAGCGCGGCAAGTCGGGTGCTCGAAAGACACGGACTGCAAGGACCCGCGCGTCTGCGAGAAGGGTGTTTGCGTCGATCCGAAACCGGTCGGGCAATCCGCGAGCCTCGATACGCCGGCCTCCGCGACGGCACCGGGACCCGTCAAAGGGCCACCCGCGTTCGCGATGTTCGGCGGCGATGCACGCCACACCGGTCGACGCGGTGGACCTGCGCCGGCAAAGCAACCCAAGGAGCTCTGGAAGGTCGACGTCAAAGGCGTCGTCGCGGGCTCGCCGACGATCGGACCCAACGGCACGATCTACATCGCGTCGCACGACGGTTCGCTCTACGCGATCGATCCGGTGGGCACGGTCAAGTGGACGTTCAAGACCGGCGATCGATCGTGGTCGACGCCCGCCGTCGCGCAAGACGGCACGATCTACATCGGCTCCGACGACGATCATCTCTACGCGATCAAAGCCGACGGCACGCTCAAGTGGAAGCTGCGGCTCGGCGACTGCGATCCGAAAGGTTTCGGTCCCGAGTCATCGCGCTGCGACGTCGACGGCGGCCCAACGATCGGCCCCGACGGCACGATCTACACCGGCGGCGACGGCATTCACGCGGTGTGGGCCGACGGCACGCTGCGCTGGAAGCTGGCGACCGCCGAGCACGTTGCATCGGCGCCGGCGCTCGCATCCGACGGTACCGTGTACGCGGGCTGCGCAGACGACGCGCTCTACGCGGTCTCGTCCGCCGGCAAGAAGAAGTGGGAGGTGCGCACCGGTGAAGACATCGATGCGACGCCCGCGATCGGCGCCGATGGCACGATCTACATCGGCAGCGACGACGACACGCTGTACGCGGTATCGCCGAAGGGCGACGTCGCTTGGCGCGTGATCACCGGTGGCGATATTCGCGGCGGCGCGGCGATCGGCGCCGACGGCACGATCTACGTCGGCAGCCACGACAAGAAGCTGTACGCGATCAGCCAGAGCGGCCGCGTCCACTGGAAGCTCGCCGCTGCCGACAAAATCCATTCGACTCCTGGCATCGCTACGAACGGGATGATCCTGTTCGGTGCTCAAGACGAGCATGTCTACGCGGTCGCGCCCGATGGCACGCTGCGCTGGCATCTCGCTCTTGCAGCCGATGTCGACACCACGCCCGCAATTGCCAGCGACGGCACGATCTATGTCGCCGGCGACGACGGGCACCTGCACGCATTTCGTTAAACAGTTATAGAAAGCACTCAATGTCTACGTTCGATCGGCAGGCGATCCTCGATTGCCTGTCCCGCCTGGTCACACCAGGCATCAAATTAACCGCACTCGCCGACGAGCTCGGCCTGCGCAAACAAGATTACAGCGAGCTCCGCTCGCAGATCCTCGAGCTCGTCGAGGAGGGGCACGTCAACGTGCTCCCCGGTGGCGCGTTCGCGCTGTCGCCGCAGGGCCGCAAAGCAGACCCGCAAGCCAAGCCGGTGCCGCCGCCACCGCCCGCACCGAAGCCGGCAAAGCAACCAAAGCCGACCAAGGCCGCGCGCGAAGCACGTCGCCCCAAGCCCGAAGCCAAGCTGCCGTGGAAGAAGGGCGCGCTGCGCGTCGTCCCGACGAAGCCGGCCGGGTCGTCGACCGCGCGCGAAGAATACGATCCGGAGACCGGCGAGATCCGCATCATCGATCTGCCGGCGCCGGGACCTGCTGACAATGATCTCGTCGCGAAGCCGCCGTCGGCGGAACGCACGGGCAAGATTCCCGAAGGCACGAGCACGTCGCGGGTGCTGCACAGCATCCACGGCGTCCAGCACAAGCAAGTCGACGCGCGGATCACCGGCCGCATCACGGTGCATCCCGCGGGCTATGGCTTCGTCGCGACGGAGGAAGGCACCGTGTTCGTGCCCGCAAAGTATCGCGGCACGTCGATGGACGGTGATCAGGTCGCCGTCGAGACCTGGCCCGGCGTGCGCGGCACTGAAGGCCGCGTCATCGAGGTGATCAAGCGCGGCCGCGCGCGGATCACCGGCATCCTGCGCCGCGTCGGTCGCGCCGTGTATCTCGAGCCCGACGATCCGCGCATCGCTGCCGACTTCGGTCGCGTGCCGATCTACGACGCGCCGCACGGCAAGGACGGCGACGCGATCGTCGTCGAGATCACGCGCTATCCCGATGCCACGAGCAAAGAGCTCGGCGGCAACGTGCTCAAGGTGCTCGGTGACCCCGAGGATCCGCGCACCGAGATCGAAAAGATCCTCGCCTGCGCCGTCATCCCGCTCGAGTTCCCCGACGACGTGCTCGGGCAGGCGAAGGCCACGTCGCAAGAGCTGACGCCCGCCGACCTCGCCGATCGCATCGACCTGCGCGATCGCCGGTTCGCCACGATCGATCCGGAAACCGCACGCGACTTCGACGATGCGCTGTGCATCGAGAACGGTCCGCACGGCGGCCCGCGCGTCTGGGTCGCGGTGGCCGACGTGTCGCACTACGTGCGGTGGAACGATCCGCTCGATCGCGAAGCCGCGATCCGCGGCGTCTCGGTCTACTTGCCCGATCGCGTGATCCCGATGCTGCCGAAGGAGCTGTCGGCCGGCATCTGCTCGCTCAACCCGCTCGTCGATCGCTGCGCGATGGTCGTGCGGCTCGACTACATGGACAACGGCGACATCGTCGACATCAGCTACGCCGCAGCGGCGATCCGCAGCAAGGCACGCCTCGACTATCCCGGCGTCGCCGCCGCGCTCGAAGGCGACTTCCGTGGCCGCCGCGAACAATACCGGCCGTGGCTCGACGAGCTCACCCGGCTCAACACGCTCGCCCGCACGCTGCGCGCACGCCGCCGAGCACGCGGTGCACTCGAGCTCGAGATCGCCGAACCGAAGGTCGTGCTCGACGCCGACGATCCGCGCCTCGTGCGCGACGTCGTCAAGGCCAAGGGCGACCCCGCGGTCAAGCAAGCGTACGAGCTCGTCGAAGAATTCATGATCGCGGCGAACGAAGCCGTCGGCACGTTCTTCCGCAAGCGCGGCGCACCGACCGTGTGGCGCGTGCACGCACCGCCCGATCCGGATCGCGTCGCGCAGCTCGCCGAGCTATTCGGCGCCTACGGCATCAAGGTCGACATCGAGGAAGCGACCACGCCGCTCGGCATGAAGCACGTCCTCGATCAGGTCAACCAGAAACCGGGCGCGCAGGCGCTGTCGTTCCTCGTGCTGCGCACGCTCACCCAAGCCGTTTGGGACACCGTGCCGATCGGTCACTTCGGTCTCGCGTCAGGCGACTACCTGCACTTCACGTCACCGATCCGCCGCTATCCCGACTTGCTCGTGCACCGCCTGCTCAAGCATCACCTGCACCGCGACGGCCACGCCTCCGGCGGCGGTTACGCGAAGACACCACCGAGTATCGAGGTGCTCGCGCAGCTGTCCGCCGATTCGTCACTCCACGAGCGGCGCGCGATGGAAGCCGAGCGCGAGGCGGTCGCGATGTATCGCTGCTACTTGATGCGTGACCAAGTCGGTCAGCGCTTCGAGGGCACGGTCTCCGCGGTCACCAGCTTCGGCGCGTTCGTCGAGATCGAGGAGCCGTTCGTCGAAGGCCTGATCAAGCTCGACTCGCTCGGCGAGCCGATGGAATACGACGAAATCCACATGCGCCTCTCCGGCAAGCGCACGGGCAAGACCATCGAGCTCGGCGACAAGGTGATGGTCGAGATCAACAACGTGTCGGTGATCCGCCGGCGCATCGACTTCACGCTGATCGCGACCGCGCGCATCCAGACCGGCAAACCGCCGCGCGTGCAGGCGAACCCGAAAGCGGGCATCGCCCAGCGCAAGCGGGCAGGACGCGAGGTCGAGCGCGCGCAGGTCCATCACGCCGAACGTGGCGCGAAGCCGCGCGGTGGCCGACCAGGCGCACGCGGCAGCAGCGCGGGCGCGGGCGGCAAGCTCCGGCTCGGCGTCTCGCATCGTGGGATGCGCGACGACGCGAGCGGCGGCGGTGGTGGTCGCAAAAAGGGCGGCAAGCAGCAGAAGCGCCGCAAGTAGGAGACGCGCGTGGAAGCCAGACTGTTCAAGTGGTCGTGCCTGGTCCTCGCAGCCGCGACCGCGGCGGTCATGCTGTGGATGCTCGACGACATGCGCAGCGAGCTGAAGGCCACGAACGCGACGGTCAACAAGAGCCTGCCGCGCATCCTCGACAACATCGACAAGACCACCACAACGGTGGCCGGGGTCGCGAACGACATCGCCGCGCTGCGCGACCTCACCGGCCTCAGCAGCGCACAGGGCGATCCGTCGCTCGTCCAGTACGCCGATAGCGTGCTCGACTTTCTCGAGGCGCAACCGAACGCGCAGATCGGCCTCACCAAGCTCGTCGGTCAAGGTCTAAAGGACGTCGTGCCGGTCGCCGAATGGGTGCGCTCGACGCGCAAGGAATCGCTGTGGTCGACGTTTCGGTCCGACAGCAAGCGCGAGCTGCTGGACCGGCTGTGCACGAACAAGTTCGGCTCGGCG
>DATDCH010000528.1:0-4248 GCA_036524455.1 Kofleriaceae bacterium | reverse complement strand
CGATCGATCGGACGTGTGTACGAGCAGAGCGCGCGCCGAGCCAACCCTCTGGGCTTGGCGTCTGCGGCGTCTTGGCGGTGACCTCTGGGGCAGCGGAGCAGCGCGAGCCTAGCGCACGTCGAGGAAGTCAGACTCGAACGCGAAGCCAAGCACGATGTACGGGAACGCGCGGGTGCGGTAGTCGTCGGCGTCGTGGCCCGGATCGAGTGTGCCCGGCTCACCGGCGCGGTACTTGTGCGTCAGGTACCACGACAGGATCAGGATCACCGTCGGCTTGTTGAACCGCGACGGGCCTTCGTCTTTGATCGTGTACGCCGCGAACAGGCCGAGTCGCTGGTGCGAGTTCTGCCCGTCGTAGTTGTTCTCGTCGGTGGTATCGGTGAAGTGCTTCCCCGCGTAGATCGGCTTGACCCACGTGTGACGTAGGCCGGCGGCGAGGCCACCCCGGTCCTTCGGGACGTAGAGCAGATCGGTGTCGGTCGTCACCGTCCAGCCCTGATCGGGCAGCAGCGTGTCGACCGTCGGTTCGTAGGCGACGGTGTCGCCGTCGCGCACGCTGACGTTCCAGTAGTCGAACATCGCGAGCGAGCGGAATGCGATCTTGCCGAACTTGAGCTGCAGCATCGGTTGCACCGAGAACCGCATGCCCGAGGCGGACTGTGGCTCGGTGGCCGGCGTCGGCATGTCCTTGTTTTCGGCGAGTGTCGCGTCGGAATAGTTCGTGTTCGCCGACGTGAACGACTGCAGATAGCCAAACGAGCCGAAGTACTTCTGAACCTCGAAGAACGTACGCACGTTGAAGATCGACGCGGGCTGCAGCTCGCCACCGATGCCGAGGTGCGCGCTCGCCGGGTTGATCTTTGGGAACGCGCCGGCGAACCAGAAGTTGTTCTCGGTGACCTTCTTCGCCGACGGATAGATCTTCTTCTGCACGCCGATGCGCGCGCGGGTCTCGAGGCCCGTCGGGTTGAGGCGGAAGATCGTGAGGTCCGACACGACCAGGCGAAGGCCGTCGGGAAACTTGGGGGGCGCTTCCACCAGCGGTGGCTCGTTCTCTGGCATCGGTGCGCCATCCGCGGGTATCGGCGACGCGCCTTCGGCCGGCGCTGCCGGCGGCGCTGCAGGATCCGGTGGGGCAGCCGGATCCGGCTGGCCAAACACCGTGACAGGAGTACAGATCGCGAGTACCACCACCCAGGTACGCATTCGCGCATCCTACCCATGGTCCGCATGCCGCTGCGAGTAGTCGTCGGAGTTATTGCTGTCTGCTGTGCCTGCCGAGGCGATCGGCCGGCCGAGGGCCCCGACCCGCATTCCTACGCACAGCCGGGCCGGGTCGCGGTTCGCCACCTCGCGCTCGACCTCACGGTCGACTTCGAGCGTCGCGCGCTCGCCGGCACCGCAACTCTTGCGCTGACGCGCACCGACGCCAAAGCGCCGCTGATGCTCGACGGTGATGCACTCGTGATCGACTCCGTGAAGGAGTGCGACGGCAAACCGCTCGCATTTCGCGTCGGCAAGCGCGGTAAGGTCGGCGAGCCGATCCGCGTCGACCTCGGCGCCGGCGACTGCGTCGCAATCGCCTATCACACGTCGCCGGACGCGAGCGCCCTGCTGTGGGTCGAGCCGAGTGGCACTGCCGGTGGCAAGCAGCCGATGCTGTTCACCCAGTCGCAGTCGACCCACGCACGCAGCTGGATCCCACTGCAAGATTCGCCCGGCGTGCGGTTCACGTATGCCGCGACGATTCGCCCGCCGCCGGGCATGTGGGCATTGATGAGCGCGCCGAACCCGCAGGAGCCGCCGGCCGACGGCGTGTGGAAGTTCGAACAACCGCATCCGATCCCGGGCTACTTGATGGCGCTCGCCGTCGGCGACTTCGCGTTCCGCCGGATCGGTCCGCGCACCGGGGTGTACGCGGAGCCGTCGGTCGTCGAGCGTGCCGCCTGGGAGTTCGCCGAGGTCGAGACAATGATCGACGCCGCGGAGAAGCTGTACGGACCGTATCGCTGGGGGCGTTACGACATGCTCGTGCTGCCGCCGAGCTTCCCGTTCGGCGGCATGGAGAACCCGAACCTGTCGTTCCTCACGCCGACGGTGATCAGCGGTGATCGCACGCTCGTGTCGCTGATCGCCCACGAGCTCGCGCACTCGTGGTCCGGCAACCTCGTTACCAACGCGACGTGGAACGATGCGTGGCTCAACGAAGGGTTCACGACCTACGTCGAGCACCGCATCATGGAGCAGCTGCGCGGCCGCGAGACTTCCGACGTGATGTGGTACCTCGGCCGCCAGGACATCGACGACACGGTCGCGAAGCATGGCCGCGGCCCGGCGACGCGCCTCGCCCACCAGTATGGTCGCGACACAGCTGCCGAGGACATTCCGGTCGGTATCGCGTACGACAAGGGCGCGCTGTTCCTGCGCACGCTCGAGCTCGCGTACGGGCGTGACACGTTCGACGCCTGGCTCCGCAGCTGGTTCGATCGTCACGCGTTCCAGTCGGCGACCTCGAAGATGTTCGAGGCCGAGGTCAAGACGCTCGGCACCAAGGTCGACATTGCGACGTGGCTCTACACCGGTGGCGTGCCCGCCGATGCGGCGCCGGCAGCGTCGGCGAAGGCGGCCGCGATCGAACAGCTGGCGGCGAGCGGTGCCGACGTCGACGCGACGAGCTGGACCACGATGGAGTGGCGCATCTTCTTGCGCGCGCTGCCCGACAAGACACCGGCGGCACGGCTTCAAGCGCTCGACGATAAATATCACCTGACCGCGACGACGAACGCCGAGATCGCGATGCATTGGTTGCCGCGGGTCGTCAACGCTGACATTCGCACTGCGGCGCCGGCCGTCGAGGCGTATCTGCTCGACGTCGGTCGGGTGCGCAACCTGAGGCCGCTCTACGCCGCGATGATGGCAGGCGGCGAGTTCTGGCGCGCGCTCGCCAAGACCACGTTCGAGCGTGCGAAGCCGAAGTACCACCCGTTCGCGCGCTCGGTGTTCGCGAACGTCGTCAAGTGATCACGGCACTGCGCTGTGCGAGGTCTCGATGGCGCCGCGTTCCTGGCCGGTCCCGCTGTAGCGGCGCGGTGCAGTGCCATTGCGATCGAGCCATGGCGTTGCTGTATCGACGAGCGGCGAGCCGACCGACGGTGTGAAATCCTCGCGCGTCGTGCCGGCTTGGTTCTCGACGCCGGCGTTGGCCGGCATCGCGATCGTCGGCATGTCGATCATCGCACTGCCGCAGCCGGTGCACAGCGGGCTGCCGACGACGGCCTCGTACGCGATGTCGAAGCCGACGCCGTTGTTGTCGGCGAGGATCGCCGTGGGATTGTTCGCGACGTAGAGGTTGTTGCGCAGGATCATCGGTCGCGTCGCTGCATCGCGGCGCAGCGCCGACAGCGACGTGCGCCCGTTACGCACGAACGTGTTGTTGACGATGTAGAGCTTGCCGGCGTCGGTGCCACCGGCGCGTACGCCGCTGTACTCGTTGTCGACGATCAAGTTGCCGACGATCCATAGGTCGGCGCCGCCCTGCGAGCTGATGTAGACACCTTCGTCGTCGCGATCTGGATTCGTCGGCGTGATCATCACGTTGTCTGCGATCTCGACGACCGATGCGGCGACGAACACGCTGTCCATGACTTGCTGCGTCCACGTGTTGCCGACGATGCGGTGGCGCGTGCCGCCGTGGATGCGCACCGATGCCGCGTAGCAATTACGCTCGGCGACCGCCGGATCCTCGAACCGGTTGCTGTCGAGCACGACTGTACCGCCGTCGATCCGGATCGCACCGCCTTCGAGCTGCGCGCCCGACGCACCGCAGTTGTTCCCGGTCGGGGTGATCATCTCGTCGAGATAGTTGAACGCGAAGTTGCGGAACGTGAGTCCCGCGACGGCGACGCTGCCGCCCACGATGCGCAAGCCATAGCGGCCGGTGGGGCTCTGCCACGCCGACGTCACCGCGAGTGTGACGCTCGCGCCGGTGGCGTCGATCACGAGGTCGCTCGAGATCGGCGGTAGCTCGCCGAGCGTGTTCGACAGCGTGACCACGGTGCCGGCAGGAAACACCGCCGGATCGAACACGATGCGATCGGGGCCGGGTGCGTTGGTCGCGTTCTCGAGCGCTTCGCGCAAGCTGAGCTGCGGATCGCCGTCGCGCTCGTCGGTTGCGAGGTTGACGACGATCGGCGCATTGATGCCGATGTATTGCAGAGCGAGCGGCGTCGCGAGCGGCGTCGCCGACAG
>DATDCH010000527.1:0-7818 GCA_036524455.1 Kofleriaceae bacterium | reverse complement strand
CTGCACCATCCGCACCTCGTGCAGATCTACAGCTTCGGGCAGTCCGGAGGCGACTCGTACTTCGTGATGGAGCTCGTCGAAGGTGAAGCGCTGCAACAGACGATCGAGCGCCATCGCCTCGAAGCGACGCAGATCCCGATCCACGAGGTGCTGTCGGTCATCGAAGAGATCGCATCCGCAATGGACGCACTGCACGATCGCGGCATCGTGCATCGCGACGTCAAGCCATCCAACGTGATTCGCGATCCGTTCCGCCGACGCGCCGTGCTCGTCGATGTTGGCATCGCCCGCCGGTTCGGCCAGTTCGTCGAAGCTGCGGGCACGCCGGGCTACGTCGCGCCCGAGGTGATCGCGGGCCAGGAAGCCACGCCGCGCTCCGATGTCTACGGGCTCGCGGCAACAGCGTACGCGCTACTCACGCTCACGCCGCCGTGGGGCGACGACACCGAGGTCATCGCGCGGCAGGTCAGCGGTACGCCGGTTGCGCCGCCGTCGAGCCATCGTCCAGAGATCGCCGGAGCCGATGCGGCGATCACGGCAGCGCTCGCAGCGGATCCGGCCAAGCGACCGGCGTCTGCAGGTCAGCTCGCACGAGCGTTACGCGCTGCGCTCGTCGTCGAGAGCGCGACTCCCAAGACCGAGACGACGCGGTGGACCGGCAATGTCGTGATGCCGCGGCGTGCAAGCGCGAAGACGCGCGGCGTCGCATTCCGCTCGGTGGCGCGCGCGGTCGGCATGCGCGACGTACAGCGGCTGCGCGACGGTATCGGAGGCACGCATCCCGATGTCGCAGCAGCGCTGACCGACAGCGCGCCGCTCGCGTGGGTGCCGACCGAGCTGTTCAGCCGGCTCCTCGCGATCGCGCCGGGCCACATCGATCGCGAAGCGGGACGGTTCGCACGTGACATCGCGCGCGCGACGGTCCGCGCGTCGTTTCGCCGGTTCTTCCCGGCAAGCGCGGCGACGCTCGTCCCGGAACGCACGCTGTCGGCGATCCGCAACGTGTGGAACCAGTATCAAACGTGGGGCACGGTCTCGCCGATGCCGGTCAACGCGACGGAGACGGTCGTTCGGATCGCGGATGCGCTTCGCGATCCCGAGCTGTGCGCGTGGACCGAGGGACTCCTCGAGCAGCTCGTCGTGCTGTCGGGTGGACGCCGCCCCATCGTCGACCACGAGGCGTGCATCTCTCGCGGCGACGCTGCCTGCCTGTATCGCGTGACGTGGAACCGCCAGCCGTAACGGCTTTTAGAACACGGCAGCGTCGATCAACAGCTGGAGCTCTTGAGGGAGCCCATCGAGCCCGTTCGACTTCGACAAGTAGCCATCGGCTTCACATTCGCGTGCCATGCTCTCCAGCTCCTGCGCCGGCACGGCGGAGAACAGCACGACGGGCACGTGTGCCGTCTCGTAGTTCGACTTCAAGAGGCGGCACAGCTCCGGGCCGCTCAGCCCGGGCATGTCGACGTCGGTCAAGATCACGTCGGGGCGCCAGCCGTCGAGCACGGCCTGGAGATTTTGGACATCCGCGGTCGTGCGAACGTCGTAGCCGGCGCGCCCAAGCACGTTTGACGTGAAGTGCAGTGACACTTCGCTGTCGTCGATCAGCAGGATCTTACGTTGCGGCTGCCCCATGCCCGCTTTCACGGTAACACAGCTCGCAGCCCACTCCCGTCGACGAGCCCGCTACTCCTCTTTCGGATCGGGCAGTCCGCCGGGTTCGTCGGTGCTCGACGGAAATTCCTTGAGCTTGCCGCGGGAGATCTTCCAGCTCTGCTGGACGATCCACGAGAGCGAGCGATCGAGGCGACCCGCCTCGTGCTGGATCTCTTTCAACATCTCCTCTGGGAAGTACAGCGACTGTTTTCTCTTGTCGGCGTGGGACATTTCGGACCTCGCCCACAGCTATACGCCGACCGCGACATGAATTGTTGGGCTGGGGCGCCAAGACTTGGTGAGCTGTCGCAAGACGCGAGACAGGCCCGGGGCGCCGGGCATCAAGCCACGCCGCGCAGGTGGCGTAACCCGTCGATCCGGCACCGGTCGGTGCGGCAATTTCCGGCTCGAGCGACGGATCACGCCTTGCTCATGTGGCTTGGCGATGGACACACCAAGCTCACCTCAAAAAACTGTCGCCGCACGGCACTACGGCCTACGCACCGCCCTCGTCCTCTGCACGCTCGCGTTGCCAACTGCGTGCGCGAGCGACGCCGAGTACATCGACACCGGCACGTGCGACGACGAAGACGGCGACTGCACGGGCGGCCCGACGTTCTCGACACCGACGACCGGCTCCACCTACGCGCAGCGCCTGAGCACCCTGGAAGCGCATCGCAAGGAGCTGTGGGGCTACACCGCGGGTGACTGGGAGATTTGGTACAACGGCTACGACTCGCCGGCGGATCGCGTGCGCACGGCGTTCGTCTGGGACAATCCGATCGACGACGACGGCGTCCCCGACTATCCGCTCCGGCGCGGATTTCAGCTCAACACGATCATCGAGAACGGCGTGTTCAAGCCCGCGCCAGGCTACCTCTCGATCAATCGCAACACCGAGTGCACGACGATCTTGCCGACCGAGCTGATGTCCCCGTGCAAGCCGCTCGGCAGCGTGATCTCGCGGCGCGACGAGGTCCTGCGCAAGTCCGACGGCTTCACGCTCGAGCTCGGCGTGAAGATCCATCCGCCCACCGCGCCGCTCGGCCTCAACGACAACAGCTTCAACGCTTACTACCGCATGGACGACGGCACCGTGATCGGCTTGTTCCTGTCGCAAACCGAGCTCGGCGCCGGCGGCTACAGCCAGCACCGCCTCGGGTTCGCGCCGGGCAACAAGATCCCGTTCGACACGACGAAGGCCTACAACATCTATCGCCTCGTCCAGCAGCCCGGCTCCAACACGTTCGCGGTGTACGTCAACGGCGTCCACAAGCTGAACGCCGTCGGCAGCTCCGCGCTCATTCCAGTTACGTCGGTGCGTTCCGACGACAAGTTCCCGATGGTGATCATCGGTGGCGAGAAGGGCTCGACGACCACCGCGTTCACACTCGACTTCGTGCGCTATCGCCGCGGCGCGTTCGCACCTGGCGCGCCGATGACGCCGGCGAGGACGCGCACGCCGCCGAAGTTGCCGCCGCCGTTGCCCACCGGCGCGCACGAGACCTGGAAGTCGTTCCCGAGCGCCACGCTTGGTCCTGCGATCAGCTGGTGGCCGATCACCGAGCAAGCCCCCACGACTCGCCCTTACGAATTCAGCAGTCTGAAACCGGCACGCCGCACCGCTGCGATCGGGACGGGGCTGCCGAACAAAGGCGCGATCACGATCGAGGCGCGCATCAAGGTCATGCCGGATTCCGAGCACCGAGGCTTCTCGCTCTATTTGCGAGATCACATGGGCACCCTGGGTTTCCTGCTCTCGCCCGACAAGGCGGAGCTCGCGGTCGGGATCAAGAACGTCGGCTTCTACAAGGACATTCCGATCGGCATGCGCAAAGCGCTCGTCGACACGACCGACGGCTATCACACCTACCGGATCGTGCGACCGGCCAACTCGTTCTACGCATATCTCTACATCGACAACGACCCGATCCCCGCGCTCTACGATCAGCACCTCGATGCATCGCAAAGCGGGTTCTTCGGTCAAGCGGCCCCGGCGATCGTGTTCGGCGACACGCTCAACAACTGGGGCAAGGCGCACGTGATGATCGATTACATCCGGTGGACGTATACGGCCTACGCTCCGCCGGTGCCGATGTGAGCGAGCTCAGCCGCGTTTCGCTAGCCAGGTGCGCATCATCGTGGTCGAGCGCACGTCGATCTGCGTCGACGTCAAGAACAAGCGATACGCCGCGCGTGCGCGACGAAGTGCATCGGGGCGATTCCGGTTGAGCTCCCATTGCGATGCAGCTTCGATGAAATCGAAGAGCGCCATCGCGGGGTCCGCGCCGACGACCACACGCAGCAGCGCCAGGTTCTTATGCAGCAGGTCGAGCGCGCGCTCGTATTGCTTGTTTTGAAACGACAGGTCGACGAGCATTGTGGCCGCGAGCAGCTTCGTGATGACGCGCGTGTTGTGCTTCATCGAGATCTCGTAGGCACGCTCGCCCGCTGCGAGCGCGACGTCGTTCTGGTCGAGATCGGCGTAGACCTGTGCCTTCGTCGTGAGGCCGACGACGAGCAGCTCGTAGTTGCCGCCGTACGCGCGATCCCAGATCGCGACCGCGCGGTCGATGTGCGGCTTGGCGTCGCGCGACAGGTCGAGCTCGAGCATCGTGCCGGCCAGTCTCTCGAGCTCCGCCGCGACCTGTGGACTATCCGGCCCGTGTAGCTCTTCGGTGTCGCGCACGACTTGCTCGTAGAGCGCCTTCTTCTTGACGACGTCGGTCTCGATGTACGCGTCGATCCGGCGCAGCGCCGCTTGTTGCCCCGGATAGCCCGCGAGGAGATTCGCCATCCGCGTCGCATACACACGCGCTTGATCGATCTCTTCCATGTCGACCGCGTAGCCCGTCAGGTGGCCGAGGATCGTGGCGAGCGCGGGGTGATTCGCGCCGTAGACTTTCTCGGCGTGCGCGAGTACCTCGGTCATGGCGGGGAGGGCGTTGTCGCGCGTCGGCTCGGCGTTCGCGAGCGTGATCTCGTATTCGATGCGGAGCAGCGCGGCAGCCTCGGGATCCGTGCGTTCGGCTGCGTCGAGCTGCTTCATCCCGATCGCGAGCTGGTTCTCGAGCTCTTGGAAGTCGATGCCGGCATGCACGCGCGCATTCGCGAAGCGCACCGTGGCCTCGAGCAGCGGTTGCTTGCCCGTCCGCTCGACGATCGCGAGCGCGTGGCGCGCGTGCGAGATCGCGGCCTTGCCGTCGGGCGATGCGTCGCGGAGCATCAATGCGAGATCGCTCAGCGTACGCGCTTCGAGCTGCGCGAGGCCGCTCGCAGCTGCGCCGTACATCGCCTGCTCCATACTGCCGCGTGCCGCCCCGTTGCCAACGGACATCTCGGCAACCGCGCGGGCATAGAGCGCCTCCGAGCGCAGTGGTTCATTGCCAAGCCGCTCCGCGCTCGCGACTGCATGGCGTGCGGCATCCAACGCTCGCGTGTAGAGCCCGGATCGCTGCAGCGCCGACGCGTGCGCGATCTCTTGGCGCACCGATGCGAGCTGCACGACGTCCGCGGGACTCGTCGGCAGCGGTGCCGTCCCGGCTCCGTCGGTGCACGAAGTGATCGACGGCATACCGGCGACCACGTGCAGTGCTTCGCGCACCGACGCCGGCGTGGTCTCGGCGAGCGTGGTCACCGCTGCATCGAGATCCGCGCGGCGATCGCGCAGGCACGCCATGCGGCGATCGAGCAGCTCCGCCGACTGCGTGTGTTTCACGGCGGTCGCTTCGCACGCCTCGACGTGCATTGCGGCCCACCGGCCCGCGTAACCGTCGAGCGCTTGCTCGACGCGTTGCCACGTGTCGCCGGCGAACGCCATGCGTGTGCCGAGAATCGCGGCACGGACCCGATCTTTGTGCGCCGAGCCCCACACCGACGCGAGCTCGCCGCGTGCATCGCCGCATGGCGGCGGAGCGTCGCTGCCCACCGCAGCCGTGGTGAGCACGCCGCCGATCGTCAGCGCGGCTGCCGCGAGCACCGTGAGCCGCCGGCGTCGCCGCACCGGCTCGCGCGCGAGCACGCCGAGTATCTCGTCGAGCGATGACGACCGTTGTGCGCGGTCCACTGCGAGCCCGCGCCGCAGCACCTGTCGCAAGCGCAGCGGCAGCCGGGGCCGCGCGGGGATCGCGGGTAGCGACTCGGCGCGCATGCGGGCGAGCAGCGCCGTGGCTGTCGCGGCGGCGTATGGCCGCGATCCGTAGATCGATTCGTAGAACGTGACGCAGAAGCTGAACACGTCGGCCGCCGCGTCGACGTCCTCGCCGGCGAGTTGCTCGGGCGCGCAATACGCGGGCGTACCGACGAGCATGCCGGTCAGCGTCAGCCGCAGCGCCGCGTCGACGTTCGCGTCGGTGCTCGCTGCGCGCTCGTGATCGGGTTCCGCTGCCATCCGCGCGAGCCCGAGGTCGACGACCTTGACGCGCCCGTCGCTCGCGATCATCACGTTCGCCGGTTTGAAATCGCGATGGACGAGCCCGGCCGCGTGTGCTGCCGCGAGGCCACGGCCCGCTTGTTCCATCACCGCGGCGATCTCGCGCCAGCCGCGCGGTTGCGCCGCAAGCCAGCGATCGAGCGACACGCCATCGATCAGCTCCATCGCGATGAACACCTGATCGCGATCGATGCCGGTCTCGTAGACGGTCACGACGTTGGGATGCTCGAGACGCGCGAGTCCCTGTGCCTCGCGCAGCAAGCGCTCCTGCGCGTCGGGCCGCAGCTTCGCGCCGCCGACGTTCGTCAGTTTCAACGCGAGGTCGCGACGCAGCGTCGGATCGTGTGCGCGATAGATGACGCCCATCGCACCGCGCGCGATCGGCTCGCCGATCGTGAATCGACCGAGCGTGCTGCCGGGCGCGAGCTCCGGGGGCGGCACGACCAGTTGTCCGTCGCTACTCGCGAGCGCGAACGCGAGCTGCCGGCAGCCGTCACATGCTGCGAAGTGCTCTTCGACCGAGCGGATGCGCTCGTCGGGCAGCTTGCGCTGCAGGAAGCCGACCAGCTCGTTCTCCTCGGGGCAGTTCACGACGGCGCGACATTACTAGGAGCGCCGATGAGCAACGAGCACAAAGTCTTCTCGTCGTGGCGGGCAGTTACAGCACGGCCCACTTTTGACGAGCGCGAGCGAGCGTTAGAACCAGGTCGTCGCGCCGAGCATCAACAAGATGTAGTGCGACTCGAACACGCCCTGATTGACCGGCGCCTGCAATTGCTGCTCGGTTACGACGAGCGGATTGATCGGGTCGGGTCCGGTACGTTGCTCGATTGGGTCCTGCATGCCGTCGCGATTGCAGCCGAGCTGGTCTGGAATCGACGAGATCGGATTGCAGTCACCGGGATTGTTGTTCGAACCCTCGAGCACGACGCCGAATCCGGCATCGATCTGAAACTTGCCGGTCCGGAATCCCGCGCCGGCCGCCAGGGTCGTGCGCGCCGCGCCGTCGATGTCGGCGCGCATCCAGCCCGGCTTCGCGGCCGCCGTGTCGTGGGCGGCGCCGCCGCGCGCGATCAGCGTGTTCGCGCCAACCGGAAAGCGCCAGCTGCCACCGAGCCGCGCGGTGAGCACGTCCTGCAGACCGTGGCGCACGAAGTTCTGCTTGATCGAGAACCCGCCGCCGGTCGACGCGACGATCTCCGAATCGATAATCACCCGGTAGTCGGTCGAGGCCTTGTTGCCCCAGTTCTCCCAACCGATGTTGACCTCGACATCGCCGCGCTCCACGCCCGCGCCGTCGAGGAACTTGTAGCGGCCGCCGAGCATCGCGCTGCGCGGCAGCGTCGCCGACACGCACGCCTTGAGCGCGCCGACCTTGCCACCCGGCGCGCATTGCGCGAACTCGTCGGGAAGCGGCACGACCATCACCTCGATGCCCGACGAGCCCGAGCGCGGGCCGAGCGTCGTGTTCGCGGTGCCCTTCGCGCCGATCGAGATCTCGGAGTTGTAGTTGCCAGCGATCTCGATCGCCGGCGTCGGCCGAAACGCGAAGCCGGCACCATACGACGGTACGAAGTTGTCCCTGCCGGTCACCTCGAGCAGGCCATCACCGCCGACATCCTCGACGACGTTGCCCGGCGCCGACCACACGTGGACCGCCGACGTGACGCTCGAGATGCCCCAGCCAAACCGCGCACCGACGTCGAGGTTCGGCATGATGCGATAGCTCG
>DATDCH010000526.1:0-5726 GCA_036524455.1 Kofleriaceae bacterium | reverse complement strand
GCTGGTTGCCGCCGCGCAGACCGAGCCACAGCACGACGAACAGCGCGACCGAGAAGACCAATGCGACCGCGATGACACGGCGCCGATCGCTCGACGGTGTCACCTTGTCGGTCGTGCGATCGCGCTCGGGATCGCGCGCCTCGTCGCGGTCGGCGTCGTGTGCGGGTTCGTGCGCGCGGTTGCCATGCTGGCTCGGGCTGTGCGCGCGCACGACGGGCGCAACGTCGGCGGCGCCGTCTGCGACCTCGTCGGTGAGGTGGGAATCGTCGAGCGCTTCGATCGCAGCTGTGCGGCGATCCTCGACCGGCAGCACCACGCCGAGCAGCAGCGCGCAGCTCGTGCGATCGCGCTCGTAGAGCTCGAACAGCTCGCGCGCGGCGTTACCGCTCGGCGGACGATCGTCGGGATCCTTTGCGAGGAGCTTGCGGACGATCGCCTCGAGCACCGGATCGACGCTCACGTCGCGGTTGCGCTCGATCATCGGCGGCGTCGGCGTTTGGAGATTCGCGCGCGCGACATCGACGCCGCTGCCTTCGAACGGCAGCACGCCGGTGAGTAACTCGAAGCAGATGAGGCCGAGCGCGAATAGATCGACGCGATGATCCATCCCAGCGCCGCGCGCCTGCTCGGGCGCCATGTAGTGCGGCGTGCCGACGACGATGCCCTTCGTGGTCAGGCGATCGACGCCATCGGTGTCACCGGCATCGTCGAGAAGGATGGCCACGCCCCAGTCGACGATGCGCGCGACTTCGCGCCCGCCGTCGAGATTCTCGACGATCACGTTCTCGGGCTTGAAGTCACGATGGATAAGGCCGACGTCGTGCGCGTGCTGCAAGCCGCCACATAGCTGCTTCGCGAGATCGAGGACGCGCACTTCGGTCATCGGACCGTCGGCGAGCAGCGTCGAGAGCGTCGTGCCCGACGCGAGCTCCATCGCGATGAAGTGATGGCCCGCTTCGGTGACCCCGACGTCGACGACCGACGCGACGTTGGTGTGGCGCAGCCGGCCGGCGAGCTCGGCCTCGCGCTCGAACCGCTTCACCACCTTGGGGGTGTCCATCAGGCTCGGGTGTAGGACCTTGATCGCGAAGTGGCGGCCGAGCTTCGCGTGGCGCGCGCGAAACACCGTGCCCATCGCCCCGTCGCCGAGACGGGCTTCGATCACGTACCGGCCGCCCAGTACGCTCCCTTCAGGTAAAACCTGCGGCACCCCACCGAGAAGATTCGGCGATCCCGTTTGGGAATGAATCGGCCTAACGCAGTTCTTTCCGTGCAGGAATTTCCGAGGCGCCTATGCCCGCGGAATTGCTTCCAGTCGCTTGGCGTTAGTTGTATGAGGTCCTCATGGCGAAGCTCCCCACAATCGAAGGTGCTCTCACCGCAATCGTGACGCCGTTTCGCGACGGCAAGGTCGACTTCGACGGGCTCGCCAAACTCGTCGACTGGCAGATCGACAATGGCATCGACGGCATCGTGTCGGTCGGCACGACCGGTGAGTCCGCGACGCTCGACGTCGACGAGCACATCGCGGTGATCGCAGCGACGGTCAAAGCGGCAAAGGGACGCGTGCCCGTGATCGCGGGTGCCGGCGGCAATGCCACGAGCGAAGCGCTCGCCCTGACCAAGGCATCGGAGGAAGCCGGCGCCGATGGGCTGCTCCATGTCACGCCGTACTACAACCGGCCGAACCAAGAGGGTCTGTTCCGTCACTTCGAGGCGCTGTCGAAAGCCACGAAGTTGCCGATCGTCGTCTACAACGTGCCGTCGCGCACCGCGTGTGACTTGTTGACCGAGACCGTCGTGCGTCTTGCCGACTTCGACAACATCGTCGCGATCAAGGACGCGACCGGAAATCTCGTGCGCGGCAGCGAGCTCGTCGCGAAAGTCGGCGATCGCATGGCAGTGCTCTCCGGCGACGACGGCACCGCGTTCCCGCTCTATGCGTGCGGCGGCCGCGGCGTGATCAGCGTCGTGTCGAACGTCGCGCCGCGCGAGATGAGCGAGATGTGGGACGCGGCGAAGGCTGGCGACTGGGATCGCGCGCGCAAGCTCCACTTCAAGCTGCGCCACCTGAACAACTTGTTGTTCGCGGAGCCGAGCCCGGCACCGACGAAGGCCGCGCTGTCGCTGCTCAATCGCTGCACGCAGGAAGTTCGGTTGCCGCTCGTCGGCGCGACCGCGAAGCTGGTCGAGGAGCTGCGCACCGAGATGCGCTCCCAGGGCCTCCTGTGACCGGAGGGAATCCCCGTGGGACGAGCGCTCGCATCTGCGTGCTCGGCCCGTCGGGGCGCATGGGTCGCGCAGTGCTCGAAGCGGCCGCCGGCCGCAGCGACCTCACCGTCGTATCGGCGGTCGATCGCGAGAGCGCGCTCGTGATCGGCACGCACGTCGCGCCTGGTGTTACGGCGATCAAGGACCTCGTGGCCGGTCTCGGCGCGTGCGACGTCTACATCGACTTCACGTCTCCCGACGGCACGCGCGCAGCCGCGCAAACCGCGCTCGCACGTAAGACCGCGGCCGTGATCGGCACGACGGGCCTCGGCGAGGACCACGAGCGCGCGGTCGCCGACCTCGCGAAGGTTGCGCCGGTCGTCGTTTCGGCGAACTTCTCGCTCGGCGTCAACGTCGTGCTCGGCCTCGTGCGCCAAGCGGCGGCAGTGCTCGGCCCCGACTGGGACGCCGAGGTCGTCGAGACACATCACAAGGCGAAACGCGACGCGCCATCGGGCACCGCGCTCGCGATCGCACGCGCGATCGCCGCCGGTCACGGCGTCGACTACGACCAGGTCAAGCGCCACACGCGCGACGGTGATGTCGGTGCGCGGCCGCGTGGTGAGATCGGCGTCGCGACGGTGCGCGGCGGTGATGTCGTCGGCGAGCACGTCGCGTACTTTTTCGGCGCCGCAGAGCGCATCGAGATCGCGCATCGCGCGACGTCGCGCACGGTGTTCGCGGCCGGCGCACTCAAGGCCGCTGCCTGGGTCGTCGGCAAGCCTCCCGGTCGTTACACCATGCTCGACGTGCTAGGGTTCGCAAGCGAATGACCGCTACCGAGCGCATCACGATGGTCGTCCTCAACGAGGACGGGTCGCGGGACAAGTTCACGCTCAGCTCGTGGGTGGGCATTCCGCGCAAGCACGAGCTGATGTGGATCGGCGACGACCCGTACATGATCATCGAGGTCGAGTACGCGGTCTCCGAGGGCTTCTTCGGCGCGCGCAGCATCGATGCGGCCGGCGTGTACGTGCGGCGGCTCACGAAGGACGAGCAGGACGCGGTCGCGCGCCGGCTCGCGAATCCGGTCCGCGGCAAAGACGAGCAGCCGTTCCGGCCGTAGCGTCGACGCTCGTGTCGCCTAGTGCCTGATGATCACGTCGTAGGCGTCGCCGCCGAGGCGGTAGTAACGCCAGTCGCGATCGAACGACCACGCACCGAAGAGGTTGATCACGACGCCCGCGATCATCAGACCCTTCGCGAGCCGGGTTAGCGGGCGCGCGCCGATCGCGAGCAGCATGATCAAGAACACCATGTAGTCGAGGCTGAACCGGTAGCCGAACTGCACCCAGCCGCTGTTCTGATAGAGCAGCGACGGCAGCGCGACGCACGCGACGGTGATCCACAGCGCGCGGTGCAGCGCGGGCTTGTCGCGCGGCCACAATAGATAGAGAAGGATCGGCGTCGTGAACCACAGCGCGAGCCCGTGGCCGCCGATCTGGATCCACGGCGCGCGGCCCGGCAGCTCGGGCAACAGCGCGAACGCGACGGTCAGGTTGCGCGACAGATAGTGGTAGCTGAGCAGACCCCATTGTTCGATCTGCGCCGCCTGGCGCACCTCGAGGTACGTGTGCCCGAACTCCGTCGGCGAGTTGAAGCGGACGTAGTTGTAGATCATCCCCGCGATCGCGAAGGCCGCGGCCGGCACGGCGAACTTGATCAGCGGCTTGATCATCAGCTTGAGCCGCGCCCGCCATTCGCCCTCCGTCATCCGCCACGCCTCGAACAGGAACAGCGGCACCATGAACGCCATCGGGGTGCGCGTCAGTGCGGCGGCGCCGAACGCGAGGCCGGCGATGATCGGCCGCTTCGCTTCGATCGACGCGCACGCGTAGACCAGCGCGAGCACGACGCCGACGACGTGCGCCGTGTACCAGACCTTGCCCTGCACGGCCGAGAAGAACAGCACGCTGCCAAACCCGAGCGTGAAGACGAGCCACAGGTCATCGCGCACGCTGCGTTGCGACAGCCCGGCCTCGGCGAGCCGGCGCAATAGCAGCAGGCACAGCGGCAGGATCAGCGCGGCGATCAGCAGCGTCGGGATCACATCGTTGCCGGCGCGGCCGGAGATCAGCGCCGACGGGATCATCAGCAGCGTCGGCAGCGGCGGGAACGACATGTACCAAGTCGTCTCGCGTGTCGCGCGGACTTGTTGGCTCGGCACCAGCTCGCCGTCGAGCGTGCGGAACGCCGGCCGCGACAGCATGCGCTTACCGGTGACGACGCGACCATCGGCAAGCTCGACGGTGTCGAGCTTCGCCCAGTCGTTGTCGACGAGCGGCGGATCGATGCTCGCCTGGCCGTGCAGCCACGCGTCGGCCTGATACACGAACTGCGGTGCCTGCGACTGTTTCGTGATGCGGCTACCCGCGAGCGCGCCGTAGACGACGAGCCCGATCACGAACAGCGCTGCGTACAGCCGCACCTGCTGACATTACGGTGGTTATCGGCCTCGTGGTAGTTTGTCGGGGTTGTCGACGCGACCGTCGCCGATCGCCGCGCTACCGGCGCTGCTGCTGGTCGTGGTCGCGTTGTGGGAAACCTGCGCGACGCCACGCTACGCCGCGGCCGTGCCGGGCGACAAGACGTGGGCCCGCTCCGCCGAGCAGGTGCGCGCCGCTTACCAACCGGGCGACCTCATCGTGTTCGCGCCCGCGTGGGTCGATCCGGTCGGCCGCCTCCACCTCGGCGACCTCATCCCGATCGACATGGCCGCGCGGATGGACGCCGCGCGCTACGGCCGGATCTGGGAGGTGTCGATCCGCGACGCGCGCTCACCCGACACCGCCGGGCTGGCACCCGCGTCGTCGACGACGATCGGCGGCATCACGGTGCGCCTGTTCACGCGCACGCCCGCCACGATCGTCGCCGACGTGCGCGACGGGCTGGCGACCGCGAAGATCGATGGGCCGGGCCGGCCAACGCTCGAGCTCACCGAGGTCGGCTTCACGCCGCGACGCTGCATCCAGATCATCCCGCCGCCGAAAGGCTCGGTGCGGATCACGTTCCCGCAGCTGCAGCTCGGCAGCGAGCTCGTCGGCTACGCCGGCCTCGCCGACGTGTTCACGCGCCGCTCGCCGCGCGGCCCCGGCCAGCTCGCCGTCGAGATCGGGGGCCAGGTCGTCGCGCAAGTCGCACCGGGCGTCGACGACGGCTGGGTTCGCTTCGCCGCGCCGACCACACCGGGCCCCGCCGACGTCACGTTCATCGCGAGCGCCACCGATCCGAATCGGCTGATCTGCTTCGCTGCGGAGGCCCGACGATGAAGGGGCAATGGTACGCCATCCGCCCGACCAAGCAACGCCTGATCGGCTGGGCCCTCGCCCTCATCACGGTGCTGCTCGTCACCACGAACCAGCAAGAGATCGGCATCGCGCGCGACGAGACCGTGTACTTCGGCGCGGCCAGCAAGTACGCCGACTGGTGGCTCGGCCTCGTCACGTTCGAGCACG
>DATDCH010000525.1:0-10996 GCA_036524455.1 Kofleriaceae bacterium | reverse complement strand
GGACGCCGCCGTCGGCGCGGGCTCGGGGTCCGCGCGTGCCGGTGGAGGTGGCTCGACCGGCGGTGACACTGGCTCGGCGGCGGGCGGCGGTGTCCAGTCGGCGGCGGGCGGTAGTGACGGCTCGGCGACCGGCGTTGGCGTGATGGGCGCTGGCTCGACGTGTTGGCTCGACGGTTCCGGGATCACGGGCGGGCGCTCGAGTGCCGGCTCGTATGGCGACCCCGCGGCCGTTACCGGTCCCGGCGTTGCCGACTCGATCCGCTCGTGCGCCTGGTAGCCGGGCTCCGCGGGCGGCAACCAGCCGCCGGTCACTTTCGTGTACGTCCCCTCGCTCGGGCCCGGGTCCGGATACGACGGAACGTAGCCGTGGTGCGTCGGCTCGAACGCGTAGTCATCGATCGTCGACGTGCGGTACGTCGGGTAGGTCGTCGCCACCGATTCGCCGTAGCCGTCGCAACGGCGACAGCCGTACTTCGTCGGAGGCTCGACCGGTTCTTGATCCTGGCCGCGACCGATCGCGAAGTATTCTTTGACGCGTGCGCGCGGTGTCTCGACCTCGTCGATGATCGGGCAGCATGGCAGGCCGGAACCGGTGCCTGACATCGCGACCCGCTTGTCCTCCGGCGGTAACGCCTCGGGCTGCCACAGATGCGGCGCGACGTACGCGGTCGCCACAAACGCGAGCGCGCTCGCTGCGAGCGCCCACCCCGTGCGCGCGATCCGGAAGCCCGGCGCCTCCTTGAGCGTCACCGGCGGGTGCACGACCGCGAGCGCCGCAGATGGTGCCGCGACCGTCGACCACAACCCAACCCGACGGGTCTCGCGTACGCGTAGGAACAACACGAACAGCACTGCGAGCACGCCGAGCAGCGCGATGCCGGTGTTGTTCGGCAGCCCGTTCGCGTGCGCGTGATCGAGGATCGACAGCATCCAGATCACCGCCGGGAACCAGAACGCGACGAGCGTCGTGCGATCACCGAGGCTCCAGAACGCACACAGGGCGGCCGGAATGAACGCGAGCCACAGCGTCGACGCTGACAGCTCGCCCGGCGCCGACGGACCCACAACGGCCGCGGTGGTCAGCACGGTGAGCGCCGCGAACCACGTGCGCGTATTGACGAGCCCGAGCACGTGGCCGAGCACCGTGCCCGCTACGGTGCCGGTCCAGATCGCGGCGATCTCGGCATCGCTGCGAATCGCGATGCACGACACCATGCCGAGGATCAGCATCAACCAGTAGACCGCGATCACCGACAATCCGGCGGTACGAAGCGAGGCCATCATGGAATCACCTCCAGCACCGCGCGGTCGCCATCGCGACGAGCGACGTGGTCACCGGCAAATCGTTGCCATTCGGTCCAGCACACGACCTGGCTGAACACGGCGAGATCGTGCCAGCGCGTGGCGGCTTCGCGTTGGGCGTCTGCGCGCCTCGATCCGCGATTCTCGGCGCTGCCCGCCGGAAACGCGTAGCGCACCGCCGGTTCGCGCGACACCGGCGCCTCCATCTTCGTCCACGCGACCTCGGGTACGACGACCCACGACGCCAGCGAGTCGCGCTCTACGCGACGCGGCCGGCACGACACGATGACCTGGCGTTTGCCGCGCGCCTCGACGAGCCACGCGAGTGGAATCGTCGCTTGCCACGCGACCCGCGCGCCGAGCTGCGTCGCCGCGCCACGCGAAGCACGCGCGACGAGCGTGCGCTCGACCGGCTTGATCGCATCACCACTGCGGACCGCCGCGACGAGCGTCACGCGGGTGCCGCGGTCGGCGAGCGCCTTGCCGATGCCGAGCCACACGCGTACCAGCGCGTCGAGCATCTCGGCCGGCGCCCGGCAGGTCAGCCCATCGACGCCCTCGAGCTCGTTGTCGAGGATCAGGCGCACCTCCGGATCGGCCGGCGGAATCTCGTCGGGCAGTCGCACGATCAGCCGGTTCTGCTGCAGCGAGCGCATCCAGTGGATGCGGCGAGTATCGTCGCCTTCGACGTATTCGCGGATGCGGAACGAGCCTTCGGTCGGAATCGCATGCGCGGGCGTCGACAGCTCGGCGTCACCGCCTTCGCCGAGCAGCTGTTGCGCATTGTCGACGGTCATCGGCTTCGGCAACACCGTGAACGTGATCTCCGCGCGGCGAACCGTGCTGCTGCGCGTGAGGCCGAAGATGTCGGCGAGCCAGAGCTCGAGCGCAGGCGCGTGATGCTCGCCGCGCTGGGCGGGGCCGAGCTCGCTCTCGAGCCGAACGTCGGCGTTCGACGAGCGGGCATCGACGGAATACCGCGACACGGCGCCGTGCTTCATCGCCCGGCCGGTAATGAACAACCGCATGCCCGCAGCAATCTTCACGTTGCTGATCCGGATCTCTTCACGCAGCGGTTCACCTTCGACGGCGCGCTCCGGCGTGATCGAACGCGTGATCTGCGCGTGGCGCCACGGCACGTCGCTGCTGGCGACGAGCGCGGTCCAGATCACCGCGAGGTAGACCGCACCGACGCCGAGCACGCCGACCACGCTGAGGCTCGCCCAGCCGATGGCCGCCGACAGCAGCAGCGCGCATGCGCCGCTCGTGTGCAGCGCAGCGCCGGTCGACGTCAGCACGTCGACACGCTCCCACACCGATTGCTTCAGGCGGTGCGCGTCGAGCGCGAGGATGAGCAGTGCGCCGAGCGACGTGATCCACAGCGCGAGCAAGATCTGCCCAGCCGTGTAGATCATCTTGTCGCGCGTGCTCAGCGTGACGAGCACGACGAGCAATGCCGGTCCGATCAGTGCCCAGATGCGAGCGCTTCTCGCCGACATGACTAGCGAGCCCCCGCGATCGCGACGGCGCGCAGCCGCTCGCGAACCGTTGCTGCGTCCGTCCACATGCGATGGCGAAGCACGTCGGGTGCGACGTCGAGCACGTCCTCCATCGTGACGAACTCGCGACCGGCGAGCATCGCGCGCGCCTGTGCCGCACGAACCCACGCGATCGTCGCGCGCGGGCTGATCGCATGACCATCTTCGCCGGTGCGGCGCAGCTTGGTCACGAAGTCGACGACGCTGCGTTTGATCTCCGGCGTGACGTGGATGTACGGCACCGTCTCGCGCCACATCAGGAAGTCAGCGCGCGAGATCACCGGCCTCACGGCCGCGAGCGGCGGTGTGGCGCCGAGGTGATAATCGAGCACCCTGACCTCATCCTCGGGTGACGGATAACCGATCTCGAGCATCACCATGAAGCGATCGATCTGCGCCGCAGGAAGCGCGTACGTACCGTGGTGCTCGATCGGATTCATCGTCGCGAGCACCGCGAACGGCTCCTCGAGATGATGCGTGACACCGTCGACGGTGACGCAGCGCTCCTCCATCACCTCGAGCAGCGCCGACTGCGTTTTGGGCGTCGCGCGATTGAGCTCGTCGGCGAGCAGGATGTGCGTGAACACCGGCCCCGGCCGGAACCGCAGCTGGTGGTCGCGCATGTCGACGACGTTCGCGCCGGTGATGTCCATCGGCAGCAAGTCGGGGGTGAACTGAATGCGCCCGAATCGGTTCTCGATCGCGGCGGCGATCGCCTTGCACAGCTGGGTCTTGCCGACACCGGGCACGTCGACGAGCAGCACGTGACCGCGCGCCGCCATCGCCGCGAGCACGCGTTCGATCACGTTGCGCTTGCCGACGATCACGGTCTCGACCGCCTCGATGACCTGCAGGTACTGCTGGCGGATGCGTTCGACGCGCGTACGCAACGGCGAGCGCTCGACCGGTGCGACCTGGGGTGCTGCGGCAGGCTCGCCGCGATACGGACCGTGCTCCTTCATTTCGCTCTCCTCGGGTGACTTGCCCAGGTGATGGTGCGGAAGCGTGCCGATCAACCAGCGGACCAGCGGGGTACCGGTGCGCGGGGCGGCCGGGTCGGCCGCGTCGTAGAGCCAAAGCCCGGCATACGAGTCGGCGATCCGGCGACGGATCGGCTCGTCGCCGGCGAGCTCGTACATGAGCTGCAGCAGCGGCGCCTGCAGCTCTTCGGGGATCTGCGGCGCGAGGCGCTCGGGAGTGTCGCTGACAAAGTCATGCTCGCTCAGCGGGGGTTTCGACAACGCCGACAGCGCGTCGTTCGCACGAATCAGCTCGTGCTGCGTGAAACTTCCCGTCGCGTGCAATACCGACGCGACCACTCGTCCCACGGGGATCATGGCGCTGGCCAAAGCCTGATATGGCGGCCGGTCACATGCCATGAGAAACAGCGAAACGCCCTATCGTTGCAGCTTATTCGCTCCACTCGGCGATCCGCGGGCCCTCGGGTGCAACGCGCTGCGCTACCGCTTGAACATGAAGATGCCCTCGCGGTCGAGCTCGCTGACGTAGATGCCGTCGGCGTCGCCCTCCATCGCGGGCGTACGTAGACCCCCGGCCATCTCGAACGCTTTCGGCGCGCCGGGAGCGAGATGCATGAGGCGCTTGTCCTCGCCCTCGCCGCCTTCGAACCAATACACGTGCCCGGCCAGCGCCAAGACTTGCTCGACCTCGACGTTCTTCGCGAGCGTCTCGACCTTGCCGCCGGTCTTTTTGCGGCGGCGCACCTCACCGGGATTCTCGACGTGCCAGTACAGCGACCCGCCGTCGACCGCGAGATCGACAAGGCCTTTCTGGCCAGTGATGATCGTCTTCGCTTTTGCGCCCGGCGTCTTCGCGAGCTTCGAGATCGTGCCCGCCGACCACGCGCCGATCCACAACGCCTCGTCATCGACGGCGAGGCTGAACTGCTCCTTGGGCCGCGTCGCGTGAATTCGCTCGGGCGTGCCGCCGGTGCGCGCGACGCGATACACGCCGGGCTCCGGCGCTTCTTCGCCTTCTTCACGTTCGAAGCCGGGCACCATGAAGTAGGCGTACTTGCCGTCGAGCGCGCCCATGATGCACGGAGTGCTCGCGGCGACGACCTTGCTATCGGGCACGCCGACCGTGACGCGTAGCAGCTGCTCGCTCTGGCAGTAGAAGACGCCGTGCGCGTCTGCGACGAAGTCGAAGATCTGGTCGCAATACGCGACGCGCTCGGCCGGCTCGTCGCCTTGCTTGCCAACCGCCATGAGACTTCCGCCGTCGCAGTAGTAGAGCTTGTCGCCGGCGGGGACGAGCTCCTGCGTTTGGGCTTCGGTCAGCTCGATGCTGCCGGCGATCCGCGGCGGCGGCGGCGGTGACTCGGGCTCGCGCGGCGCCGGCGCCGGCTCCGACGGTTGTTGCTTCTCGCTAAGCGAAGACGGCGGAGGCTGCGGCGCGGTCACCGTTTCCGGTGGTTTCAGCTCTTTCTTCGACGACGAAGAACCCGGCTTCACGACCGTGTAACGGAGCGTGAGACCCACTGCAACGACGCCAACCACGATGAGCAGGAATTTCTTCACCGCGAGGTGATGACACGCGGACCGGTGTCGCTGCCATGTCGATCAACCCGAGGCGCAATCACGGTACGCTGCGGTATGGCGTTGAAAGAGACCGAGGGGTCGCTGCGCGCGTACCTCATCTTCGCGGGCGCGGTCTCCATCTTGTTGGGCCTGCGCGATACGTCGGACCTCAAGGACCTCGAAGGCGTGGCGCTGCCGCTCGACTGGACGCTCGCGGTCTACGTGCCGTTGATCTCTGACTTCGTGCTCGGGGCTGCGTTCATCGCGGCGGGCATCCGGCTCAAGGCAGAGCTGCCGCGAGGCGCCGGCTGGATCAAGACCATGCTCGTCGCATCCGGCGTGATGTTGTTCATCAACGGCGCGCTGATCGTGAGCGTGTTCGGCACGGAGATCGGGCGCAGCGGGATCGGCCACGCGCTCATCGGGCTCGCGATCACGATCTATCTGCATCGCAGTGTCGTGCGGCTGGCGAAGGAAGCGGCCGCCCGCGACGGCATCCCACCGCCGCCCCCGACCGCGAAGGTCGTTTAGCCGCACGAAGGACAGCCGCTTAGCCGCCGCGGCTCGTCGTTTCTAGTGCGGACTCTTCGTGTACGCGAAGAAACGACAGAGACGGGTCGCACTTCGTTCGCTAGCTTGCCCGGTTCATGCGGGTGGTCCTCTCTGTGTTCCTCGTCGCAGTCGCGGCGCAAACAGCAACAGCAACTACATGGCACGTCGCGACCAGCGGTAACGACGCGGCGACCGGCGCTTCGGACGCTCCGTGGCGAACCATTCAGCGCGCGGCGAGCGCGGTCGTCCCCGGCGACACCGTGATCGTCCACGCTGGTAACTACGTCGGCTTCACGGTCACCACGCGCGGTACAGCCACGGCGCCGATCGCGTTCACGACCGACGGCACCGTCGCGATCGACGGCGCGAGCACGACGAACCGCGACGCGATCATGATCCAAGGCGGCGCGTACATCACGATCGAAGGCTTCACCGTGACCGGCGCAGGCCGCGCGGGGATCGCGGCGCTCGATTGCGATCATGTCACCGTGCGCGGTAATCGCGTCGATGCGAATACACGGTGGGGGGTGTTCTCGTCGTTCTGCGACGACTTGGTCGTCGAAGGCAACGACATCTCGCGCTCGGGCAGCGAGCACGGCGTGTACGCGTCGAACAGCGCCGACCGGCCGATCATTCGCGACAACAAGATCTGGGGCAACGGCATGTGCGGCGTGCACATGAACGGCGACGTGAACTTCGGCGGCGACGGAGTGATCTCGAACGCGCTCGTCGAGCGCAACGTGATCCTCGACAATGGTCGGCTCGGCGGCTCGGGGATCAACGGTGACGGCATCGCGAATGCGATCATTCGCAACAACGTGCTCGACAACAATCACGCGTCGGGCATCTCGCTGTACAGCATCGACGGCGGCGCGCCATCGACCGGCAACCAGGTCATCAACAACACGGTGCGCATGGCCGCCGACGCGCGGTGGACGATCAATATCCAGGACGGCTCGACCGGTAACACACTCGTCAACAACGTCCTGCTCCACCCGTCCGCGACGCGCGGCGCGCTCGACATCTGCGCGACGTGCGTCGCCGGCACCGTGTCGGATCACAACGCGCTCGTCGGTCGCTTCCTCGTCGGCGGCGTCGCGAAAGATCTCGCGGCGTGGCGCGCGCAGACCGGCAACGATGCGAGCTCGATCGTCGGCACCGACGCGCTGTTCACGAACCCGAGCGCGGGCGACCTCACGTTGCGCGCCGGCGCGCCCGCGGTCGATGTCGGCTCGGCGACGCATGCACCGATGGTCGACCTCGTGGGTACGCTGCGCCCGCAAGGCGCCGGCGTCGACATCGGGGCTTATGAGTTTTGCAGCGGCCCGTGTGTCGGCGGCGATGACGGCGGTGACGACGGCGGTGATGACACCGGCGACGGCGGCGACGGCGGTGGGCCTGATTACAGCGGTCCGACGGCAACCGACACCGGCGGTGGGGGCTGCAGTGTTGGCGGCAGCCCGGGTCTCCTGCTCGCACTTGTCGCATTCGTCCTCCGCCGCCGCAGGCTAAGATGAGCGGGTGCTGCCGCCCGGCCCTCGCTCTCCTGGCACGTTTCAGATCCTCAACTGGATCGCGCGGCCGCTGTCGCTCCTCGAGAACTGCCACCGCCGGTACGGCGACGTGTTCTCCCTACGCGCGCCATGGGGCGGCCGCTTCATCATCGTTGCCGACCCCGAGCTGATCAAACAGGTCGTCACCGCGGATCCGGACGTGCTGCTCGCCGGCGCGGGCAACGCGGTGCTGCTCGAGCCCATGCTCGGCAAGCATTCGCTGCTCACGCTCGACGGGCGCGAGCATCTTCGCCAGCGCCGGTTGCTGTTGCCTGCGTTCCACGGCGAGCGCATGCATGGGTTCGAGCGCGTGATGCGCGACATCACCGAGCAGTCGTTCGCGCACTGGCCGGTCGGCCGCGCGTTCTCGCTGCATCCGATGATGCAGTCGATCACGCTCGACGTGATCTTGAAGACGGTGTTCGGTCTCGCTGACTCACCGGCGCACCGCGAATTGCGCGCACAGCTCGTCGAGATCCTCGAGATCGCGACGAACCCATGGCTGCTGGTGCCGGGCATGCTCGGTGTCGATCCGTTCCGTGTGCCGTGGCTGAGGATGACGAAGCTCAAACGCTCGATCGACGCCCAGCTGTACAAGATGATCGGCGAGCGCCGGCGCAAGCCCGGCGGTACCGACGTACTCGCGATGATGAGCGAGGCGCGCGACGAGCAAGGACAGGCGATGACGGACGTCGAGATCCGCGACGAGCTGGTCACGCTGCTGCTCGCCGGGCACGAGACCACGGCGACGACGCTCGCGTGGACATTCGATCAGCTGCTCGCGAACCCACACACCTACGCGAAGCTCCAGAGCGAAATCCTCGCCGGTCGCGACGCGTACCTCGACGCAGTGATTCGCGAGACGCTGCGCGTGCGTCCGATCATTCCGCTGATCGGCCGCCACGTACGCAAACCGTTTCAGCTCGGGCGGTGGCTGATTCCGCCGGGCAATCGGATCGCGCCGTCGATCTATCTGTCGGGTCGCAACCCGCAGGCGTATCCGTCGCCGGAGCGCTTCGATCCCGAGCGCTGGATCGGCGTGAAGCCCGATCCGTATACGTGGCTGCCGTTCGGCGGCGGCATCCGGCGTTGCATCGGCATGGCGTTCGCGCAGTTCGAGATGCGCATCGTGCTGCAGACCGTGGTCGCGCGCGCGCGGATGCGGCTCGCCGACGGACCCGCGCGCGTGGTCCGCCGCGGCATCACGCTCGCGCCGGCGGGCGGCACGCGGATCGTGCTCGACGAGCGCATCGCGGAGCGGCCAGCCGCTTAACGCTTGCGGCGCTGCTCGATCGCGGTGAGGCCTCTCGCCGCGCTCGCACGCACGCTTGCAACCCGATCGTTCGCGGAGGCCTTGAACAGCTTCTCCGCGCGATCGAGATCGCTGTCGATCACGAGCCAGCCGAGCATGGCCGACGCTTCGCCGACGCGCGGCGAGCTGGGATAGCGCGACAGGAACGAGTCGAATGCACTGGCCGCGGCCCCGGACTTCGCACGGGCGAGCGAGCTCGCGCGCCAGAACCATGCATCCTCCGCAAGAGGATCCTTAGGTGCTGCTTGTGCCGCGCGCTCGAAGATCACCGATGCTGCAGCGGCATTACCCGCGGCGAGCGTCGTCCAGCCCTCTTCGAACAGCACCTCGATCGGGCGCTTGGGCCGCGCCGGTGCCGCCCGTGCCGGGCTCTCACTCGCGCTCAGCGCTTGCGGCTCGGTCGGCCGGTCGGTACGCCGCGACTTGTGCTTCTTCGTGTGCTGCTTCTCCGCGGGAATGCTCGCGACGACGTCGACCGTCGGCTCGACGACGATATCAACGGGCGGCTCCGGCACCGGTGCGACCGGCGTCGGCTCGAGCTCGGCGCGTCCGAGCTCGATCTGCCAGCGCTCGCCGGCGACGAGCTTCTTTACTGGTGCGCCTTGTGCGCGGATCTCGACTTGACCCGCGAACACGCGCACGCCGCGCAGCCGATCGCGATCGACGGTGACATCGAATCCTGCGCCGCGTCCTTCCACCTCTGCGTCGCCGACGACGACGCGGAACCGCTGGTTCGGCGCGAGCTGCGCGACCTCGACGCTGACCGTACCGTGAGCGACGCGCACGATCTCGTCTTGTCCGCTCGCCACGCGCATCACGGCCGCGCCTTCGTGCGGCAAGATCGACGCGACGGTCTGCGCTTGTGGCTGTGGCTCGCGTCCCACGACCACGAACAGCACAGCCGCTGCCGCGAGCACACCGGCGGCCGCAAAGCCCCACACCATGCGAGACTGCGCGATCGGCTCCGGCGCGCGAGCTGCCGCCATCAGCGAGACGCGCAGCTTCCAGGCTTGATCGTGGCTCGGCTCGGCGACCGGCAAGTCATGCGTCGCGCTCGCCACGCTCGCGTGCGACTCGATCTCCTCGGAGCACCGCGTGCAGATCTCGAGGTGCGCGCGCAACCGATCGTCGAGGCCGACGATCAGCGCTCGCGAGAGCTCGACTGGGTTTGGACAGCTCATGGCTCCCTCCTCTCGAGTGCGCCGCGAAGCGCAACTCGCGCCTGATACAGCAACCGCCACACCGTGCCTTCACGCATGCCGAGCACCTTGGCGACGTCGACCCCCGACATCTCCTCGAGCTCGCACATCACGTACACGACCTTCTGCTTGTGCGGCAGATGGTCGACGGCGCGGCGCACGCGCTGGATCAATTGATCGCGCTCGGCCGCAACACTCGGCTCGGTCGGTAACCGGCGTGGGTGCACGGCAAGGCGCGTCTGAAACGATTTGCGGCGGATCTCGGCGCGCACGTGATGGCTGACGATGTGAGCGGCGATGCCGAACAACCAGCGATGCACGGGCGCGTCGCCGCGGTAGCGCTTCGCAGAGCGCAGCGCTTCGAGAAACGTCGCTTGCACGAGGTCGTCGAGATCGCGCTCGTCGGTGCCGGCGAGCCGGGACAGGAAGGCGTAGACACCGCGATGATGGCGGTCGAACAAAACCCCGAGTGCCGCGCTGTCACCGACGGCGCACGCTGCAACCAGCGCAGCGTCGGAGATCTGTTCGCCCTCCGCCGGCGCGGCAGGTTCGATGCGACGGATCGGAATGATTTTTCCTCCTGCGCTCACGGGGCTCCGATCCGGAGACCGATGTCTCCGCGGAAGAATCCCGTGGGCTCGCCGTTCGTGGTCGGCACGTCGCCATCGACCTCGAGCACGGCTGGTGCTTGCGGCGATGCGCCGAGCGACACGCCCGCATGCAGCGAGACGTAGCGCGCGACCGACACCGCGAGTGAAATGTGACCATCGATGCGCAGCCCTGTCGTCGTTACCGTCGACACGGCTTCGCCCATCGCGTATGGCGCCTCAAACCAACCGGCGCCGACGCCCGCACCCGTGATCAGCGTGATGCGACGGCCGAGCGCGATCGGTAGATCGACCCCAGCGAGCACGTCGTAGCTGCGGCGCGGATCGGCCGACAGCATCCGTGCGCTAGCACCGGCGCACAGCGGCCCAACGCGCACGCACGCGGCGGCGCG